>JAFYZV010000138.1 GCA_017548525.1 Prevotella sp.
GCCACGGCAGTAATGTTGACGATGTCGCGTTCACTGGCACCAAAGTCCACGAAGTGAATGGGTTTGTTGAGACCCATCTGGATGGGACCGATGATTTCCACGTCGGTATTCAACGATTGTAACATCTTGTAGCTGGAACGTGCCGAGGTGAGGTTGGGGAATACGAGGGTGTTGACATCTTTCCCCTTCAACCGTGAGAAAGGATAGAGGTTGTCACGCAACTCTTTGTCGAGCGCAAAACCGATTTGCATCTCCCCGTCAATCGCCAAGTCGGGATTCTCCGCTTGCACCTTTGCCACGGCTCTTTTCACTTTCTCTGCCCCAGGCATGATGCTGCTGCCAAAGTTGGAATGACTGATAAGTGCGACAACGGGTTTCTCGTTGAAGAACTCTACAGCGTTGACACTCAACTTGGCGATATCTGCCAACGTTTCTGTGTCGGGGTCTTCATTAACCAACGTGTCGGCGAGGAATAGTGTGCCTTTGGGGGAGTTGATGATGTGCATCGTGCCAAAGTGCTTGAACTCCTTGCGTATGCCTATCACTTCGTTCACCACCTTGATGGTGTTGGAATAGCGGGTGTATAGACCCGTGATGAAAGCATCGGCATCGCCAGTCTCCACCATCATCATTCCGAAGTAGTTGCGCTCATACATCTTGTCGTATGCCTCTTGGAAAGTATAGCCATCACGGGCGCGTTTCTCGGCAAGATGCTTGGCGTATGTGGCACGTCGTCCTTGCTCCTGGTCGGCGCGCATATCGATGAGTTCCATGCCGGAGAGGTCAAGCTTGAGTCGGTTGGCAAGCCTATGCAGACGGTCGGGGTTGCCTAAGAGGATGGGATGGCAAATGCCTTCCTGCTTGGCTTTCACGGCGGCTTTCATCATGGTTTGGTTTTCACCTTCGGCAAACACTACGCGCTGTTGGTGCTGGGCTGCCGTGGCATGGAGGTTTCGTGTGAGCTTTGTCTCTTGACCAAGTAATAATCGCAGGTGTTGCTTGTATCCATTCCAGTCGTCGATGTTCTTGCGGGCAACGCCACTATCGATGGCAGCCTTTGCAACTGCCGCCGACACCTCCGTGATGAGCCGTGGGTCTACAGGTTTGGGAATGAAATAGTTGGGACCAAAGGTCAGGTCGCTGACGTGGTACACTTGGTTGACCACCTCTGGCACGGTCTGTTTAGCCAGCTTGGCAATAGCCAAGACGGCAGCCATCTTCATCTCTTCGTTGATGGCTTTGGCATGTACGTCTAATGCCCCACGGAATATATATGGGAAACCGATGACATTGTTGATTTGGTTGGGATAGTCGCTGCGTCCAGTCGCCATCAATACGTCTGGGCGACTTGCCATCGCTTCCTCGTATGAAATCTCGGGTACGGGGTTGGCGAGGGCAAACACGATGGGCTTGTCTGCCATCGAGCGCACCATGCTTTGCGTAAGGATGTTTCCTTTGGATAGTCCCACGAACACGTCCGCGCCCACCATCGCCTCCTCTAAGGTGTGGATGTCGCGTCGGTCGGTGGCAAAAAGTTTCTTCTGCTCATTCAGGTTTTCGCGGTCACTGGTAATGACTCCCTTGGAGTCGAGCATGATAATGTTCTCTTTCCTTGCGCCCAAGGCACAATAGAGTTTCGTGCAAGAGATGGCGGCAGCACCTGCGCCGTTGACCACAATCCGCACTTTCGTGATGTCTTTGCCCGCTACCTCAAGGGCATTCTTCAATCCAGCGGCGGAGATGATGGCGGTGCCGTGTTGGTCATCGTGCATCACGGGGATGTCGAGGGTGCGTTTCAGGCGGTCTTCAATGTAGAAACATTCGGGTGCCTTGATGTCTTCAAGGTTGATACCGCCAAAAGTGGGGGCGATGCGTTCCACTGCCTCGCAAAACTTCTCGGGGTCTTTCTCGTCCACTTCAATGTCGAAAACATCGATACCTCCGTAGATTTTGAAGAGCAGACCCTTGCCTTCCATGACGGGCTTGCCGCTCATCGCTCCGATGTCGCCCAAGCCCAATACGGCGGTGCCGTTGCTGATGACCGCCACAAGGTTTCCTTTGTCGGTATATTTATATACGTCGTCGGGGTTCTCCTGGATTTCCAAACAGGGGTATGCCACGCCAGGTGAATAGGCAAGGCTGAGGTCTGTCTGTGTCCTGTAGGGTTTGGTCGGTTTCACCTCAATCTTTCCCGACCGTCCGCTCTGGTGGTATTCGAGAGCGGCTTCTTTTGTTATCTTCACCATAATGTCACAGGGTTAAAAGTAATTTGTTAGCAAAAGTAATAAAAAAACGGCAATAGTGTATGCTTTCCTGTGAATTATTTACGTTTTTACATGAAAAGTTATCCCATGATGTATATGTTTCCATGCTTGTTTCTACGCGCAATGATATGATGAAAATGAAACCATTTATTGCCAATGATGTGTTTCCATGGCGCAAAGGCATGGTTTAGGGGGGCGAGATGTGGTATTTGGTGGGAGCAAATGCCGCATTTATAACCTTTCGGCTATAGCCAAAAGGGTTTGCGGGCATAGTCAAAAGGGTTTGCGGCTATAGCCGAAAGGCTTTACGGGCATAGCCAAAATAAATTGAATTGTAAATTGATAATTGAAAATATTTGCAGTTCTGTTTTTATTATCAGTATTTTTCTTTATTTTTGCATCAAGATAAGGAATGAGTCTATGCGAACAATGGTCAATCCAACGGAATATCGGAGGGAGTTGAAGGGACGGATTCTTGAGGTTGCAATGCGGGAATTTAAGACGAAAGGCATCCGTAGCGTGAAGATGGATGACATTGCGCACCTGCTCTCCATCTCCAAACGAACCCTTTATGAGATATATTCAGACAAGCAGGCATTGGTGTTGGAGGGAGTCAGACAAGAGGAGGAGATGAGCGAACTGCATCTTCAGTCGTTTTCCAAACAGTTAGGAAACGACTCCTTGGATATTGTTATGGAGTTTTATCGTTTGAAACTCAAAGAACTATCGATAATCAATCCCGTTTTCTTCGAGGACTTGAAGAAGTATCGATTGGTGATGGAATACATGTTTGAACGCCATGTGGAACATCAGAAGAGAGCTGTTGCGTTTTTCCAACGGGGTGTCGAGGAGGGTTATTTCCGTAGTGATGTAGATTATGACATCATTTCCCGCATTGGTGAGGATGCAGTCCGTTTCGTCATGGAGTCAAGGATGTATAAGGAATACAATCTTCAGCATATTTTCCGCAACATCATATTCCTCTTCTTACGTGGGTTCTCTACCGAGAAGGGCATTAAGATGATGGATCGAATGTTTGAGGAAGGGGGTGTGGAATGATGAAGCTGAAAGCGGCGTTGTTCGATTTAGACGGCGTGGTCTTCGACACCGAGCCGCAGTATAGTGGCTTTTGGGGTGCCGAGATGCGACGTTATTTCCCAGACAAGGAGGGTTTGGAGAATGCCATCAAGGGTCAGACGCTGACACAGATCATGGAGGCATTCTTTGCTGACGACAAACAGGCGCAAGTCGATATTGTGCGACGGTTAGACGAGTTTGAGCATGACATGGTGTTTACGTATATTGCTGGCTTTTGTCCCTTTATTGAAGACTTGCGTCAACATGGGGTGAAGACGGCACTCGTTACCAGTAGCAATGGTATGAAGATGGCTTCCGTGTACCGTAGTCGTCCCGAGGTGAAGGACTTTTTTGACCGGATATTGACGGCAGAGTCGTTTACCGAAAGTAAGCCATCACCTGAATGTTACCTCAAAGGAGCTGCCCTGTTGGGTTGCCATCCTATGGAATGTGTGGGATTTGAGGATAGTTTCAATGGCTTGAAGTCTGTCAGCAGTTCGGGGATGTATGTTGTTGGTCTTTCCACGACAAACCCTAAGGAGTCCATATTCCCTTATTGCCAAATGGTCATTGAGGACTATCTCGGTTTGGATTACGAGTCGTTGGTGAATGCCATTTATCCTATTGACCATTGATTATGCAGAATACACCCGTCCATACACATCTTTGGCACCGTGAGTTTTGGGTGATGGTTGTCGCCAATTTGTTGCTCACCATGTCGGTGTATATGCTTATTCCCGTGCTTCCCGAGTACTTGATGGGCGAGGAGGGGATGTCTGCCGGAAGTGTGGGCGTTGTGATGGGAATCTATTCCATCGGGTTGTTTGCTTTAGGCCCATTCTGCAATTGGCTTATTCAGCGATACCGTCGCAACAGGGTGTGTATCGTGTCGGCATTAGCGATGGCACTTTCGCTTTGTTTGTTATCGCATGGAAGGTTGTGGATGGATATTGTAGCGAAAAGTGTGGTGTTCTTTTCGCTTGTTCGATTTGTGTTGGGTGCAACTTTTGGCTTGTCGCAAATGGTGCTATGTAGCACGCTCATCATAGATGTCAGTGAATCTCAATACCGCACGAGTGCCAATCATGCCACGGCATGGTTTAGTAGGGTTGCTCTCGCCTTGGGACCTATGTTGGCTATCGTCATCAGTCATGGTCATTGGGAATGTGGATTCTCGATTTTCGACGTGGCAGCAGCCATTGCCTTGTTGGCAGTTGTGTTGATTTTGTTGGTTAGGTTTCCCTTCAAGACACCCGAGGAGGGGGTGTCGGTTATGGGGTTAGACCGTTTCTTCTTGCCATCAAGTTGGTTGCTCTTTGTGAATCTGATGATGATGACGGTGGCTGTGGGATTGGTAATAGCACACCAAAAGTCGGAGCAGTTCTATGCCTTGATGTTGTTAGGTTTTTTCTTGGCGTTGCTGGCTGATAAGTTTGTTTTTGGCAAGATGTCCTCCAAGATTGAGACGATTACGGGGATGTTTTTGATGGGTGTGGCAATTTTCATTATTCTCATGCGCCCCCATACCGCTAACTATCTCTCTCCCGTGTTACTTGGAATAGGGGTGGGCATCATTGGGTCACGATTCCTTTTGTATTTTATACAGGTTAGTCTCCATTGCCAACGTGGAACGTCACAAAGTTCTTATTTCTTGGCATGGGAGGGAGGACTTGGTTTGGGCTTGGGTTTGGGTTATGTCTTGGGAGACATGGGCACAGATGCCTTGGTTGCATTGGTTTTTCTCGTATGCGCACTTTTGGGATTCATCTTTTTAACCCATCCATGGAGTGAATGTCATAAGAATAGGTAGCTAACAATAATTTGCCCTTTTTATCGTTATAGTGATATGAGACTATTAAAGACTTGTTTGTTTCTTTGCGCTTTGCTCATGCTTTTTTCATGTAGCGACGATGACTCATTCACCACGTCAAGGGGCAATTTGCTCACATTCTCAACCGATACCGTTTCGTTAGACACTGTGTTCAGCAATGTGCCTACTGTCACCAAGACCTTTTGGGCATTCAATCGCTCGGGAGATGGCATTCGTTGCACCAACATTCGGTTGGATCATGGCAACCAGACTGGTTATCGTGTGAACGTAGATGGTACGTATCTCGGACCGACGAATGGCTACCAAATCAACGCTGTGGAGATACGCAACAAGGATAGCATACGGGTGTTTGTGGAACTGACATCTACCCAGACATTTGAGGATAATCCAAAACTATTGGAAGATGACCTCGTCTTTACCTTGGAGAGTGGGGTGGTGCAACGTGTCAATCTAAGGGCTTTTTCGTGGGATGCCCTACAATATAATCATGTGGAGATAAAAAAGGATTCCATCATCATGAGCCAAAAGCCCATTATTATATATGGTGGCATTGTGGTGGATAGTCTTGCCACACTGACGATTGGGGCAGGCACCACACTCTATTTCCACAACGATGCGGGAATAGATGTCTATGGAAAATTGATATGTGATGGTGCGCCTAATGCCAATGTGGTATTGAGGGGCGACCGCATTGACCGTATGTTTGACTATTTGCCATACGACAATGTATCGGGGCAATGGAAGGGAATTCATATTCATGAGTCTTCTTACGACAATGTCATCAGCTATACGGACATCCATAGCACATTCGACGGTATCGTCATAGACTCTTGCGACGTGGAACGAATGACACTCTCATTGGTCTCTTCCACAGTACACAACTGTCAGGGATATGGCGTGTTGGCAAATCATTGCCAGTCGCAAATCACGAATTGCCAGATTACGAACACTTTGAACGACTGCCTATTCGTGGAAGGAGGACGGATGACGGTCAATAACACCACGCTGGCACAATTCTATCCCTTTGATGCCAATCGGGGTGTGGCGTTGCGGTTTAGCGCAAGGCAATATCCATTGGATTCCTTCACGTGCCTCAATACGCTTGTCACGGGTTATGCAGATGATGAGATGATGGGAGAACCCAGTGATACTGCCGCCTTCAATTATCATTTTAACCATTGCATCATACGTACACCTGCCATCACGAATGAAGATAGTGTGAATTTTGTTGGGGTAGTGTACGAGGACATCGAGGACACTACCATGTATGGAAGGAAGCATTTTGTGTTGGTGGACCATGCCCAACAGCGGTATGACTTCCATCTTGATAGCATTAGTGCTGCCATAGACAAGGCAGATGTCAACACTTCGTTGCCGCTTGACAGGGATGGCGTGATGCGTGATGCCGCTCCAGATGTGGGGTGTTTTGAAAGAATAAAAATAGACTCAAACAATAAGCAACCATGAAAAATCTAACAATTGAAGTCAATATCACATTCTGTTCCTTTGAGGAACTGGAAGCTGATGACCGCGAACTCATTGACAAGGCGATAGGGGCGACAGCCAATTCATACGCAAAGTATAGTCATTTCAACGTGGGAGCAGCCATTAGGTTGGCAGATGGGCGAATAGTGATAGGTGCCAATCAGGAGAATGCAGCCTTTCCATCGGGTTTGTGTGCCGAGCGTACCGCCATTTTTGCCGCCCAAGCGCAATTCCCAGAACAAGCCATCATTGCCCTCGCTATTGCCGCAAAGAATGAGAAAGGGCTTGTGCCAACACCCGTATCTCCATGTGGAGCATGTCGCCAGGTAATCCTTGAGATAGAAGACCGATACCAGCAGCCCATGCGTATCTTACTTTATGGCACCAATGGCGTTTATATCATCCAAAGCGTGAAGGACTTGATGCCGCTTTCCTTCGTGGAAAATGACATGTACCAATAAGGCGAAATTTTGTTAATAAAGATTAATCAGCCGCAAAAAACCGACTGATTATTTGAGCGGAATGAAAAATTATATTACTTTTGCACCCGCATTAAAGAGTTAATGCCAGTACGGAAGGGAAGTTTGGGTGAGTGGCTGAAACCAGCAGTTTGCTAAACTGCCGTGCGTGTAAACGTACCGGGGGTTCGAATCCCCCAGCTTCCGCAAGGATTTCGCAAATACATCAAATACATACAATGGTGGATTCATCTAATGGTTAGGATACAAGATTCTCAATCTTGGCATAGGGGTTCGATTCCCCTATCCACTAC
>JAFYZV010000139.1 GCA_017548525.1 Prevotella sp.
AAAAAACACGGTGATGCCTCAAATAACTATTGAACCATGAAATAAAGTATAATCTACGACAATGATTATTAAAACCACGTCAAAGATTTATAAATCCTCGTCGTAGTTTATTAAATCTTCGACAAGGATTTATAAATATTTTTGTCATGGAAACGAAAAATGGTTAGAGAGATGCTTACCCTAACCATTTTTCATTTCGTAGATAACGACTATTATAGTTCACTCTCACTCACATTGAATGTCGTAGTATTCATGTTACCTGTGTCTATGCCTCGCTTGAGCCATCTCATGCGCTGGGCACTCGTGCCGTGGGTGAATGACTCGGGCTGCACGTAGCCTTGTGATTTCTTCTGTAGGTAGTTGTCGCCAATCTTTTGGGCGCAGTCGATAGCTTTCTCGATGTCACCTTCCTCCAAGGACTTGTATTGCTGGTTGTCGTAATGCGCCCACACACCAGCATAATAGTCGGCTAACAATTCCAATCTCACACTTATCTTATTGGCGGAGATTTGGTTCACCTGGTTCATCTTAGCGTGTGCCTGACCAAGCACTCCCAACAGATTCTCCACATGGTGTCCCACCTCGTGCGCTATCACGTAAGCGTATGAGAAGTCGCCATCAGCACCAATCTGCTGTTTCATCGTGGTGAAGAAGCTCAAGTCGATGTACAATTTCTGGTCTCCCGAGCAATAGAATGGTCCCACGGCAGCGGAAGCCGTACCACAAGCACTATTCACACGGTTGGTAAAAAGCACCAACGTGGGCGGCGTATACTTGCGTCCCATCTGCTTGAACACTGCCGACCACACGTCCTCCGTGCCAGCCAGCACCTGTCGAGACAACTTGGCGAGGCGTTGCTCCTCCTCGGTAAACTCACGCTGCCCGTCCAATTGCTCCTCTTGCACTTCGCCAAACCCACCGTTCTGTACGACGTTGGTCACCACATCCCCGATGTTTCCGCCTGACAACAAGGTGAACAGGGCAATCATGATGATGCCACCGATGCCACCAATACCTGCTTTCGCTGCGGAACTCAATCCACGGCGATCTTCCACATTCTCGCTTTCTCTGCGTCCATCTAATCTCATATTTTCTCTTGTTTTTGGTTATTGTTTCCGTTTAGGTTACGCCCCACCATGTCAATGTTGACATGTATGGCACATATAAGTCATCTGCAAAAATAATATTATTTTTATAATTCGTCAACATATTTGCGAAAAAATGTGTATAATTGCAACATCTTTTATCAATCCAGGCAAATCAAGAAATAAAAAGCTATCCACATGAAACGTATTTTTCTTTGTATGTTGCTGCCACTCGCCTTTGCAAGTTTGTGGGCAGATAATGAACTGAAAGAGGATTTTGAAAAGGGAATGCCCACGTCTGCTCCCTCTTCCGAAACGCAGGTGACACTCGCTTCTGGCACTTGGCGTATCAAGGGAGCGTTTGGGAAAAAGGATAACAATAGTATGCGGGCAACCATGAACGCATCGGGTGCTTATCTCATTTCTCCCGCCTTATATCAACCAGGCAATATCTCCTTCAAGCATCGTGCATCAGGGAGTGGGAAAAAATTGTTGGTGGAGAAGTCTACCGATGGCGGAACGACATGGACGGAGATAGGAACATCTACCATTTCTTCGTCAACACCCTACGGTATGAGTAGCTATCAGGCAAACTCCGCTGCGGAAGATACGGTGGTATATATACGATTCACATGCCTAAATGCAACAATATACTTGGACGACATCACCATTTCTCTCCATTCTGTTAGTGGCAACGAGGGCGGCGAGGATTATCCTGGCAACCCCGAGCCACAGGACACCATCGAATGGAATGGGCCTCATAGCGTGGAGCATTGTTGGTATGTGGCACCATGGGGCAGCGACAAGGGGGATGGCACATGGGAGAATCCTTACTACAATCTGCAAATGGCGGTGGATAAGGCTGTTGCTGGCGACACCATCTACATGCGTGGCGGAACGTATTATCCCACGATGAAGAAAGACGGACAGAAGACCACGGTACGCATCGACAAGATGGGTACGCCCGACGCATGGTATACCATCAGGACTTTTCCTGGCGAATTTCCCGTGTTGAACTTCAGGGACCAACCCAAAAAGGTAAGTATCCGAGGCATCCAACTGAATGGAAACTATTGGCATATCTATGGCTTACACATCACCGAGGCGGGCGACAACGGCATCAAGGTGGAAGGGTCGCACAACGTCATCGAGCGTTGCACATTCAGTTACAACGATGATACAGGACTCCAACTGGGGTTTGGGCATGATTTCAGTGCCTCTGGCCATGGCTCGAATAACGACGGTTCGTGGTGTGCATACAATGACATCATCGATTGCGACTCGTATCTGAATTGCGATGCGGATAACTATGGGAGCGACGCGGATGGCTTTGCATGCAAGATGCACAATGGCATCGGTAACCGTTTCATCCGTTGCCGCGCATGGGATAACGCCGATGATGCGTGGGACTTGTATGAGACAGACTATGCCGTGAAACTCATCGAGTGTTGGGCTTGGGGATCTGGACGTGCTGATTTGTTCAAGTGGGTACAGGCGAATGGGTCGTTTCAAGGCAATGGCAATGGTATCAAGTTGGGCGGCAATGGCACGGGTGGCTCTTCCAAGGGCGTTCACGAGGCTTGGCGTTGCGTGGCTTTCAACAACAATAAGACGGGTTCGGTTAAGGGTTTCGATGAAAATAGCCATAAGGGAGGCATCAAGTTGGTGAATTGTCTCGCTTTCGGCAATGGTTATGATTATATGTTTGAGGATTGCGCCGATGCTTCCACGTTCTCCTTTTATAATAATGTTTGTCTCGGACGCATAGAAATCAAGGGCAATTTCACCGATGGCAACAATGCCTTGTTGGTCGATACCAAGAATGCTTGGAAGAACAATGCCTTGACCAATGGCTTTTCGGAGAGTGATTATGTGAGTCTGTCGGAAGAGGATGCCAAGGCACCACGTGCTGTTGACGGCTCGTTGCCTACCCGTTTTGCGCGGTTGAAGCATACTTCCAAGCTCATTGATTGTGGTCTTGACCTCCGTAGTGAGATGCAAGACGAGTTTCCGTTTACGTGGCAGGACATTACGGGGGATGCCCGCGACCTGGGTCCTTACGAATACCAACCCCAACAACCATCGGGAATGCAGATGCTCCTAACGCATGAGACGGAACTCTCGCTTGCTTATCGGGATGGGAACATGGTGTTCTCTGTGCCAGAAAACGGGCGTGTCCGTGTGGATGTGGTTTCCCTACAAGGACAATGCGTTTCAACGAAAGCTCATCTCTTGGCAGCCGCAGGTGCACAATATAGCATCCCACTCACAGGAATAAAGTCAGGCATTTACCTCCTCCGCCTGTCTTTCAAGGGTCAAACCCGTATTCTAAAGGTTATGAATAGGCAATAAACATAAGATGGGTTATTATTTTACGACCGTTGCACGGATGATACGGACATCATCGATGGGGCGGTCGTAATCGTCTGTACGGACAAAGTCTATCTTTTTCGCCACTTCATAGCCTTCAATAACCTCGCCAAACACGGTGTATTGCCCATCGAGATGGGGTGTT
>JAFYZV010000140.1 GCA_017548525.1 Prevotella sp.
ACCCAAGAACCGCGAACGCGCTTTGTCGAGACTGCGCACGCGCATCTACGACATGGAATACCAGAAATACATCAGCGACATCTCCGCTAAACGCAAGACCATGGTCTCCACCGGCGACCGCTCGGCGAAGATCCGCACCTACAACTACCCCCAAGGCCGTGTCACCGACCACCGCGTGGAAGGCTTGACGGTCTATAACCTTGCCGCCGTTATGGATGGCGATTTGAATGAGATCATCAATAGGTTGCAGATGGCGGAAAACGCTGAAAGACTGAAAGAAAACATTGAATCATGAATACCATTGACACGAGACTTCGAGACACGAGACGCGAGACTGTTTTGTCCCGTGTCCCGCAGTCCCGTGTCCCGCGTCAATTATAAAATTATGAACAAACACCAGTTATTTGAGCAAATCAAGAAAAAGCAGTCCTTCCTCTGTGTCGGTTTGGATACCGACATCAACAAGATCCCGCAGGAACTGTTGGCTTTTGAGGACCCTGTCTTTGAATTCAACAAGCAAATCATCAACTACACCGCACCATACGCTGTGGCCTACAAACCCAACACGGCTTTCTACGAGGTCTACGGTGCCAAAGGTTGGCAGAGTTTGGAACGCACCATCCAATACATCAAAATCAACCACCCCGAAATCTTCATCATCGCGGACGCCAAACGTGGTGACATCGGCAACACCTCGGCCAACTACGCCAAGGCCTTCTTCAACACGCTGAAAGCCGATGCCCTAACCGTGGCGCCCTACATGGGCAAAGACTCCGTGGAGCCTTTCCTCAACTTCGAGGATAAATGGGTCATCCTCTTGGCCTTGACCTCCAACAAAGGCTCGCAAGACTTCCAATATCTGAATGTAGGTGAGCGTATGCTGCACCAACAAGTGTTGCAAACTGCCACCACTTGGGCCACTTCGGAACAGATGATGTTTGTTGTGGGTGCCACCCATCCCGAGGAGTTGGGCGAGATTCGCAAGATGTTGTCCGACTATTTCTTCCTCGTGCCTGGCGTGGGTGCTCAAGGCGGCGACTTGCAGGCCGTGGCGCACAATGGCCTAAACGATGAATGTGGTCTGCTCGTCAACTCATCGAGAGGCATTATTTATGCTTCCAATGGAAGTGATTTTGCTATTAGGGCTGGCGAGGAAGCAAAGAAGTTGCAATTGCAAATGAGTGAGTTGCTGAAGGAGAAAAGACTTGTGTAACTGGATTGCATCGTTCCTCGTAATGACAAAAAAGTCGCCTCAAAATGAGACGACTTTTTTCGTTGCAGTGTGTTACTCGATTAACGCGCCACCGTGAAGGTGCGGCTCTGTACGGAACCATCATTGGCATGGACACGGAGGAAATAGATACCACTATTCATGTGCTCCGTGTTGATTTGAGCCACATTGCCGTTGACCTCATTCTTCATGATACATTGGCCAACAACATTATAAACCTCAAGACTGTTCAAACCTTCGACTTGAATGTAAAGCACGCTCGATGTGGGATTAGGATAGATTTTCAGCGTTTGTTCTTCATTTTCTTCCACATCGTCATCCATTGCCTTGACCGAAAGCATGTGAGAGGCTTCCTCACCGAAATCACCGTTACTATTATTGCCAAAGAGCGTATGGTTGTGGCTATCCTTAACGATGTAATAGCCATTGCCATTACTGCAGCAAATGCCATCACCCATAGAATCACGGATGGTGAATTTCACACATTCATTTACCGGAACAGTGACATTCTCAACATGAATCTGAGTGGCATTATTACCCGCAAGAATCATGTATGGGCCTCCCGAGCCTAACACCGTACCATCAGCAGCCGTAAACTCCCAAGTGATTTGGTTACCGAACTTATCTTGCATCAACATCAGTTTCAGCGTTTCCTGTTCGCCTTCGATTTCAAGGTTGGACCATTCGAGGCTGGTGACAGAACTCGTTGAGGTGAAGCTGTAAGGTTGTCCATTAGCCGACGTAATCGATGTCACCACATCATGGGTGCCAAAAGGAGCTGTCACCGGAATCACAACCTTCTCCCTGCCAAAAGGCTGAAGGTCACCTTCCCAGCTAGTATTGTAGGTCTCACCACCATATTCTGCAGCAATGTCCATCGAGGTGATGGCACTCGTGCCAATGTTCTGTATGGAAATTTCGATGTTTTTCGACTGCGTGCATTCATACAATCCGTCTATATTAACGCCAGCGACAATAGGATAAATGGGAGCATCAACACCTTGGATATATTCCAGTTCCCCTGCATTCAAGATAGGACGAGCCGCCGTAAAATAATAATGCTGTCCTTGGTACAGATAATCATACGTTTGGGAGCGTTCAGAGACCCAAGCGAGGAAATGGATATTGTTGAGATCGACCGAAACGCCATTGGGACTTCCAATGGTTTCAGGGATTTGGTATTCATACGTTCTCGTGATTAAAGTACCCTGCGTGGTAGGACTGATGGCATCGCCCCAAACATTGTTACTGATAATGTCGCGCAAGGTGTGCATGTGGCAATACGTATTGCCAATAACCTGGCTGGGGTTGGAGCTGCTTCCCGACTGCGCGCCCATAATACTGTCTTGCAACATGACAATCGTAAGATAGTTCTCATCTACACTGCTGTTGTCAGTATAATAAACTTCAACGGTAATCGTAGCCAATCGCGTAATCGGATTGACGATAACCATACCTGCCACATTACACTCAGCCGTTTGGCTTAACTGTGCGCTGGTAAGGTTCGCCCAAGTGCCTCTGTTTTGGGCATCTGGAGTACTACGGTTAATTACTCCTGAGGGAATGCCATCATAAAAAAAGCCATTACAAATGGATGTAGATACGGACGTGTTGAGATTAGGAAATGTCGTCGGCGAAAGACTGCCTGTAGTATGAAGATTCACACAGAAAACCCTGTCAGGATTGGCTGCGGTAATCTGGTTGGCAATGGCATGACCTTCAGGACAATAAGGGCAGTTGCGACCCGTAAACTCTTCTATAATAACGTTCCTGTGAGCAGGTGCCGTCGAGACATACACTTGGGCTTTCGTTGAAAAAGAGAAAGCCAGCAAAGCCAGCATGGCGATTGTAAGTTTTTTCATAGTATTACTCTTATTTAATTATTGATTATTATTGTTTTCCGCCACAAAAATACATATTAATCAAAAAAATGCGCCACTTTGTGACGCATTTTTTCATTCTTTTCTCGAAAGAACTTCATTAAAGGCCTTCGATGATGGTAATCCAACCGAATTCATCGGGTTCAGTGCCATACTGGATGCCACGGAGTTTGTTGTAAAGCTTCTCGCTCCACGGGCCAGGCTTGCCATCGCCGAACTTGTAGGACCTACCGTTTTCGGGGTCGTCGATGCGGGAGATGGGGCTGATGACGGCAGCAGTGCCGCAAGCGCCAGCCTCCTCGAAGGTGGCCAACTCTTCTTCAGCGATGGGACGACGCTCGACCTTCATGCCGAGGGTCTCAGCAATCTGCATCAAACTCTTGTTAGTGATGGAAGGCAGGATGGAACTGCTCTGAGGCGTGATGTAGGTATTGTCCTTGATACCGAAGAAGTTGGCAGCGCCAGCTTCGTCGATGTACTTCTTCTCTTTGGCATCAAGATAGAACTCGCAGGCATACTCGCCACCGTGGCAGGCCTCGACGTGCGGACGCAACGAAGCGGCAT
>JAFYZV010000141.1 GCA_017548525.1 Prevotella sp.
AATTGTGACTTGGAGCACGGAAAGATTAGGATTGGGCGTATGTGCGCCTTGATTTCTTAAGCAAAAGGCCCAACTCGGGGCAATTTGTCACATTTTTATCTCGGCTGGCTTATAAATCCCAGATTTTTATCTAAATTTGCACAAACACAAATAATTGTACTACTTATGGCAAAGATAATTGTCCAAAATACAGAGATAACGGTCTTGTCGCATAAAGACAAGGACTATATATCACTCACAGACATGGCTAATGGCAGGCAAAGCGAAAGCCGTGCTGCCGACATCATCAAAAATTGGATACGCACCAGATACACGATAGAGTTTCTTGGGACATGGGAGATGATTCATAACCCGAATTTTAAAGTGGTCGAATTTGACCACTTTAGGATGCAAGCAGGTTTACCGAATTTTGTCATGAGCGTGAGTGAATGGATTGAGAAGACGAATGCCATTGGTATCATTGTCAAGAAAGGCCGATATGGCGGTACCTATGCCTTTAAGGATATTGCTTTCGAGTTTGGTACGGCTATCAGTGTTACCTTCAAACTCTACTTGATTGAAGAATTCCAGAGGCTAAAGGAGGAAGAACAAAAGCAATTGGGGTGGACGGCTAAACGCGAACTCTCAAAAATTAACTACCGCATTCACACTGATGCCATCAAATGCCACCTGATACCAGTAGAAATCACCGCTGCTCAAGCAAGCATCATCTATGCTGAGGAAGCCGACGTTTTGAATGTGGCTATGTTTGGAATGACAGCCAAACAATGGCGCGAAGCCAATCCAAACTTGAAAGGCAATATCCGTGACTATGCCACCATCAATGAATTGATATGCCTGTCGAACATGGAGAACATCAATGCCGTACTTATCAACGAAGGAGTGACACAGAGAGAAAGACTTGTGAAGCTCAACCAGATTGCAATTCAGCAGATGCAGGTATTAGAAAGTAATAGCAGTCGGAATCTTATAAAATAAGGACTATTTCCCTTACAAATTTGATAAAAGGAATTTATGAAAAAGTATATCTTAATAGTTATCATACTGCTGGTGGCTGCATCTATTGTTCTTGGTTTGTATTGGATGGTATTCCACGAGGGGTTCTCATATAATTCTGCTGACTGGGGAAATTTTGGGAGCTATTTTAATGGGCTTTTGATGCCAATCCTCACTTTTGTTAACATCATTGTATTTGTTAGTATATCGATGAAGCTTTCAGCTCTGGATGACAAAAGAGCAGAAAAGGAAGTCGAAGGGCAAAAGAATTTGATGCTAATGCAATTCCGCAAAAAGGAAATAGATAATTTTGAAAGAGTACTGAATGAAGCGCTCATCCCTTCCTTGCAGTTTGTTATTAGTAAAGAAGTTTTAGCACGCCCTATAGTCCTTGCTGATATGTATCTTCATTCTTTCTTGAAATCAAAACTTAGTTTATTTAATTTAACTGAAGATAGTGAAACAACTCAGTCTGTATCTAAACTAAAGTGTAAACTTAGCAATTATCACACGAAATTTGTGAGTGACGAGAAGTTTGTGAGAGATGACATAATGGGGTTGTTAGAATTAAAATCTTCTATCATCAGTAATTTGCAAAAGATAACCATAGAAGATTTTGGCAAGGAGGCGTAAGACTTACCATTGGTTTCCGATGATTTTTACTGCAAATTAGAATGTAACTAATCGTACCCCCTAATTTGCAGCAATTTAACCATTTTCTATAGATTATTTAAAGCTTTTTTCTTTATCTTTGTCTTCTATTTCAAAAGCCTCTTTTCCCAAGTTCACACATTTAACCAGTATCAAGTCATATAATGTTGATGCTTACCATGTTTCAGAGACAAAAAGCCACAGTATTACTTTGTCTTAATTGCTAATGAGATTGAAATGCTTGCCGTCAATGTATTCATATCTTCATTATCATCCGATGAACTACATTTTTCAGGACAACGCCGTAATCATAACAACAGCCAAGATTAATAAGTATTTATTCATAATCACTATTTGTTAGAATGTGTAACCTATTGACAATTCAATCTCATTACATGAAGTGTTTTCTTTTCCGCTATTGCTATAATGGGCGTTTATGCCAGTTGTAGCATTGGAAATATAAAACCAGTCGTGTTCAAACTTCTGGTACTTGTAGCCAATCTGCAAATTGATTGCTCCTTTACTCAATGGAAAAGACACACCAAAAGCAGGTAAAATAAACAAACCTGGATTATTGATATTTGATGATAGGGCAAGAGTATAGCCAGCATCCAAGTTGAGATAAGGTGCTATTCCTTCATCATTAAACTTATACTGAAAGTCTGCAAAGAAGGGCATAAGTGTAGCAGCATCCCTACTATCTCCAGTGCTGGATTCAAAGTATAAAATATCTGCTCCACCAATACCTACACCTATACCAGCCTTGACGCTTTTGGTGAATGCATAATCGCCGATGAGGTTGGCTCCATAAAACTTGTTTTTGTACTTGTCCATGCCCAAATCGAAATAGGCTTGAATTGTTGGCGAAAACTGTGCAAAACTCATAGTTGGTATGAGCAACACATAAAGTAATAGTTTTTTCTTCATAATTTTATTTTATTTGAGGTGATTATTACCAATTTTCATCTTCAGGATTACCATATAGGATGTATGTCAGAATGTCATTCAAATATTTCTCTACTATGGGAACTTTCCTAGCATCATCTTTAATAAGTTTTGTTAGCACAAAATTGTTTGGATAGAATGATGCGTGTTGCAAAGTTCTGACTCCCATACGGATTCTACCACCAATAATATCTGGCGCATTAACTCTAATCTTGCCATCTTTGAAGTTGAACTCAAATCTGTAGAAGAAATCAAACCATTCTCTAACTCTACTTTTAGTTTCAACAAGTTCATTTACTTGTGCATTTACAATAATGGCACTATCCTCAACAATCTTTTCAGTTACTTTTTCAGGCGACTTATACAATTTTGCTAAACGACAAAGAATGTCGTTGTAGAGGTCATGCGCTTTTTTACCTGCAAATGGTATTACATAGTAGTTTGTTCCAGTTTCTGTCTTAAAGACCCCATTGTCGTTAACTTTGAAGATAATGGAATCATTTCTTGTTTGCGCTGTTACTTCAAGTGACAGCATCCATGCAAATACAAAATAAAGTAATTTTTTCATTTTGATCTTATTTTAAGTTTGTAACTATTCTACAATTGCATCCACCTACAACAAAAAAATGCGCAGAACATCTCTACGCATCCTCAGAGTTCACCACAAACTCTACAACTTTGATAGAAACGTCTGCGCTAAGCGCACACGCTCTAAAGTTGTAATATGTGGCTCCTTATGTCGAGGTGGTGATTCGAGGATGCAGAGCCTATTAAGTTTTGCACTCCTTTCAGAATGCGGTTGCTAAATTACAAAAATAATACGAATTTGGAGACTGTTTTTTGAAAAAATGTTTATTAAGTATTTCATTTTTTTATTGTTTAGCAAAAAAGGCATAGATGCCATTATCTTAATAAACAAGACATACCCGTAAATCATTTTTTCGTAATATACAATTATTCAATCAGATAGCAGCTAAATGGGTGTTGACTATTAGATAGACAAAAAAGCCTACCATCATGGTAAACCTTTTTCTGTAAAGATACTCATTTCATGAAAAGGGAGCATTGGCAGACGTGAATTAAACGCCTTTTAATACAGTTCAGGCCATCCGTCGGGTGTCCAGTTGATTTCCCTCTGCAAGAGTATGGCTTGCCCGTGTAGGGGTATGCTATAAGCGTGGCAGATGAAGATGTCTTTGCCTTCTAAGTAGTATGCTGCGCAATGCCCTGCCGCCTCAAACTGTTGTTTGTCGCCTTCGAGGATGAGTGTTCCCCCACCCTTTCGCATGTCATTGCCGTCGTGGTCGCGGTAAGGTCCGCTTACCTTCTTGCTACGTCCCACCACCACACGGTAGTTGCTTTTCTCACCCCTACAACAGTAGTCCCAGCTGGCGAAGAGATAGTACCACCCATCGTGCTTGAAAATGAAAGGTGCCTCAATAGCATTCACGCCCGCATATTTCGAGGTGGGGTTTTCCAGTGCGGGCATCTTGCTCCCATAGCGTCGAGCGATAGTCTTGGGCTTCGCGCCACGGGTGACGTGCATGGACGTGTCGAGCCTGACGAGCTGTATGCCGTCCCAGAAGGAGCCGAAAGTGAGCCACGGCTGGTCTTTGTCGTCGATGACGATGTTGGGGTCTATGGCGTTATAATGGTCATCGGCATTGCTCTTGACGACGCATCCCCTGTCTTCCCATTTCGGATTGGCGAGCGACGGAGTTGTCATCAGACCAATGGCGGAGGTGTTCTTACCAAAGGTGGAGCAAGAATACATCATCCACCATTTGCCATGCCAATAGATGATGTCGGGAGCCCAAACATGGTCGCGGAATCCTGGCACCGCCGCTTGCGTCCATGCGGGGATGGTGTCCATCGCACCTTGTGGATGAAATGTCCATGACTTTCTGTCGGTGGAGGTCATCCTCTGTATCTTCCTTCCCGTGGAAAACATATAATACGTACCATCCTCGAATGCCATCACGGGGTCGTGGACGAAGACGGGGCGGTCAGGTGATTCTCGGGGAGATTCTCGGGGAGTTACAGGGAGTTCAGGAGCTACAAGGAGTTCAGACATTAGCTTTTCCATTGGAGGAGTATTGTCTGAACTACTGGACTCCTGAACTCCTTGAACTCCAAAACTAATAAAGCAGCAGTAAACCAGCAAACGCCGCATAGCCAATCATCCTGATGGGGTTGATCTTCATGAACATAGTTCCGACGAAAGTGGCGAGGAAGATGAAGACGCTGATGCAGAACTTCCAAGGTTCTTGCGTCCATGAGTAGAAGTTGTCGCTATTCATCAAGAGCAAAGTAGCTGCCGCAAGCAATCCCACCACAGCGGGGCGCAATCCCTCAAACACGCTTTGCACGATGGGCGAGTTGACATGCTTGAGGAACATCTTGCTGATGAGGATCATCAGGATAAGCGAGGGCAAGACGAGGGCAAACGTGGCGACGACGGAGCCGAGGACAGCCATCATGCCCGAATAGCCCGCATGTTGCGCGGCGGCATATCCGCAATAGGTGGCGGAATTGATGCCGATGGGTCCAGGGGTCATCTGCGACACGGCGACGATGTTGGTAAACTCTGCCGACGTGAGCCATTGATGATGTACGACCGTCTCCGTCTGTATGAGCGACAACATGCCATAGCCGCCGCCGAATCCGAAGAGTCCTATCTCAAAGAAAGTGATGAAAAGGTAAATGAAAATCATGTCGTCAGTCTTTTAGGAAAACACCATATAGATAACCACCTAACCCTGCGGCGATAATAATAAAGATGGGATTGACATGCAACGCCCAAATGAGAAGTGCCGAGATAATAGGAATCCAGCAGTTTGCCAAGGAGATATGCGCACTCTTGGCAAGCGTAAACGTGGGAACGGCAATCAATGCCACCACAGCGGGACGTATGCCGTTAAACATAGCGGCAACCCACGGCATGTCAATAAACCGATGCAGCACCATGGCGATGAGCAGGATGATGAGGAAGGAGGGCAATGCCGTGCCGAGAGCCGAGCAGACGGCTCCTGGTTCCTTGCGCATCTTGTAGCCGATGAACGTGCTGATATTGATAGCGAACACGCCTGGGCAACTCTGCGCGATGGCTATGAGGTCGAGGAACTCCTCCTTGTCAATCCATTTCTTTTTGTCTACCACCTCCGATTGGATGATGGGAATCATAGCATAGCCGCCGCCGAGGGTGAATGCGCCAATCTTGAAAAAGGTCTTGAACGAAGACCAGTAAAAACTACTCATCATTAAACATTAAAGATTAAACATTAAACAATCTTTCATCTTATATCTTTAATCTCATGCTAATCCATTTACGGGCATTGACGAATGCCTCTATCCACGGTGTCACTTCATCATTCTTACGCCCTGCGGGGTACCAGGCATTTTGCCACGGAAAAATCGCACGTTCCAAGTGTGGCATCATAGCGAGATGCCGCCCGTCGGCGGAACAAATGCCAGCCACGTCGTAGTCGCTTCCATTGGGATTGCCAGGGTATTTATGGTAAAGGTATTTGGCAATGATATGGTAATGGCTCTCTGGCTCGGGCAAGCGGAATCGCCCTTCGCCATGCGCCACCCAGATTCCGAGCTTGTTGCCGCTGAGGCTTCCGAGCATCACGCTGTCGTTTTGCGGAATCTTGACTGTGACAAACGCACTCTCAAACTTATGAGAAACGTTATGAGTTAAAGATGTAGGACGGATGATGGTTGAAGGATGAAGTGTTTCGCCTATCGGCGAGGATGAAGGATGAATGGTAGAAGTACTTCCTCCATCGTAATTCCTACTTCCTCCTTCAACCAGCCCCAGCTCAACCATCAACTGACAGCCATTGCAGATGCCTAACGACAATGTGTCCTCACGGGCATAGAACCTGTCGAGAGCCTCCTTAGCCTTGGGATTGTACAGGAATGCTCCCGCCCATCCCTTGGCAGAACCGAGGACATCGGAATTGGAGAAGCCGCCACAGAACACTATCATGTTTACCTCCTCCAGCGTCTCACGCCCGCTGATGAGGTCGGTCATGGTCACGTCTTTCACGTCAAAGCCCGCAAAGTACAAGGAATAAGCCATCTCACGGTCGCCATTGGTGCCTTTCTCGCGGATGATGGCAGCTTTAGCCCTATTCTTCTCTTCCTTACGTTTCTTCATCAATCCATATTGGGAGAACCTGCCCCTGAAACTCTTACTAAATGACATTTCGAGCGGTTGGGTGGCATAATTGGCAAAACGTTCACCCGCCATGCCGTTCATGCTCTGCTTGCGGTCGAGAAGATAGGAGGTCTTATACCACACATCACGCAACTCGTCTATGTCGAATGAGTATTCTTGCTCGCCATCCTTAATAACTAAGGAACGGGTGGAGGGGGTAGGATAGCCTATCTTAGCAAAACCCACGCCGATATCTTCCAAGTATTCGCGGAGGTCATACTTATGTTGGTCGCTTACCTGAATGATAACACCAGGATTTTCGGCGAACAAAGTCTTCACGATGTCATCCGTAGCCATTTCGTGAAGGTTAATCTTCATGCCGCCGTCCTTATTGGCGAAACACATCTCTAACAACGTGGTAATCATGCCGCCAGCCGAAATGTCATGACCTGCCATGATCCATCCACGACGAACCAATTCCTGAATGGCATTGAAACATTCCACGAAATAGTCGGCATTTCTCACCGTCGGCACGTCATCACCCACCTTGCCAAGGCTCTGTGCAAAGGCACTACCGCCAAGTCGTTGCTGGTCGAAAGAGAAGTCTATGTGATAAATAGATGAATGTTTGTCATTCACCAAGACTGGCGAAACCACCATCTTCACATCTGACACCTCGCCTCCCGCGCTGACAATGACCGTTCCTGGGGAAATGACTTTCTCGCCATTGGGATATTGTTGAGTCATCGAGAGCGAATCCTTTCCCGTCGGCACATTGACATGGATGGACAGACAAAAGTCTGACAAGGCTTGCACAGCAGCATACAGACGAGCATCTTCACCCTCCTGTGAGCGGCACGGCCACATCCAGTTGGCAGAGAGAGACACGCTATTGAGCCCTTCTGCCAAGGGTGCCCACACAATATTGGTGAGTGATTCTGCCACGGATAAGACACTCCCCGCCTCGGGCGATGCCAACCCTGCCTGCGGTGCATGACCAATGGCGGTTGCTATGCCTCTCTTCCCTTGATAGTCAAGTGCCACCACACCACAGTCAGACAAGGGCAACTGTATCTGTCCTTGACATTGCTGACGGGCAATCCTACCCGTCACCGAGCGGTCTACCTTGTTGGTGAGCCAGTCCTTGCAAGCCACGGCTTCCAATTGCAGCACCCGCCTGACATAATCTTGAAGGTTGGCTTTGTCATATTCTACATTTTGGTAATGATGCTCCACGGTGTTGTCGCGCATGATGGTTTTGGGTGAATGTCCAAACATCTGAGCCACATCCAAGTCGAAGGGTTTCTTGCCATCACCCTGCACGAAGGAGAAATGGGCATCGCCCGTTGTCTCGCCCACCACATAGAGCGGTGCACGCTCGCGCTCTGCAATCTTGCGCACTTGGTCAATGTGCTTCTCGTCAATGAGCAAACCCATGCGCTCCTGACTCTCATTGGCGATGATTTCCTTGGCAGAAAGGGTTTGGTCGCCGATAGGCAATTGATCCATGTCTATCCTTCCACCGCATTCTTCCACCAACTCGCTCAAGCAATTCAAGTGTCCCGCGCTTCCATGGTCATGGATGCTCACAACGGGATTGTCATCCGACTCCACTAAAGCCCTTACCAAGTTGTAGGCTCGTTTCTGCATCTCTGGATTGGCACGTTGCACGGCATTCAACTCAATACCATTGGAATAACGCCCTGTATCTACCGACGAAACGCTACCGCCACCCAAGCCGATGCGATAGTTATCGCCACCTACCACGACCACCTTGTTTCCTTTCTGCGGTTCTTTCTTCAGGCAGTCGCGCCGTGTACCATAACCGACACCACCCGCTAACATAATCACCTTATCGTATGCGTACAACGGCTCTCCTTCCTCCTGATGCTCAAACGTCAACACGGAACCGCAAATCAGCGGCTGACCGAATTTGTTGCCGAAATCACTTGCACCATTGGATGCCTTGATCAATATTTGCTCAGGAGTTTGATAGAGCCACTCACGCTCCTTGATGGAGGAAGGAGGAGGGAGGAGGGAGGAGGTGGTGCGCGATGCACAGTCTTGATGTTCTGAAGTTTGACGTAAACCTTCCTTCGTACTTCGTACTTCTTTACTTAATTTACTTCCTCCTTCATCATTCCTACATCCTACTTCTATTCTGGGATATGCCGTCATGTAAACAGCCGTGCCAGCGATAGGCCATGAGCCGACACCACCGCCCATGCGGTCGCGAATCTCTCCTCCCGTACCTGTGGCGGCACCGTTGAATGGCTCCACCGTCGTAGGAAAGTTATGCGTTTCCGCTTTCAAGGAGATTACGCTTTCTATTCTCTTGATCTCAAACCAATCACTCGTCGTTTGGTCTTTCGGGGCAAATTGCTCCACCACGGGACCTTTGGCGAATGCCACGTTGTCCTTATAGGCAGAAAGGATTTTATTAGGGTTTTCCTGTGTGGTTTTCTTAATCATCGCAAAGAGCGAAGACTCCTTCTCCTCACCGTCAATGATAAACGTGCCACCAAATATCTTGTGACGACAATGCTCGGAGTTAATCTGTGCAAAGCCGAAAATCTCGGAATCTGTCAACCTACGCCCATTCTGTTGCTCTATCTGGTGAAGATAGGCTATCTCCTCGGCAGACAGGGCAAGCCCTTCCTGTTCGTTGTATTCTTCAATGTTGTCAACATACTTGATGGGTTCAGGTTGGTGCTTGATGGTAAATATTTCCTGATTTAAGCCCTTGTACATGCGTTGCAACATTGGGTCATGCTCGGCTTCTGCCGATTTCACGGGGAAATACTCCTCAATACGCAAGATGCCATTGAGACCCATGTTTTGGGTAATCTCAACGGCATTCGTACTCCAAGGAGTAACCATCTCGCGGCGTGGACCCACATAAAAGCCTTCCATGCTTGTGTTCTCCACAGGTGTAGCGTTGCCATAAAGCCAGCAAAGCGCGTCTATCTCATCTTGATTGGGGGAGTGATTGATTTCCGTAGCAATGATGCTATCGGACTTTGTTTGAAAGAAAAATATCATGTCTATCCGAATTTTTCTGCAAAGTTACTGCAAAACACAGAGAATAGCAAATGATTTGCACCAAATTTTAAGGACTTTCCATGTTGCACAAACCATCTTATCAACCACCATCTTAAATGAAATGTGTCATAATTGAAGAGACATGTTTTGTTTTTCTAAGATTTATATTCTCCCTCTATCATCTTTCCTATCACTAACTTGTCACCCGAAAGGTCTACTTCAAACAAATGTGGGACGCGATGGTAGCGACCGTTGTTATTCATGTGGCTATGCACCGACATCATCCATTTGCCTTGTAAGGTCTTGAACAACATGCCATGCCCGAAATTGGGAGGGGTGATAGGTAGCGGTTCTTGCATCCATGGACCATCAAGTGTGCCGCTTTGGCTGTATGCCACGCCTTGCGTGTACACATCATCCACCCAGCTGGTCCATATCATTCCTAACCTTCCCGTACCTGTCCGAAACAAGTATGGACCATCTGTTACCTTATTGGGCTTCACCACTCCATCTTCTACCTCCCGACTCCACGGCGAGTCAGATGCCCTGAAGAGAACTTTCCCCTCGCCGATAGAACCACTCAGGTCGGGTTTCAACTGGATTTTCTCGATGGTGCCATTCCAGTTTTGCAACCATTCTCCACAATACACCATATAGGGATTGCCATCTTTATCTACCCAGAACGTACCATCAAGGGTAGGTTGGGTGGTAGGTAAATATGTTTTGTCTGCCATGGGAACGTATGGACCGTCGGGCTTATCGCTCACAAGGATATGGCTTGCCCTTCGTGGGATGACATTCCCCCGCACGGTGTCTATCTTGATGCTTTCATTGGTAAAAGTGGCAAAATAATAGTATTTGCCCTTATATTGATGCAGTTCCGCCGCCCAGATGGCTGGTCTTCGTCCCATCCATGAAGCCGTGTCGTGTTTCACCACGTTATAAGGACCCGTCCATTGGTTGAGGTCTTTGCTGGTATAGAGCCTTCCACCCGTTCCCGTCATGTAATAGGTTTGCGTGGCGGAATCCGCCAAGATGCAAGGGTCGCTCAGCACGATGGAGTCTCTTGGCACGGTACGAATCCTATTCCATGGACGCTCTTGACGTTGGTAAACACGCACATAGTCAATCTCATATCGCATGGGCATACTCGCATCGTCAATCTTTCCACCATTGTCCCCACCTATCGCTAAGTTGAGCAAGATGTATTGAGGGGCGTGAAAGGGGTTTTTATGTTGACCTATAGAGCCGTTGACGGTTTCGCTCAAAGGAATCTCATTGAGCAACTCATCGTCCAAATAGATGCTGATGGAACGGGGTGTCCAATCCATTCGCCATAGGTGGAATTGCTCTGCCCAGTGTTTATCCTTGTCCGTGAAGTGGGAGAAAGGGATGCGCTTGCTATTCCACACGGCATCAAAATGGCGGTCATTGCCCCAACAGGCGTTAGCCAAGATATGCGGGACACCTTTGATGCGATAGTATTCCATCACGTCAATCTCACCACACGAGGGCCATTCCATGCCTTTACCCAATAGCCAAATGGCAGGCCAGGCACCGCCCGCCGTGGGAATCTTGGCTCTCACCTCCATCCTACCGTATGTGAAAGAGAAACTCCTGCGAGTGGTGAGCGATGCAGAGGTGTATTCAATGTATTTCCTACTCCTCCGCCAATCGTTATTCCCACTCTCGTACATGGGATTGTCTCTCTTTTCCTTTCGTGCTTCTATGATGAGACATCCATCTTGGCAATAGGCATTATCACCTTGATACCATTGCGCCTCATGGTTTCTCACAAAGCCCCGTTCTGGTTCCCACACATGACGGTCGTAGCTCCCATCGGTGTTAAACTCATCACTCCAAAGGAGTTTCCAATCTCCTTGCGCCATTCCTTCCCATAACATTCCCATGGCAAGGAACATCATTAAACCAAACCTTTTCATGTCACCAATAGTTTACAGCGCAAAGATATAAAATATATTGGTTTATGCGTTATCTAATGGCAACTTTCTTTCCATTGACAAGATAGACTCCCTGCTGGGGAGTCCTCACACGCCGCCCCTGTAAGTCAAAGATACCGACACTTTCATTGTTAAATCCTTCCATCTTCACACTTTCTCCAATGCCAATCGTAGCCTTGTCACCCAAGCGAAGCAAGCGCACACCGTGACTCGGTACGGTGGTGGTCATCGTTCCTATGGCGATACCAAGGTCTTCGCCAGCCCAGATGTCATGTACGGGTACCGCCTCATCATCACCATAACCTAACTGGGCAAGGTTGAAGGTGTAAGGGGTACTCTTCGTAACATAGAAAAGGAACTCCATTGTGGTGCCAGAACTATTGGGATTGTCGGTGTCACACGACGAGTCGTATCCACAGAGGGCGCGGAAAGTCTTATAGTTGTGTCCTGCGGGAAGGTCGTAGACAAGCGTACACTGGGCATTCAGACCAAGACCTGTGGTGTATGATTTGCCATCAACGATGAGCGTCCTGCCCTCGACATTCTTGTTCACGTTCAGCGACCCCCAATCAGATGTGTACGATGTATATTTCAACTTGGTAAGCGAAGTCTCATTGCCGTCAGCGTCAATGAGGATGGGATTGATGAGGTCGGCGCGGTCGTAGGCGAAACCGTCGCCCCAATTGCTCACAACAATCTTCAGTTGCTCGGCTCCAGTCACGTCACATTCCATCGTCACCGACTTGGTACCGTTGCGCGAGATAAGCCCTGAACGTGCAGCGGAGTCATCCTGTTCATCGGTAAGCGGGTTTTGGCAGAACACCATGAAGCGGATGCTCGTCGTGGCATTCGGCTGGTTGATGCCAGAATCGTCGGCTGCCGCCATTGCCTTGAAACGCACCACGTCCATGTCGTCAGGTATCTTGAAGAAGATGGCAGCGTTGGCATCGGCAGAGAATCCACGGTCATATTTCACGCCCATCACCGTCATCTTACCACCCGTCTCTACATTGCTGTTCTCGCGGATGTGGTTGAAGTAGCTCTTCGTATAGTCGCGTGTCTTATATTTTCCAGTCAGTGGCACCTCGCTGCCGTCGCGCAGGATGAGCGTGGGGTTAATCCAGTCGGCATGGTCATAGTTGTAGTTGTCGCCGCCATCGTCAATGACTAACACCAACGTCTTCTCGCCTTCAGGCCACTCAATATCCACATCGACGGCATGTCCGTCGGTGGTATAAGCCACAGTCTCACTCTTGTAAAGAGCTTTCTGTCCCACCACCCATCGGGTGTTGTCACGTTGGAAGAGGGCGAGGTAGCGTGTGTCGCCAATGTGCGATGTCCATGCCACACGTCCCAAGTCCTCATCATTGAAGACCTGATGAGCCTCCTCGCCATACTTGTGCATCTGGTGATACTCCTCGTTGTTGAGCAGCGAGAGGGTGAAGGCATCGTTCCTTGTCATCTCGCCGCCAAAGAACAAGGGCGAATGGCAGATGCCCCACAGTGTCATCATCGTCAGTTGCTCGTTTTGCGAGAGGCGTGTCCAGCGGCCTCCATCGGCACCAGTGTAACCGTTGTCGCCGATGGTCATCGAGATTTGTCCCAAGGGAAGCATGTCGCAGTCGGCATAGTTGCCGGGACGTGTCACCGTCTCCCATTCATGAGCCTCGTTGAAAACGGCATCTACGGCACTCCAGTTGTCCCACAGGTCATCCATCATACGCCACATGTTGGCATTGTTGAGACACTCTGAGGCGTATTGGTACTGTGTCTTGCCAGGACTTAATGAAAGGACGATGGGGTGTCCTGTCTGGTCAATGGCTTTCCTGATCATGTGAATCTCGTCGGTGTAGAACGGCCTTGACAGGTCATCAATCTTCAAGAAGTCCACACCCCACTCGGCATAGAGATCCATGATGCTGTTATAATACATTTGTCCTGCCACATTGTTCCTGACCAACAGATTGTCTTTCAGCCATGTACAGGGAGAGGTGGTGCCGTTGTAGACTTGGCTCCATGCCGTGTTCTCACTGCCTTTCAACTTGTAGGACGAGCCAACAACGCTTTTCGGTACCCCGCGCATGATATGGATGCCGAACTTCAAACCCATGGCATGAATCTTGTCCGCGAGTGCCTTAAAGCCCATGTTCTTGCCATCAACCATGCACGAAGGGAAGCGTGAGGGAGAGGGAAGGTAGCGTCCATATTCATCAAGCACATATCCTTGGTCGCCCCGTTGGTTGTAATTACCGCCGCCCAATGACGGATGGTTGCAATACCAGCGGATGTCAATCACCACGTATTCCCACCCGTGACGCACCAAGTCGTTATCCACGAGATACTGCGCATTCTGCAACACCTCTTTCTCTGTGACACTACTGTAATAACAGTCCCATGAATTCCAACCCATGGGTGGTGTCATCGCCCAAGTACGAAATGTGGCAACATCACTGTTTTCTGTCGTTTGTGCCGTCAGCCCCATCGTAGCGGATAGCATCAGATATACCAGGAAAAGTCTCATGTCCGTCTCATTTATTTATCCTCTTGGAACAGGGGGTCCTCGGGCATCACCATCGTAGGCTTCTGGTTATACTGCTCAAGCATCTCGGCAGGGACATATTGCCTGTCGATGACGAGGCGGAAGAAATACTCGTTGAACCAGCGATTGGTCATGATGAGGTAGCCATTCACCCCACTCGACGCACCCCATGAGTTCTCAACCTTCCATTTTATCGGGTTGCCTTGTGCATCCAAGTCAACCGCAGTAAGTGTCATGGCATGGGTGGACCCACTGTCAAAAGTAGAGATGCGTTGTGCCTTATCCATGCCGAAGGTGGTGCCGAAGAGCGATTCATAGTCATAATTCTCCGTGTCAAGGTAGCCACGCTTGCGGTCGATTTGCTTGCCCACGTCATAGCTGGTGTAGAGTTTCCGCCCGTCCTTGATGGAGGCGATGGCGAGTTGGGCGATGTCTTCCATCGGCAAATTAAGGTATTTCCAGTTGTGACCATCATAAACGTGTCGGTCATATTCCACCTCAAACGTCTTGTAATAGGGTCGGCGCGGGTCGTTCATCACCATGATAAACGTGCCATTGAGCGGTCCGCCCACCGTCTCTTGATAAAATTCTTTCGGCGTGAAAGTGCGACTCTCGCCCACCGCCTTGCCGTTCTTGTTAGTGAAGGTATAGGTAAACTCCTTCACGGGTTCGCCAAGGGTGAGGCAAAGCATGTTGTAGATGGTGCTGAGCATCTCGCCTTTACGTGCCTGAACGGCATTGGCTTTCTTCTTGCTTGCCACCATATCGCGCAACTCCAACCCAAACTCGCGCAACTTGCTGGCAATGAGGCGCGAGGCACGGCTGGTATTCTCTGCCGAATAAGTCTCTAATTGTACGCCTTTTGGGGCAAGGCCATACTTCTCGGCAAGGTCGGCAACGCCGCAAAAAGTGCCGCCATCGCCAATGGGATAGTGGAAGAAGAACTGCACCCGTTGGTCATCGATGGGCTTGTTGGCATGGTCTATCACACCTTGCAGCATGAGATTTGCCTTCTCCAACTGATCATAGAAGAAGAGGTAGTCATGCGAAAACTCCACGGAGAGCGTGTCATTGTGCTTCTTCGCGAAGTTAGCGCGTAGCACATTCAACCCAGAGAACATCCAGCACCGCCCCGATGACTTCTGGTCATGGATAGACTGCTTGGGTGTCTCGATGCTGAAGGTGTTGTCCACTGCGCCCTCATTGGCGAAATTCTTAGCGAGAATGTCAATCGAATTGGCAGCCATGGCATTGAACAATGCCTTGTTAGCGGGATTTGCCGCATACGACTTCTCCATCTGTTTCAGCATGTCGGTTGAGATGCCTCCGTCTTTCGTCTGTGCCAATAATACCATTGCCACGAGAAGGCACAGTCCCAATAATAAGTTTCTTTTTTTGTTCATGGTTTTTCCCTTTATGTTTACTATTTGGCAAAAATAAAAAAAATTCCCGAAATACGTGCAAAAAGAATGGAAAAATGTTGACAAAACGACTATCGGGAAAATGCTCGAAATAGTAGTTAAGCAGTGTTAAATCCGTCGTTTGTCATCCTTCATGAGAGGCAGAATGGTGCATTTAACATCTTTTGGGCGGCAGTTTTTGGCATAGATGTGGCAGTTATCGAATGTAACGATTGCATTTGTAAGTCATGAATGCAGCACAAAGGATGTTAAAATGCCCTATTTACAGAAGGCAAAGGCTATCCATTTTTCATAAAACGCTGACTTTCAACATCTTACAAAACACGCAAAAACTGCCCTATTTTCGACCAAGGCAGAGGTTGGTGGAAAATAACGCAACCATGGAGGGCTGTTTTGTGACTTTTTATTGACAAATCCCCATGTAATAGATTTGTTGGCATACTATTTGCGGTTAGTCATTTGAGGAAGAGTATCATGGAAATCATCAAGAATAAGGAATACGGGGGCGAGCGACCCTTGTTTGAGTCACACAACTTGAGATTGGAGAATGTCACCATCACCGACGGCGAATCGGGCATCAAGGAATGTACGAACATTGAGGCAGACCAATGTAAGTTTTATGGCAAATACCCGTGGTGGCACGTGGATGGGAGCGTCATCACAAATTGTTACTTTGCCCCAGGTAGCCGTTCTGCCGTATGGTATTCCACCGACATGAAGATGAAAGACTGCGTGATAGACGGACCTAAGTTCTTTCGGGAGATGAAAAACCTGGAGTTGGAGAATGTCACCATCAACGATGCCGATGAGACTTTCTGGCGCGTGGACGGCATCCGTGCCAAGAATCTGGTGTTGCGAGGCGGAACTTATCCTTTCATGTTCAGCAACAACATCTATGTCGATGGGTTGGATTCCGATTCCAAATACGTGTTCCAATATTGCAAAGACGTGGAAATACACCATGCCAAGATCATCACGAAAGACTCGTTTTGGGAGTGCGAGAATGTCACCATTTACGATTCATTGCTGGATGGCGAGTACTTGGCATGGCATTCCAAGAACGTGAGATTGGTGAATTGCCACCTTGCGGGCGAGCAATTATTGTGTTATGCCGACAATTTGGTCTTGGAAAATTGCACCTTCAATCAAGCTTGCGACCGCATCTTTGAGTACTCCACCGTACAGGCGGACATTCGTGGTGCCATCACCAACATCAAGAACCCCACCTCGGGGCATATCGTTGCCGATGAGATCGGCTCCGTGACCATTGACGAAAACATTCGGCAACCCGCCAATTGCATTATCGAAGAACGTAAAAAGTAACAATATAAAAACAACTCTATGGCAATAGCAGCATATAACTTCGACCAGATGATTACTCGCCGCCACACCAATTGCGTGAAATGGGATGAGGCGGAAGAGGATGACATCATCCCACTATGGGTGGCAGACATGGACTTCCCGACCGCCCCGTGTATCATCAATGCCCTGCGTGAACGGATGGAACACGGTGTTTTCGGCTACACGCATGTGCCTCCATCCTATTATGACAGCATCATCACCTGGTTTCACCGATACCATGACTGGACCATCCAACGTGAGTGGATAATCTATACATCGGGCGTAGTACCCGCCATCTCTGCCATCATCAAGGCATTGACAGAGACGGGAGACAAGGTATTGGCGCAGACACCCGTCTATAACTGCTTCTTCTCCAGCATCCGCAACAATGGTTGCGAAGTAGTGGAGTCGCCCTTGTCCGTTTGTGAGGAAGGGGATGAGTTGACTTATAGCATTGACTTCGAGGACTTTGAGAAGAAGGTTTCTGACCCACAAGTGAAACTCTTCCTCCTCTGCAATCCCCACAACCCTGCGGGAAGGGTATGGACGGTTGACGAGTTGCGAATGATGAACGACATCTGTATGCGACATGGAGTGAAGGTCATCGCTGATGAAATCCATTGCGAACTGGTCATGCCTGACCATCACTTCACACCCTTCGCCTCCATATCAAGGGAGTGCCAAGAAAACAGCATCACATGCAATTCGCCCTCCAAGGCATTCAACATCGCAGGATTGCAGATTGCGAACATCATCAGTAGCGATCCCGACATTCGCAAACGCATCAACCGTGCCATCAATATCAATGAGGTATGCGACGTGAACCCCTTTGGCGTGATTGCCCTACAGGCAGCATACAATGAGGGGCAACCATGGTTGGCAGAGCTGAACGAGTATCTTTATGACAACTACATCTCCCTGACATCGTATTTCAAGCTATACATGCCAGAACTAAAAGTGTTTAAACTCGAAGGGACATACCTCGTTTGGGTGGACATTACCGCCACAGGAATGAAGTCCAACGACCTTGAAGCCCTTTTATTGAAAGAGGGTAAAGTCTGGGTGAATAGCGGAACGATGTATGGCAAGGAGGCTGGCGAGGGATTTATCCGCATCAATATCGCCTGTCCACGCAAGAGGTTAATGGAGGGATTGAAACGCATTAGACAAATCGTTTCAACCATTCATAATTGAAATACACGATGCAAAAATGAAGCCACACGAGTTGTCGTTAGCATTTAGAATGATCCATGATACATACCATGAGAGAAAAGCCATTCCTTTTTGAGGTCTGTGCCAACAGCGTGGAGAGTTGTTTGGCGGCACAAGAGGGCGGTGCTGACCGTGTGGAGCTATGTGCTGGCATTCCCGAAGGCGGCACAACGCCATCATATGGTGAGATTCAGCAAGCACGAAAGTTGCTCTCTTCCACCCTACTCCATGTCATCATCCGTCCACGAGGCGGCGACTTCCTTTATTCTCCCCTTGAGATGGAGCGGATGGAGACGGACATCGAGATGTGCAGACAATTGGGTGTTGACGGTGTGGTGCTGGGTTGCCTGACGGCGGATGGGGAGATTGACATGGAAAAAAATGCCCGTCTCTTGGCATCAGCCAAGGGTATGAGCGTGACTTTCCACCGTGCATTCGACCATTGTCCACATCCCGAGAGAGCCTTGGAGCAATTGATAAAACTGGGATTCGACCGTGTGTTGACCTCGGGACAGCAACCCAATGCTCTCGCAGGTGTTTCTTTGTTGCGGGATTTGGTGAGACAGGCAGGCGGAAGGATTGCCATCATGGCGGGATGTGGGGTCAACGAACATAACATCCTTGACATCTATCGCGCCACAAGAGTGAATGAATATCATTTCTCTGCCCGCATTCCCATCAAAAGCGAAATGCGAAACATCAATCCCAATGTGTATATGGGAGAACAAGGAGTGGATGAAAATACCATCCTACGCACATCGGCAGAACGGGTGAAAAATACCATCAATGCCCTATTGGCTCCCCTTAACCAATAAGGCCTATCAATTTCAATATCTTTTCTGTCACGCCAACCAGGCTTTGTACATATTGCCCTGCCTCGCTACTGGCATGGGCAAGGGCAGAAGAGTCGTTCATGAAAGAAGACATCACGCGACGGAAGTCATCCTCGGAGGCAATCTCAAATCCCCCACCAACAGCCTTAAGCCGTTGTGCCTCTTGGAATTTCTGGTTGTTGGGACCGAAGATGACAGGCATGTTCCACACTGCCGCCTCCAACACATTGTGGATGCCCACGCCAAAGCCACCACCCACGTATGCCACCTCGCCATATTGGTAGACACTCGAAAGGAGACCAAAACAATCGACAATGAGGCAGTCGGCATCCTTCACGTTGTCAACCGTGGCCTGGGTATAGCGCACAATCTTCCCTTGAACCTTTGCCTCAATCTGACGTAGGTGGTCTTCCCCTATCACATGGGGTGCGATAATCATTTTCCAATCTCTGCGTTCATTGAAGAATGGGATGAAGATCTCCTCGTCGGGAGGCCAACTCGACCCTGCCACAAACACCTGAGCATCACCCTTGAACGCTGACACAAGCGGTAATTGCTTGGCTGCCTCCTTAATTTGTGCTACCCTATCAAAACGGGTGTCGCCCACCACATCAACATTCGTGATGCCTATTTTCGCCAACAACTCCTTGCTGTATTCGTTTTGCACGAAAAAGCGAGTAAAGCATTTCAACACATAAGAATATTGCCGACCATACCATTTGAAGAAGATTTGGTCGGGACGAAAGATACTCGAAACACTATACACGGGTACGTTGCGGTGCTTGAGGATATGCAGGTAGTTGTACCAAAACTCATACTTGATGAAGAAAGCCATGCAAGGACGCACAGCGCGAAGGAAGCGACGCGAGTTGCGGATGGTGTCAAGGGGCAAATAACAAACGATGTCAGCCCCTTCATAGTTCTTACGCACCTCATATCCCGATGGCGAAAAGAACGTCAAGAGGATCTTGTATTCGGGATGCTCCTTGCGCAGACGTTCCATCAATGGCCGCCCTTGCTCAAACTCGCCAAGCGAAGCGGCATGGAACCAGACATACTGGGCGTTAGGATCCACCTTCTCCTTGAGGATGCGAATAGCCTGACGCTCGCCACGCCACATCTTCTTCACCTTCTTATTGAAAAGACTGGCAATGGCTACACCACAAAGATAGATGTAAATCGCTAACTGATACATACCTTATTTCAACACTTCTATGGCACGTTGTAAACGGCGCAAGGTCTCCTCCTTGCCCAAGAATGCAGAGATGTCGAACATACCAGGCCCCTTGCCGATGCCAACGAGGGCAAGACGGAAAGCATTCATCACGTCACCAAGTTTATATCCCTTGCTTTCTACCCATTGCATAACGACAGGCTCTTGACCCTCAACGGTAAAGTCGTCGATACCAGAAAGCACCTCTGCCAATTCCGACATCTGCTGGGCAGAATACTCCTTCCAACGTTTCTTGACTGTCTTCTCATCATATTCAGTTGGCGGAATGAAAAAGAATGAGCAAAGAGGCCATAACTCCTTGACGAAGTTCACACGGTCTTTCATCATCGCCACAACCTGTGTGATACGTTCCATCGATTCGTCAATGCCATTGTTGGCAACGATAGGCGCAAACAATTTGGCTATCTCCAAGCTGTCTTTACGAAGGATATACTCATGGTTGAACCAGATGCCCTTTTGGTAATCAAACTTCGCACCCGCTTTGGAACAACGGCTAATGTCAAATGCCTTCACCAATTCATCGAGGGTGAATAACTCTTGCTCGGTACCGGGGTTCCATCCCAACAACGCCAAGAAGTTGATGACTGCCTCGGGGAAATAGCCGCTCTCACGGAAACCATTCGACACCTCGCCCGTCTTAGGGTCATGCCACTCCAAGGGGAAGACCGGAAATCCCAGGCGGTCGCCATCGCGCTTGCTCAATTTGCCCTTGCCCTCGGGCTTCAACAAAAGGGGAAGATGGGCAAAGGCGGGCATGGTGTCTTGCCAGCCAAACGCCTCATAGAGCAACACATGCAACGGTGAACTGGGTAGCCATTCCTCTCCACGGATGACATGGGTAATTTCCATGAGGTGGTCATCCACGATGTTGGCAAGATGATAAGTGGGCAATTCGTCGGCACTCTTATAGAGAACCTTGTCGTCGATGATGTCACTCTTGATAAATACCTCGCCACGAATCAAGTCGTGAACATGCACTTCCTGACCAGGCATCACCATGAAACGCACCACATATTGTTCACCATCGTTGATGCGACGCTGCACCTCTGCGGCATCCAAGGTCAAGGAATTGCTCATCTGCAACCGTGTACGGGCATCGTATTGGAAGTTTTGGATCTCATTGCGTTTCGCCTCCAACTCCTCGGGCGTGTCAAAGGCAATATATGCCTTGCCGTCAACCAAAAGCTGGTCCACATATTTCTTATAGATGGCACGTCGCTCGCTTTGACGATAAGGACCGTGCTTGCCGCCAAAACTAACCCCTTCATCGAACTTGAGTCCTAACCAACGAAACGATTCGATGATATATTCTTCCGCTCCAGGGACAAAACGGTTGGAATCTGTGTCTTCAATCCTGAACACAAAGTCGCCTCCATGTTGGCGGGCAAACAAGTAATTATAAAGTGCAGTGCGAACTCCTCCTATGTGCAAAGGTCCTGTAGGACTGGGTGCAAAGCGCACCCTAACTCTTCTTTCTGTCATACTTTTAACCATTAAGATAGGGGGAAACCATCATGACATTGCCTTCCCTCCTTAATTATTTTTGCAAAAATAATGCTTTTTTTTGAGTTTTCCATGTTTTTTTGGTATTTTCGCACAATTAATACCATAACAACTAACAAAATGGACACTCCCAACTCATCAAACGAACATTTTTGGAGAAACGCCATCACGCAATTATTGCTCATCTTCATCACTGTAGCACTCATCGTCTGGTTCCTACCCCGAAACGACGGAGGCATGTTTCGATACGACGTGGGAAAGCCGTGGATGTATGGATCACTGATAGCTAACTTTGATTTCCCTATCTTTAAAACGGACGATGCCATCAAAGCAGAGCAAGACTCCTTGACGAAATCATTTACACCTTATTATAATTATGACAAGGAAGTGGAGAAGAAAGCTGTACAAAAGTTCATGAATGACTTTGCGGACGGCATACCAGGACTATCAGATACGTATAAGGGAATCATATATGAGCGGATGCACCACCTCTACCAAACAGGTATCATGGATACCCCCGACTATAACAAGCTCTACAAAGACACGCTTAACATGATTCGTATTGTGACCGCCAAACAAGCGGCCAACGTCCGAATCAACCAAGTCTATTCCGCCCTTTCCGCATACGAGCAACTTTTTGCGGATGAAAGACTCGCGGCGCAACGGCAACTGTTGCAACGATGCAACCTCAACAACTACATCGAACCCAATCTCATCTACGACAAGGAACGGAGCCAGACAGAGCTAAACGACCTCCTCAGTGGTATTTCGCAAGCCAGTGGATTGGTACTCAGCGGACAGAAAATTGTGGATAGGGGGGACATTGTTGATGAACATACCTACTTGGTACTTAATTCCTGGGAACGGGAAATGAAACGGTTGAGCGATGCCAAAACCAAGATAAACAACACTTTGAGTGGACAAATCGTCTATGTGTTAGTCCTAATTTTGCTCTTTACCTTGTATATAACACTTTTCCATCGGGAATATTTTAACAAGTTGAGGAGTATCTTGATGCTTTATTCACTTATCACCATCTTTCCCATCCTCGTGTCATTGATGGTGTCGCACAACTTCTTTAGCATCTATATCCTGCCGTTTGCGATGGTTCCCATATTCATCCACGTATTCCTTGACTCGCGCACGGCATTTGTCACCCACATGATCATGGTGTTAATATGTGCCGCCGCAGTAAAATACCAATACGAGTTTATCATCATCCAATTGGTGGCAGGACTGGTCACCATCTATTCCTTGCGCGAGCTGTCAAGCAGGGCGCAGTTGTTCAAGACAGCCATTCTCGTGACCATCGCCACCTCGGTGATTTACTTCGCCATCCAACTGATGCAGGGATATGACTGGGCGGACATCGACAAGGACACTTTCTCTTATTTCATAGTCAACGGAATACTGCTCCTGTTGGCATACCCGTTGATGTATGTGATAGAGAGAGCTTTCGGATTTGTCTCCAGCGTCACACTTTTTGAACTCGCCAATACCAATCGTGGACTATTGCGCAACTTGAGTGAGATCGCACCAGGAACATTCCAACACTCATTCACCGTGGGCAATCTCGCCTCGGAAATCGCCAACAAGATTGGTGCAGACAGCCTTTTGGTGCGTACAGGAGCATTATACCATGACATTGGCAAGATGGCAAACCCCGTCTTTTTCACGGAGAACCAAGCTGGAGTGAACCCTCACGATAACATCCCTTACCAAGAGAGTGCGCGTATCATCATCAGCCACGTGACCGAAGGCATCAAAATGGCGGAGAAATATGACATCCCTTCCAACATCAAGAACTTCATCCTCACACACCACGGGAAAGGCATCGCCAAGTATTTCTATATCAAATACAAGAACGAACACCCCGAAGAAGATGTAGATCCCACTCCCTTCACCTACCCCGGTCCCAATCCTTTCACTCGCGAACAAGCCATCCTCATGATGGCAGACACCGTGGAGGCAGCCTCGCGCTCCCTGCCCGAATACACGGAAGAGAGCATCAGCACATTGGTAAACAAGTTGATAGATACACAAGTGAGCGACGGATTCTTCCGCGAATGCCCCATCACGTTCCGCGACATCGCGCAAGCCAAAATGGTGCTAATCGAGAAACTGATGTCCATCTACCACACACGTATCAAATACCCCGAGCCTAACGATGGTAAGGAAGAGGCTCCCAAACAAGAAAAATCGAAGAAGAGAAGGAGAAGACGATTCTGACAACATTCGTCATGGACTCTTTTTTCAAATATAAACAGGAATCCAACGCCTATCACGTTTATAGTTTAATCATTCCGAATCAGAGAATAAGTTTTAGGCTTAATTCTCTCATTCATGACAGTTTCAGAACACAACTCTGGTCTTTCAGAGTTGTACTCTGATAATCCAAAGCATAAAACTGGTGAGTCAGAGCATAACTCTGATGACCCTAAGCATAAATCTGGTGATTCATAGCATAACATAAAGGCTCAATACTAATGGTGTTCCCCAAAATGCCTTCCGACATTTTTTAAGGGAATCGTAGAGAAGGGATATAGGCAATATGAATGCGGCATTTGCATTCCTCAAACGATATTTGTGACTTCTTCTTGACATTTCGATGTATATTTTAAACTATTTTACGCACAAAACACCCTATAAATGTGCATAAATTATAGCACAAATTGCACACTTTGTGCAATAAATGGGCAATTTTCAGTTAATAAGAGTTAAATAAATGAGTGTAACAAATACGTTTTAAAACAATATCAATACTTTTGCACCGATTTTTATAAAGGTATTTAGGATGAACAAATTAAAATGTGTCGCATTGGCGACCGTATTTTCAGGTAACGTCGCCTTTGCTGGCGGAATCTTAACCAACACCAACCAAAGTATTAGTTTTCTCCGTAATCCTGCCCGTGATGCTGCCATCGGATTAGATGGTGTTTACTCAAACCCTGCGGGTGTCGCCTTCTTGGATGAAGGTTTCCACTTGGGCTTCAACTGGCAGTATGCCCACCAGACGCGCACCATTCTCTCAACCAATCCCGTCTTCGCCTTAGGACGCAAGAACCAAGGGGCAACCGTGAAGGAGTTTGAGGGTGTGGCTGATGCCCCTTGCATCCCATCCATCCAAGCCGCTTATAATAAAGGAAACTGGAGTTTCCAATTCAATTTCTCTGTTCCTGGCGGTGGTGGCAAATGTGAGTTTGCCGACGGACTGGGGTCTTTTGAGAGCGTCGTGGGTACAATTGCACAGAAGTTCATGACTCTTGATGGGTTTGCCTCGCAACTCAACACTGCCACCACCCAGTTCACGCCGCTCTATACGGCATTGGGCAAGGAGGCACCATCCACGATTCCCACAACGGGGGTCTGTGGTTACGACATGGATGGATTCATGCAGGGCAGACAATATTATTTCGGATTCCAGTTAGGCACCGCCTACAAGATTAATGAGAACCTCTCCGTGTATGGCGGTTTGCGCCTACTCTACGGCACCGCCATCTATAAGGCGAAAATCAGCAACATCCAGGTGAAGAGCGACAACGGCTATGTGGACTTCGGCAATTACCTGGCTCACGTGGCAACGCAAGCCACTCAGGATGCCAGCGTGGCATCATCCCACATCGCCCTGCTCAACCAGGCAGAGCAAGCGGGCATTCCCATGACCGAGGAGATGAAGAACGCCAAGACGGCACTTTCCAACGGCCTTGCCTCCTTGCAAGGCGGACAAGAGGAGCTGAACACGCTTGCCAAGTATTCACAAGGTGTAAACCTACTCTGCAACCAGAGTAGTGTGGGCATTGCTCCCATCATCGGTATTGACTACAAAACTGGGCGTTTCAATTTCGCTGCGAAATATGAATTCAAGACGCAGATACGCATGAAGAATGAGTCTACCGTCTTTGAGGCAAGCGAGATTGCAGCCGTCAACAAGTTCCGCGACGGCGAGGAAGTCAACGAAGACGCTCCCGCCCTGCTGACCGTAGGCGCACAATGGACACCCTTGGACAATGTGCGATTGAACGTCGGTTATCACCATTACTTCGATAAGTCTGCCAGCTGGTATAACAACACACAGAAACTACTCGACCACGACACCAACGAATACTTAGCAGGAGCCGAGTGGGACATCAATGACAAGTTTACTGTCTCCGCTGGAGCGCAAATTACTCGGTATGGCCTGACAGATGCCTACATGAACGACATGTCATTCGTGGTGAATAGCTATAGCCTCGGCTTTGGCTTTGAGTATAAGATGAGTGAACACGTGAAACTCTCCGCCGCCTATTTCCAGACCAACTATAGCGACTATGACCGCGTGACATCCGTAGAGCCACGCATTAGCGATTCCTTCACACGTACCAACCAAGTTTTAGGCGTGGGGTGTGAGCTGACTTTTTAGTTTATAGTGCAAAGTTCATAGTTCATAGTTTTCTGAAAACAACTACGAACTTATCATTGAGGATCTACATCAAAAAATATTTGCAGGGCGGCATATTGCTTGTCCTGCAAAATTTGTTTTTGACCTAAACGTAAGTATTCGCGAACACGGCGTTGGTCAATGCCATTCTCCAATTTGAGCATAATCTTACGGATGCTCATTGACTTAACACGGGCGACGGCAGGTTTGTCGGGACCCAACACCCGATCACCAAACCATTGCTTCAACAGACTTCCCATATAGAGGGCACCCGACTCCACTACGTTCTCATGCCGATGTTTCAAGTAAATATACACCAAATGATAAAAAGGCGGGTAACGGAACGCCTTACGCTCTGCTAACAAATCATGATAGAACGATAGATAGTCATGCCTAACCACCTGTTGGATGACGGGCAAGTCCACATTCTTCGTCTGCAACAGCACCAAGCCTCGCTTGCCCTTGCGCCCTGCCCTGCCACTTACTTGCGACATCATCATGAAAGCATGTTCGTAAGCACGGAAGTCAGGATAATTCAACATGCTATCTGCATCAAGAATTCCCACCACCGACACGTTGTCGAAATCAAGTCCCTTGCTGACCATCTGCGTACCGATGAGCACATTGGTGCGTCCCGTGGAGAAGTCATGGATGATTCGCTCGTAAGCATTACGGGTGCGGGTGGTGTCTAAATCCATCCTTGCCACCCGCGCCTCGGGGAAGATGTCCATGATTTCATCCTCGATTTTCTCCGTTCCATAGCCCCGCCCAGATAGATTCTTGTTTTCACAACAGGGACATTCAGTGGGTACGATGTAAGTATAACCACAATAATGGCAGGTAAGTTGGTTCATGTTACGATGATAGGTGAGACTCACGTCGCAATGTTCACACTTGGGAACCCACCCGCAAACCTTGCATTCCATCATGGGTGCAAAGCCGCGACGATTCTGGAACAGGATAACTTGTTGTCCATTGTCTAAAGCTTCCTTTATCGCGTTCAACAATTGTGGTGATAAAGAGCCTTTCATCATCTTACGTCTACGAAGATCTTTAATATCCACCAACTGTATTTCGGGTAAGGCAATGTCTTTGAAACGAGTCTTCAACTCCACCAAGCCATACTTCCCTTGCATGGCATTGTAATAACTTTCCATTGATGGCGTGGCAGTACCCAGCAGAACCTTGACCTCTCCCTTCCCATACATCTGCGCCAGCATAATGGCTGCACTACGGGCATGATAGCGGGGCATGGGCTCTTGTTGCTTGAAGGATGTCTCATGTTCCTCGTCAACAATCACCAACCCAAGCCGTTGGAACGGCAAGAACACGGCACTCCTCGCCCCTAATATTACATCGTAAGGATTTTGTGAGAGTTGCTTATTCCATATCTCCACCCGCTCGGCATCGCTATATCGGCTATGGTAAATGCCAAGACGGCTTCCGAAGACTCGTTTCAACCGATCCATCATCTGAACGGTGAGGGCAATTTCTGGCAAGAGATACAACACCTGTTTACCCTCCTCCATCATTTTCTCGATGAAATGGATGTAAATCTCCGTCTTACCGCTCGATGTCACGCCATGTAAAAGCACCACATTCCTGCGCATCATCTGGAAAAGTACTTGATTGTAGGCATCTTGCTGGGCAGCATTGAGTTTTTTCACTTGCTCTAAACGAGCCTCACCGTAAACGCTTAACCTACCCACCTCACGCTGATAGACGAACAACATCTTCTTATCAATCAGTCCTTTCAACGAGGCAGATGTGCAATGGCTCTCGTTCATGAGTTCATCGCGGGTCACTTCTACAATCTCTTCCGTAGGCATTTCACCTTGCAAAGAGCCCCAATGCGTTAACGCAAGAAAATCTACCAACACTTTCCGTTGTTTGGTGGAACGGCGCAACAAGTCCAATGCAACATGAAGAGTTTGTTCATTGCGGAATCTCTCGCCCAATCCAATGTATGTTTCCATCTTGGGACGATAACCTTCCTCTACCTTTAAGCCCGACGGCAACGCTGCCTTGTACACCTCGCCGAGGGGCGACATGTAATAGTCGGCTATCCATTGCCATAGCTGGAGTTGTTGGGGAAGCAACACGGGGTGGTCATCCAATACGCTCACCACATTCTTCACATCAAATTGCGGCTTATCATCATGTACCTTAACAGCGATTCCCGTGTACATCTTGCTCTTTCCAAGCGGCACGAGAACACGCATACCCACCTGCAATTTTTTCGCCATCTCATCGGAGACCGAATAGGTAAACGTGCCTTCTATGGGCAAGGGGAGGATGACTTCAACATACTTCATGACATGCAAAAGTAATCAAAATAATTGAAAATTGAAGATTGAAGATTGTGAAAATTAGGCTTGCGTCCTCACAATCTTCAATCTTCAATCCCCACGGTATTCCAAAATGTCACCAGGCTGACAATCCAATACCCGACAAAGAGCTTCCAAGGTGGAGAAACGAATCGCTTTCGCCTTGCCTGTCTTAAGGATGGAAAGGTTGGCTTGCGTGATGCCAATCTTCTCAGCCAACTCCTGAGATGACATCTTACGTTTGGTCATCATGACGTCTACATTTACTATAATACTCATAGGGCTTCGGATGTTAGATCGTGAGTTCTTGTTCTTCTTTCAACTTCAGACCGATGGTAAACACTTCTGCCACAATCAGAATGAACACAGCAAATACGATACCATCGGTGTGTTCAAGATACATCTTATCTAATGGCTCGCGTTCCAATAAGTCAATAATAAGAGTATATACATGTCCTGCTAAATTTCCCCAACCTGCCCAATGCAACAAAGGAACATTTTCCCACACAAACACTTTGTCGCGATTAACATTCAGTATAAACTTTATGAATGACACGAATGAGCGGATTAATATATACAAAATCGGAATAGCCATAATTAACATAATCACTTCAACAACGGTAAAACCCTTACTACGACCATCATGCAATCCTTCATTGAAAGATTGGGCATAGTCTCCAAAACTTAGGACGAAAGTCATTACTACTTCTGCTGCCATAATTAACAGCATCAGAACACAAAATACATTCAATTTCTTTTTCATAATTGTTATCGTTTAAATATAAATAATTATCGAATATCGATATGCAAAAGTACAATGAATTTTTTAATTATGCAAGAAAAATGATAAATATTTATCGAAAAACGATATATTTTATGTTTTTATATTCTTTTCTCAACCTCTTTTTCATCTGATAACAACGAAATAAAGAGCAGATAACATATATTTATGCATCTGCTCTTTATGGTTTAAGAATCAAAAACCTATGGTTTAGAAATAGTATGCTGCACTAATTTGCCACGAATTGTAATTGCCATTCCATCCGTCGGTAATGGCTTTTGTGGCATCTTTCCACGTAACCTCACCTGTTTTACTAACACCGACATTGTAGTTGGCAGATAATTGCAAATGACCAAGAGTCAATCCTGCACCTACATTCACGCTAAATGCGGAATTCTTCAAACGCCATATCGCCTCGTCGTCATCGGTAAGGTTCTGTTCCTTATCTCCAATGACAAAGCCCAACTGAGGACCGCCAAAAGCAAACACATTAACGGCCGTACCCAAATCTATAGTATATCTCAAATCCAATGGCACAATGATTTGCTTTGTTTCCAAAGCATTCACTTGTAGTGAAGAACTACTACCAACGGGAGAATAATACACATCTATCTTTGATTTTCGTTGATTATATAAAGCTGACAAGTCGATACTCATACCAGGAAGGGGAATGGGTATATTCATCGTAGGTCCCACAAACCACCCCATACGATTGGTCGAGTTAAACACATCATCCTTGAATGACAACTCTGCCCAATCCACTCCACCTTTCACGCCCAGCCGCATTTGGGCATTGACGGTAAAGGCAACAAATACCAGACACAATGAAAAAAGAATCCTCTTTGACATACTTTACAACTTAATGTCTTTCTCGGCGCACAGTCACGCGGGCAGAACCTGAACTGGGCGTGGAGGAGCCACGACTGCGGCTGCTCTTCTTCACGTTTTTCTCGGTAGAAGTGCTGGTGCCACTACTACGACGTGTAGATTTCTTAGTTTTCTTCTCCTTGACATCCTTCTGTGCATTGGCGATGGAATCCAAAGAATCCTTCTTTTGCTGGTCTCCCCAAAGTTGTTTCTCAAACTCCTTCAACTCCGCCTCAATGCGTTTTTGTTCCTTGGACATGGCAGCAGAGTCATTGTTACAGTATTGAGCCAAGGTCTGCCCGAGCATGTTGGTTGTTTTGTAAATCTTTCCACGATACTTGTTCATGGCAAAGAAATCGTCAACGCTCATTGTCGCAGCATTGTTGAGATTGCTCGTCATGATGGTTTGCTTGGCGAGGAAGGGTGCCAAGTCATCATATTTTACCCAGAATAAGGGGTATTTCGCCGCTCCGTCACCAAAGTCATCCTCTCGCACCATGATGGGGCAAAGTGCCAACACCTTGGTATGGAACGTTGATGTCGCTTGGTCATAATAGGCACTTTCCTTCAAATAGTAAGCCGTTACCTCCTTGGAAGGGATGTCACTATCATCCAAATGAACACCTTTCGCCGTCCGTTCATAATAGATATGGTAGTCATCGAGGAACTGCAATGGCTTTATCCTTGCGGAATCGGTAAACACCTCGTTGCCATCCATACGATACTCGTATGCCTTCACATTTCCGCGCATCATCAAGCGAAACATATAAGTAAAGAGATTCATCTGTGTACCCACGGGTTCCACGGGATAATACAATCCCGCATTGGCATCTTCCATCAAGCTAATCTCACGGTAGATGTCACGCCTCCATACCACATCCTCGGACATCGTCGCTTGGGTGGGGAACGAGATTTGTGCCCTTGTGGTGATTGTATTGGCATTCGACTTGTTCTGTTGCGCGGCAGCCTGTTGTTGCTGGGTGCGCCTCCGTTGAGGTTGTGCCATGATGCCTTGCGCAATGCAAGCTATGAGCAATATGAAAAATAAACGTTTCATCACGATTCTATTTCTACTTTGTCTATACATTATACTATATATACTATTTCACGATAACTTCCATCGCCCCAGGCAAGGTGCGGGTGATACCATCTGGACCAATCGCCTGTACACCACGGATATAGAAGCGGCGACCACGTGACAACTTGCGGAACGAATCCTTCTGACGACCAGAGAACTGGTTGCCATCTGATGCCAAGGGAACAGCATTTCCCATGTTGTCGAAGAACACCGTCTCAAACGACAGCACCTTGAACGGGATGTCGAGCAAGCCGTCATCAATGGCGGCACTCAACGTATTCATGCCCATCAAAGATGCTTTCGCTAAGCCTCCACCCTTGTAACGGTCATCACCGATGACAACGTATGGTGTTGGGTCGGGCAATTTACGTACCTTGAAGGTGACTTGCGCCATCTGCCTACTCGTCCCCTTGTCATTTGCGGTGACGGTAAAGGTCACATCCTTACCCACGGCTGCGGGTACGGCGATATAATGACCATCACCTTTGGCTGTCAACGAACCGCCACTCATTGACACCGACACAGCATTCTGCGGAACGCCAGGAACACTGACACTCATCGGGTTGCTATATCCCGCATACAACACATTCATCAAGTCTGCCGCCACGGTGGCTCCGCTCGGTGCGGGAATGACGCTATATTTCTGCAAGAACTCACGTCGGATGGTCTCGCCAGCGGCATTGTGTGTCAACATATAACCGCCAAATGTATGCTCTCCCACTCCCCCAGCGGTGAATGAATACTTTCCCGTGGTATTGATTCGGTTGCCGTTGATATATATTTCTGGTGTTTGCGTGGTGTCAACCGCCGCCATCACGATGTTGGCAGAGAATGTCTCGCCAGGGTATAGTGTCGTCTTCTCTGGAATGACAAACGCATCGAGCTTATTCACACGGATATCTTTCACGTCAATATTCGATACCAATGTATGCAAGACCTCGCCCTCTGCATAGCGGATGTCGCTCTGTAACTTCGACAGCAACGTCACGGCGGCTGCCACGGGCATGTCTTCAAACATATACTCTTGCCAATTCTTGCCCATCGCATGTGCGCCTTTAGGTAATTCCGTGGTCAAGTTATTGGCGATAATCTCACGCTGTTGCTGATCGGGTACCATCTTCAAAATACGCTCGCGATATGACACGATGGCATCATGCAACCGCTTGCCCTTACCCGTGCCAGGAGCGAGCATAACGAATGACGCCGCCTCAAGATCCTCCTTGTTGCGGATGTTATGGATGTCTGCTTTCTTCCCGTCGGCTTCCCTAACAATGGCCTCCTTCAATTCCTGTGCGAAATTGTAGATGGAATCGCTCATCTGCTTGACGGTTGATGCCTTATCATACCAAGCCTTCACTTTCGAAGGATTGAGTTTGAGCTGGTCATCAAAGTCCTTATATATCGACGCATTCTCCTTTGCCGAGTTCGATGTGGTGCGATTGAGACTCTCCTCAACCACGGAGAAACCGTTGAGCACCTCCGTGGAGACGTTCAACGCCAGCATCGCCATCAACACGACATACATCAGGTTGATCATCTTCTGGCGGGGAGATACGGGTCTTTTCTTGATTGCCATAATTATTCTGTTTGATAGGTCAATGGACTAAAAGCGCGTCAAAGCTCATCTTCCCCAATCATCCCATTCGTCACATTTGTCCTTTGAAGCCCCGTCTTTGGCATATTGACGGTCATTGCCTCAATCATGCGGGCATAAATCTTATTGAGTTCGGCAATCTGTCCTGCCATCTTTCGGCTCTGCTCATTGATTTGGTCGATGGTGCCAATCTGTTGGCTGGCACCCTTGAGTTGCATTTCATATACCTTGCAGATGCCAGTAAGGGTACGGTTGAGGTTCTCCATCTCCTCGCTGTCGCGGGTGAGACGCTCACTCTGCTCTGATACCTTGCCCAGCATTTCGGTAAGTTTCTTGAGCTCTTCCACATAGTTGCCTTGTGCCTCTGCCATGTCGGGAGTAGTCTCCTGCTGTTGCGAAATCCAAGCTCCGCCACCAACAGCACCTACCGTTCCTACTCCACCTACACTACCTACGTCACCTATGTCACCTACATGGCCAGTTCCCTCGATATCACCGCTTCCGCTGCCACCGCCGCCAATGATGATCGTGCCACCACCGCCTCCGATGATGCCACCGCCACCACTACCCACGGCAGCCGCCACGGCGGGTGTCTCGCCTTCGGGCAATTCATCGACAGGTATGTCTGCACCCTCTATGCCCTCCACGCCAAGATGGGTGGGCAACTCTCTTCCGTCAGCCGTCTTGTCAAACGGACGGTCGAATGCAGAGATAAAGAACACGAACACCTCTGTTCCCATACCAAGGAACAAGAAGAAGTTGGCACCTGGCAAGTGGGTGAGTTTAAACAGCGTACCCAAAATCACGATAGAGGCACCCCAGCTATACGCATAGTTAAGGAACGTCTGCCCCGGAACGCTATCCATCCACTTCTGTAGACGATAGACGAAATTGAATTTACTATACTTGGTCATTTTTTCTTGCTCTTGGTTTGTTTCTGTTTCGTACTTGTCGTATTAGCGAGACTTCTCACACAACGGAAGCCAATGTATGAACGGGGTTGGTTTTGATATTCCCATGTGCGCCATGCACTACGAATATAGCTCTCTGGGTCTTTCCACGAGCCGCCGCGCACACTCTTCTTTTTCAGTCGGTATGGGTCTTCCTTTGCCGCTTTATATTCCAGTTGTGGGTTAAGGTCGTTCATGGCATCTACACCCGCTTCGGTATAGATGGTACTCGTCCACTCCGCTACATTGCCGGCCATGTCGAAAAGGCCATTGGAATTGGCGGAATAGATGCCCACCTTACTCGTAATCAAGTTGCCATCCTTGGTATAATTGCCACGATCAGGTTTGAAGTTAGCATAGAAGCAACCATCGCCACTCTTCACACTGGGATTGTCCCAAGGAAACTCGTTTTGGTCCTTGCCACGTGCGGCATATTCCCATTCTGCCTCCGTCGGCAGGCGATAACGTTGCACATAGCGAGCCTCTGGACCAAGACCTTTTAGCAAGTAGTCGGTGCGCCAAGCACAGAAAGCGTTGGCCTGTTCCCAAGAAACGCCCACTACAGGATAATCATTATAGGCAGGATTAGAGAAATAGTTGCGCAGATATGTCTCATTATCGGAGTTCTGGAAATCGTTTACCCAACATGTCGTATCGGGATAGATATTAACAATATAGGTGTTAAGGAAGTCCCACTCACCGCTCAACGGGCGGTTGATGGTCTCTCTCACGATGCGTCCCTCGTCGTCAATATAGGCAGTGTCTTTGGAAATCATCACTACTTCATTGGGATCCACCACGACATCGGTATTCAAGTTACGCTCTTCTGCTTGCAAACGGTTGCGGCGCAAAGCTGCCGTGGTATAGTCATACACCTCATAACGATAATTCAACTGCCTACAGTCAAGCAACTTCTCGCCCGTCACGGGATTTATCTTATAAAGACTTTCCAATGCACGTTGCTCGTCCTCGTTAGGTTTACGTGGCAACTGTTTCTTCCAATTGAGATGTGGCTCCACGGGATCACCATTCTTGTCCTCGGTAATCATATAAGTCTCATCACCCCCATACGACGGGTCTGCGAGACGAGTACGCAGGATGCTGTCACGTACCCAGTTGACGAATTGCTTGTATTGCGAGTTGGTAATCTCGGTCTCGTCCATCCAGAAACCGTCCACCGACACGTCCTTCACGGGGGCTTGCTTGCCCCATAGACTGTCTTGCTCCTCCATACCCATGCGAAGCCATCCTCTATTGATGCGGGTCATTCCGTAGGGAGTGGGTTCAGAGAAAGCCTTTCCACCAACTCCCACAACCTCGCCGCCACGTCCAGACGACGAAGCTGACTTGCTGCCCATGCATCCTGCCAAAGCCATTGACAATGCCATTACGCATAAAGCCACTAAACTTCTTTTCATATCATTTTCCTAATTGTATCTTCAATATTATAAAAATGTATCCAAATCAACTAATTGTCACAAAATCCGCACACTCTTATGCAAATTTCGACCCTTTTTCACCAAATTCACGTCTACCTGATAGCCTAAGAACAGCTCATGGCTTCCGTTACCAATGTTGATGGCAGAGGTATAAACCTCATAACTGTAGCCCATCACGATGCCATGCACATTGCCACCTATCAGGAATGTCACCGAATTGGTGGGGCTGTACGCGGCACCTAAATACATCATCTTGTTGTCGTTGGTATATACCAATCGCCCCGTCACGTCACCACGTAAGGCAACCATGTCGGTGCGGACAAGAAAAGATGTCTTTATCTTTAAGAACGGAGAACGCAAACGAATATTGTATCCACCCGTCAAATAATACGTCCTGTCTATTTGCAATTCATTGGTTTCACCCAAATGAACCAAAGGAGCAGTCAAGTGTTTAGCAGAAACACCCGCATACCAATTGCGATGGGTATAATACAAGCCAAAGTCGATGTCGAGAGCTGTTCCATTCAATTCAGACTTTGTGAACACGGGGTCATCATCGACTTCCAGTTCGACCTTTGACCCGTCAAACTTCTCGCTGAGCATCCCCACCTGCACACCATATGCCAATTGCCCGCCGAAGAGTTTGTGGCGGATGGCATATTGCGCTGCAAGCCGTTGGTGGTCAAACAATCCTAATTTGTCACTCATCAACTGAATCCCCACGCCATGGTAGGTCTTGAGTGCATAAAAGGGCATGTCGCCAGCAAAGTACATCGTTTGGGGATTGTGGGTAAAGCCCGCCAAATCAAGCGCATAGGCAGCAGTAGCATTAATGACAGCCTCCTTGCCTACGGACGCAGGGTTAAACGATGGCTCCAAATCGAAATAATGTGAGAAGGAGACATCATACTGCGCCCACCCCATCAACGAGAGGGACAAGGCAAATAGGACTATTATCTTGCGTTTAAACACGAATGTAAAACGCAATATCCATACATTTATTGTATCAAATGGCAACTTTTTAGTAGTATAATTATAGGTTCCCGCCTTCATTTGAAGACAATCGAAGCCAGAGAGACGAACCTCACCTACGGCATAGGGGCAATGCCAAGGTGGCATCTGTGTTTGTTATCTGCCGCATACACCAAATGCAAATGATATAACCAAATTGTCCCTTCCATGCTTCTAAAACGACCCATTACCACCTCAAAATGTAACAATTTCATGTTTTTTTTCATCTAAAACAAAAAAAACGCAAACAACAGGGTGTCATTTACAACAATTATACGTAATTTTGTACCCTATATCTTGTTTGCAGAGCATAGAAGGGTCAACGACTCATCGCTGGGACGATGTATTCAGGGTCTATTATAATAACACGAACATAATTATTTTATATCATAGTTTAACACAACAAAGAAAGGATTTTAAGATGAGAAGAAAGTTACTGATCATCATCATGGTCGCCACAAGCGCACTTTCATTTGCGCAAGGCAACATCAGCGACAAGTACTCGGCTTCGACACAATTGTTCCTCTCGGAACAACGGGGTGAAATTCAACTTCCCAAGATCAACGTCAAGGAGCCATTGAAAATGACACCCATCCTGGGTTCACCCATCAATCTATTAAACGAACCGAACATCAAGCATTTCCGCACACGCACCATCGCCGAAGCGGAAATGGTGAATGGAGTGAAAATGATTTCGGCATTTATCGCTGTAAAGAACAACGATTTCTCAGGGTTAGAAAGCCTTGGGGTTGTCTTTGAGGCAAAATTCAAAGACCTCGCCACCACCCTTATCCCCGTGGATAAGATTGAAGAAGTGGCGGCACTCGACAACGTGACACGCATCGAGGTGGCAGAAATTCTGCAGCCCCTCAACGACAAACAGCGAGAAGTCACACAAGCGGGCGATGCCATTACCAACTCCGAAGCCGCACAAGCACTCGGACTCACCAAGCAATACACGGGTAAGAATGTCATCCTCGGTATCATCGACACGGGTATCGACTTTCAACACATCGCCTTTAAAGACAAAAACGGGAACAACCGTATTGTGAGAGCCTACAAGTTGTCAGGTTCTAATAGTACTTCATTGACTACGTATTCTTCTGCTTCACAAATAAACGGCTTAACCTATGATACAAACGCAGAAGACCATGGAACACACACCTCCACCACGGCGGGTGGGTCGAGCGTCATTGTCAGCGGCGATAACGTAACTGTCACCGATGACCATGCCAACGCAACGTATGGCGGCATGGCTCCCGAGGCAAACCTGGTGATTGCCGGTCTGAGCAGCCTATATACTACTTCTATCGGAACAGCCATCCAAAACATTTGCAACTATGCCGACCAAGTGGGCAAGCCTTGCGTCATCTCGTTGAGCCTTGGCTCACAAGCGGGACCACACGACGGAACGGGTTCCATAGCCAACATCGTCAACCAATATGCAGGTAATAATCATATCATTGTCTATGCTGCCTCCAATGATGGTATGCGAGCAGACTATTTCGTTCAGCATGGAACATCCAATGGCGGTGGTTGCTATGCGTCAGGAACAGCAACCAATAGTAAGCCATTGCTCGTCAACCTCCAAAAAGCATGGACCAATGCCGATGGCAATACGCAACTCTATGCTTCCACCATTCATGCATACGCTCGGACGGCAGGGACAGCTATCTCCTTCAAATTCCGTGTCGTAGACACCACGACAGGGGATGTGGTATATTCATCCAATGCTTATTCTGGCAGCAGCACCATCAGCATGACAGGTACGACTGGACTTGCCCAATACTTCAAGAGCAGTTCTGGCTATTACAATCCTTATGGCGATAATGCAACTATCCGCATCGTAAGGGGACAAGACTCATATAGCAACAAGTATTACTTCACCATTTACACTCCCCTCCTCGTATCAACCAGCTATAATGATGCCGATGGTGACGGGGTGTATAACAGCAAGTATGCCCTCTGTTTATCATTCTATCCATCGAGCGGGTCTACCATCGTAGATATGTGGGAAGGTGGTCAAGTCAACTGGTTCGGCAACGACTTGACATTGAGCAGCAATTACGCCAACGGCTACAATGTAGTGAACGGAAACGACGAATGCTCGGTAAGTGACAATGCTTGCATCAGCAAAGCCATTTCCGTGGGTGCCTACGTGACGAAGAACACAATCACTGACTATCAGGGTACAATCTATGATTTCAGTGACTCATATCCCAACATCGGCGACCATGCCTCGTTCTCCTCTTGGCAGACAGCAGGGTATGGTCCTCTTGGCACCGCCCTGCCCCACATCAACGCTCCTGGAGCACGTATTGTAGCTGGTATCAATAGTTATCATACGAAGTCTGTAGACGCAGACTACAGTTATTGGGGCGACAATTTCATCAGTGACCTCGTGGTCAACAACACTAATCATGCTGCCTACGCTGCCATGGAGGGAACATCAATGGCTACACCATGTGCCTCGGGTATCATTGCGCAATGGCTTGAGGCTTGCGTGGAGGCAGGTAAGACTCCTACCCCCGACTATATCAAGGAGGTGATGGCTGCCACATGGGACACCGATGAGTGGACCAACGGCACGGGCAATGGTGCACACGGCGTAAAGACTTTCGGAACGCATGGTAAAATCAATGCCATCAAGGGTATCCAATATATCCTCGGCGTGACAGGCGGACCGACCATCACCGCCACCCCGACCACTCTCACTTTCAATACCACTACGGGCAAGAGCGTAACAAAGACATTCAACGTGAAAGGAGTGAGCCTCGAAGGCAACGTCACAGCGACACTGACCGATGCCAACCAAGTGTTCAGCCTTAGTGAAACGAGCGTGAGCATGGCTGATGCCACCAATGGCAAGGACATCACCGTGACATTCAGCCCGACGGCAAATGGCACATTCACGGGAATGATTACGCTCACCAGCAGCAATGCCGAAAGCGTGACTGTCACCCTCAATGGTGAGGCAACGCCACCAGAAATCATCGCCGACCCAGAGAACTTGGCTTTTAATGCCATCATTGGCAATACCGAGACCAAGACATTTGAGATTTTGGGCGCAGATCTTTCGGGCAATGTCACTGCTACATTGACAGATGCCAATGGTGTGTTCAGCATCACTCCATCAAGCGTAAGCGCCTCAGTGGCGGAGGATGGTGCAACGTTCTCCGTAACCTTTGCACCTACCACAACTGGAACGTTTACGGGTAGC
>JAFYZV010000142.1 GCA_017548525.1 Prevotella sp.
AATATTTTCATCACTGGTAGCGTAACTCAATCGAAAACAATCAGGGTCGCCAAAAGCATCACCGCCAACAGTCGCCACATGTCCCACTTCAAGTAGATACATAGCCAAGTCTGATGAGTTGGTGATGGTTCGAGTTCCATCACTTTTTCCATAAAAGCTACTACATTTTGGGAAAAGATAGAAAGCACCTTCGGGCTGATTGACCTCAAGCCCAGGAACATCCTTAGCCAAACTGACGATAAGGTCTCTGCGACGCTCAAAGGCTTTTCTCATTTCCTCAACGCAACCTTGACCTAATGTGTATGCTGCCTCAGCTGCTTTTTGGCTAACCGAGCAAGGACCGCTTGTATATTGGCCTTGCAACTTATTGCAACCTTTTACGATCCACTCTGGCGCAGCCATATAACCAATGCGCCAGCCTGTCATGGCATAAGCTTTAGACACACCATTGATGATGATGGTGCGGTCTTTCATTCCCTCAAACTGTGCGATGCTCTCGTGTTTACCTATATAATTAATGTGTTCGTAAATCTCGTCAGCAAGGACAAACAAACCTTCATGCTTCAACACAACCTCAGCAATTCCTAAAAGTTCTTCCTTGGAATACACACTACCCGTTGGGTTGCTGGGTGAACAAAGAATCAGCATTTTCGTATTGGGAGTAATGGCATTTTCCAATTGTTCAGGCGTAATCTTGAAATTCTGCTCAAAGCCTGCCTTCACATAAACGGGATTTCCACCAGCCAACTTCACCATCTGCGGATAACTTACCCAATAAGGTGCGGGAATAATCACATCGTCACCATCATTGACCAATGCCATGATAGCATTGCACACGCACTGCTTGGCACCATTACCCACCAACACCTCATTGATAGAATAATCCAATTGGTTCTCTCTCTTCAACTTGGCGACGATGGCATTCCGCAAATCTACATAACCAGGAACAGGCGAATAACGTGACCAATTATCATCAATTGCCTTCTTGGCGGCCTCCTTGATATGTTCGGGTGTATTAAAGTCTGGCTCACCCACACTCATATTTATCACATCAATGCCCTGTGCTTTCATCTCGCCACTCTTTTGCGACATCGCAAGTGTAGCAGAAGGCGCAAGGCGATTCAAACGATCGGATAGTTGTGCCATTGATACTTTAACTATATTACTTTTGCAAAAATAATCATTATTTCATTCTAAACGGAAAAAACAATGCAATATTTCATGAAAAGGCATTTTTTCTTACATGATGTCATCAATGCAAGTGCAATTCATGCCCCATACGTTCCTGTTTTGTCTTCAAATACCGATAGTCATATTTGTTAGGAGTTATCTCAATAGGAACATTCTCCACAATCTCTAAGCCGTATGCCTCCAAGCCCACACGCTTGGTTGGGTTGTTAGTCATCAAGCGCATCTTGTGAACGCCAAGATGACGAAGCATCTGGGCACCGCAACCATAATCCCTTTCATCGGGCTTAAAACCTAAATGCACGTTGGCATCAACGGTGTCAAATCCCTCTTCCTGCAACTTGTAGGCGGCAATCTTGTTCATCAATCCTATGCCGCGCCCTTCTTGTTGCATATAGATAAGGACACCCTTTCCCTCACGCTCAATCATTTCCATAGCCTTATGAAGTTGCTCACCACAATCACAGCGCATACTACCGAGTATATCGCCCGTGGCACACGAGGAATGTACGCGGGTGAGGATAGGCTCGTCCTCTTCCCACACGCCCTTGACAAGAGCCATGTGTTCCAACCCGTTGCTTTTCTGGCGGAATGGAATCAACTTGAAATGGCCATATTGCGTGGGCATATCCACTTCATTGCCAACCTCAATCAGCGACTCTTTCCGTATACGATAAGCTATCATGTCCTTGATGGTAATGATTTTCATGCCCCACTTTTTCGCCATCTCTTGCAACTGGGGCATCCGTGCCATCGACCCGTCTTCGTTCATGATTTCCATCAAAGCCCCAGCGGGATATAACCCTGCCATTCGGCACAAATCGATGGTAGCCTCTGTATGCCCACTTCGCCTCAAGACGCCATTGTCTTGTGCATAAAGTGGATTGACATGACCTGGACGACCAAAAGTCTCTGGCTTTGAATTGGGGTCTGCCAACGCTTTAATCGTTTCCGCACGGTCGTGGGCAGAAACACCTGTTGCGCAACCCTCCAGCTTGTCAATCGTCACGGTGAACGGTGTCCCAAGCAGGGACGTGTTGTCTGTCACTTGATGTGGCAAGTCCAATTCCTTGCAACGAGCCATCGTGATGGGTGCACACAACAATCCCCGGGCGTTCTTCAACATGAAGTTCACTTTCTCGGGAGTAATCTTCTCAGCCGCAATAATCAGGTCGCCTTCATTTTCTCGGTCCTCATCGTCAACGACAATGACAAACTTCCCGTCCTTGAAATCCTTTACCGCATCATCTATGCTACTTAACTTAAAGCTCATTATATCATTCATTTCAGACTTTCACATTATTATATTATATATGAGGAGCAAGCATCTCGTCAATCCGCTTGCAAATCGTTTCATTCGTTTGTTTGACTGTGTGCAAATCATGGGACAACCTCAACCTAAACATCCACATCCTAAAATACAAGAACATGCCAATGGGTACAAGAATGGCAGCTACGATATTCATCCATTTCCGCTCAAAGGGTCGTGTATGAGCCTTGACCGAAAGGATAGGATATTTGTTAAGTGCCGACAATACCACCTTGTCTCTCGTATTACCCAAATCTTCAATCACGCTTTCCAATTCCTCGTTGATACGTTCTATCTCATGGTCTGGTTGATACTTGAAAAACACATTCACGACATTGGCTGGCTTATGAAGATGGTGTTGCGTGGAATAATCCACCACTTCCCTCGTAATACATTGCAGCCTATTCTTATCAGAAGAATAGTCGGGATTGTTAATGATGACCTCCTTGCCCACCACATGACGCTTCATCCTCAGCCCCAAAAGACGCATGAAGAAGTTGCGATAGGCATCAAGGTTGAATACCACGGAGTCGTTGTTAGCCTTATAAGTCACAAACACGGCAATAGGTGTCAACACGGCAGGGGCAAGTCCTTTACCAAACCACACTGTCCACATTCCTCCTCGTGACATCCTATATCCAACATTGTCAAGGATATAGAAAACGATAAACACCAAGACGGAAATGATTACAGGGATACCCAACCCTCCCTTTCTGATGATGGCTCCCAATGGTGCGCCAATAAAAAAGAATATCAAGCACGACAAAGCCAACGTGAACTTGTTGACGGCTTCTATCTGGTGTTGCCTTATCATCCTGTCAGCATCACTTGTGAACATGCTCTTAAAATCAAGTTCACTCACCTGCGACTGCACTTTGTTCATCGCACGGTTGACCATTTCCTGTTTCCGTTCATCGGATAGTTTGTCGAAAACGCTATCTACATTTAATGATTTCTCACCAGCTCGATGGAGTGCCACCAATGAGTCTTTGGCAGACGCTGGTTGAACGTAATACAAAGAGCGTCTCGCCTCTCGGTAATATGACCTTCCCACACTATCATACTCATGATTCAAAGAGTCAATAGACCTCTTGATCTGTGACAAGCTCTTCCCTCGCTCATTGTTTGAGAGCAACGACGCATCGGTCATGTTGAAGTCTCCATCAAAATCAAGGATAATCTTCTTCGCAACGAAGGTCTCACGGCGATAAGGGACGGAGGCACTATTCGCCAATTCCGATGCCTGCATGTTTTCAAACCATTCCCCACTCCATAAGCTTAATATGAGGTGTTTCTTCTCCTCTGTGGATTGCAACATGCCTGAATCCGCACGGATGATGGCCTGGTCCTCGTAGCTTCCCGTCATACGGTAAATCATGATTCCATAGAGCTTGCCTGTCTCCACGTCTTTCTTTTGCACGAAGAGATTGCAATTAGGAATGCCATCATAAAACACTCCCTCGGGAATCTCCAATTCGGGGCTTTTCTGTTTCATTGAAATCAAGAGCTGGGCCATCTTGATGTTAGCCCTCGGACCAATGTCATTTTGAAAAAAGAAAGATGCCAAACATATCACAACCGAAAAGACTATCAACGACCGAAAGGCTTGCATCAAGGAAACGCCTGCCGATTTAATGGCGGTCAACTCACTACTCTCCCCTAAGTTCCCAAAAGTAATGAGTGACGAAAGAAGGATTGCCAAAGGTAATGCTTGCGGTACAAGCATCAAACCCATATACCAGAAAAACTGCGCCAATATCTCCATTGACAAGCCCTTGCCTATCAAGTCATCCACATATCGCCACAAGAACTGCATCATCAGCACAAACTGGCAGATGAATAATGTCCCTATGAAAAGCAAGCCAAACTGCTTGAGAATAAATATGTCTAATTTCTTGATCCGAAACATGACCCCACGGCTCTTTGCATTTGCAGAGTAACCAATCCCTACAACCATTCAACCTTTCCTCATCATATCGAATGGTGATTCTTGAAATAGTTTACAAAGGTAGACTAAATTTTATAACTGACAAAGTATTTTACATTTATTAGTTTTTCATCCGCTGATGCTTTTTCTTGTCCGTTTATTTTGGCTATAGCCGCAAACCCTTTTGACTATAGCCACAAACCTTTTCGGCTATGGGCGCAAGGCCTTTTGGCTATAGCCGCAAGGCGACAAAGGACGCATCTGTTCCCGACAAACACTACTTCCGCTCCCTATAAACACCATATCTACACCCACGAATTCATGCCTTTGCACCTCGAAGAACTATCTGAAAGGCAATATCAATCATACTATTCATAGAAATAACTCATAACATTGGCATGGCGACACGACTGAATACCCTATATAATGCCTAATGGCATTTTACCCATTACCACCCATATACAAACTTTTTATGGTAAACATTTGGAATTATGAAATAAATTCGTATCTTTGCAACATGTCTTAATAGACAATGGCTCTTACATCACCGAACTTGCACCTCGAAGATAAATGAGTCCATTTTACATACATATGAGCGTATGCGCTATGCGTAGACGTTTCTATGGTATGTTTAGGCAGTGCAAGGCCTTGGTGATGCGTAGACAATGTCTGCGCATTTTGCATGTATATATTTAAACCAAGTAAGATATGAAATATTTTTACCATTTGACTATGATTTTGGGATGTATAACCCCAAATATTAACCGTTTGATCTCTACCCATAAAAAGTGCTATTATTTATTCTTTATTTTATTAAGTAAGTGAACAAAATAGTTGATAATCTAAAATTATTATTTGAAGTATGAAGAAGCTATTATTCCTTTTATTTTTTATGTTCGTTTCAACGAACGTATTGGCAGGAGACAATGACGTGCTCGTAACACGCGATGGTACATTCACTCCTGTAAAGATCATTAGAATAGGTACGCAGGATATTACCTATTTGGATCTCTCTAAGAAAAAAAGACAAAGAACCATTCCTACGACTTCTGTCTATATGATAATAAAAGAGAAGAGAAATAATATTTTCTTCAACGAGGAGGGAACCCAAATGACCTCATCTGTGGTGAATTTTGATAAGAGAGACAACGTTATGTTTACTAATGATGGAAATGTCTTTCCAATATACGAAGTATCTATAGTAAAGGATGCTGTTACCTTTAAAAGACAGGATAAAAAGAAAGCACCAACTGAGACAATTAATAAGTCAGATATATTTATGATTCGCAATTCCGACGGTACCAGTACCGTTTTCACTACTCCAGTTGTTAAGCAGGAAACTAAATCTTCACCAGTTGTAAACAACAGTTTTCAACAAGCAACAAAAGAGTCAACCGCAAATATGCCTATTGCCCAAAATGCTTCAATAACAGATAATACTACAGTAGCAAGTACGGGAATGACTCAGGATCTTTTGACTAAGAATGCGCAGACCATTGCCGCTTTTAATGCAAGGAAGATACCATACGACGGAAAGGATGAAGGTAAGGAATTGAAATTCTCGAATGGAGGCTACTTCGTGTACAAGTATGCTTTTACCCCAAATTCTATTTTGGAAAATGTCGACTTGTCTGTTAGGTATTATATAGTCGATTACTATACTAGTTCTAATGGTGGAACAAAGATTGTTGATATTAAAGAAACTACCGATAAACGTAAACCAAAGGGATGGTGGTCTGGCATTCAAGGACTCGGATTATCGTTAACTAATAAGACGAATCGTATTATTTACATAGATTTAGGTCAAACCTTCTTGGCCCAGGCAGGCATATCGCAACCATATTTTGTGCCGTCAGCCACATCTGTTTCAAAGGGAACAAGTAATGGGGCAAGTGTAAATATGGGAGCTGTATCAGGAGTTCTTGGTGTGTCAGGTGCTCTTGGTACACTGGCAAATGGTGTTAATGTTGGTGGGGGCAAAACAACTGAAACTACCCATGTAACCTATTCTCAAAGAGTAGTTGCAGTTCCACCTCGTTCTACAATCAATCTTGACCCACAACGTCTAACGGACGAATATCAACATCAAATAAACTTATTCTCAATGCAATATCTATACAACGATAAACAAAGGGATTTTAAAAGTTGGAATATGGTTGGCAGAACGCCGATAGTATATTTTGGCGAATGTTTTGATTTACCTGTAGATAAGTCTCCTATCTTATCTTCTTTTATCACTTATGGTTATGAAGAGAATCTTCAGAAGACATCAAACCTTATGGCTGATCTCTACATAAGCCAATTGTTTATTGCAAATTCTGGTTTCGACACTTATGCAATGCCTCTATATTATTCCCGAACAGCAGGCTTTTCAAAAGCCTTTGTAAAAGAAGTGATAGGTGAATAATTGTAGAACTATGAGTAATCCCAAATTCCAGTATCCCAGTTATTTCAGAATTGGGTAGGTGCAAAAAACTAAGGTGTCAAGTTCAGTTCAATAGCCAAGTTGTCAATAAGCAGTTTCAGGGCTGGATTGCGCTCTATCATTCGTTGGAAAATCTGCTGCTTGGTAGCGTATTTCCTTGGCAAGATGGGATTTATCACTTCGGCGATGCTCTCCCAATACCGCAAACATGCTTTTATCGTCATCATGTTGATGGCAGCAATCATCACGCCGCCCGACATCATGACGCTCATATTAGTCACTATCCCACTCTACTTGTTGTTTGAAGTAAGTATCCATATAATAAAATGAAGATTGAAGACAAGCTTTTTCAGCATTATCTTCAATCTTCATATTTCTTCTTTCAATAATAATTCTATGCGTTGAGGAACCGCTCCGCCTCCAATGCCGCCATACAACCGCTGCCTGCCGCCACGATGGCTTGTCGGTAGACGGGATCGGCACAGTCGCCAGCGGCAAACACGCCAGGGATATTCGTGCGCGGCGTGCCGTCGATGGTGCGTATGTAACCCGTCTCATCGAGGTTGAGCCACTCTTTGAAAATATCCGTATTGGGTTTATGTCCGATGGCAAGGAAAAATCCGTCGATGGGTAAATCATACAGACGCTCGTCTGCTTCGCCCTTGCGGTATACCACGTGTGCGCCCTCCACGCCGTTGTCACCATAGAGTCCCACGGTGTTATGCTCGAAGAGGATTTCTATCTTCTCGTTTTCCGACACCCTGCGTTTCATCACATCGCTGGCACGGAGGAATGGTTTACGCACAATCATATACACTTTCTTGCACAACTGGGCAAGATACAATGCTTCCTCACATGCCGTGTCGCCTCCTCCAACGACAGCAACCGTCTTTTTGCGATAGAAGAATCCGTCGCACGTGGCACATGCCGACACTCCTTGCCCATTGTATTTCTTTTCATCTTCAAGTCCAAGGTATTTGGCACTTGCCCCCGTTGCCACAATGACGCTCTCCGCCTCTATCTCCACACCACGGTCGGTGGTGAGGATGAATGGTCGTTGGGAGAAGTCCACCTTCACAATGATGCCATCGCGGATGTCCGCCCCAAAGCGTTGGGCTTGCCTTTGCAAATCCATCATCATCTGGTTGCCGTCTACGCCGTCGGGATAGCCAGGGAAGTTCTCGACCGTGGTGGTCGTAGTGAGCTGTCCACCCATTTGCAAGCCACAATACAGAACGGGACTCAAATTGGCGCGTCCCGCATAGATGGCAGCGGTGTACCCAGCAGGTCCACTGCCAATGATTAAGCATTTTGTTCTTTCCATAGAAGTTGTGAGGTTATGAGGTTGTGAGGAAAATTATTGAAACCTGAAAGCGAAGCAAACTAATAACCTCACAACCTCATCACCTTTTATAAAAGTTCTTCAATCTTTTTGGCGATGTTCTCCATTTTCTCCGTAGGTTCGAAGCGAGCCATCACCTGTCCTTTCTTGCTGATGAGGAACTTGGTGAAATTCCATTTGATGTCTGCCTTCTCCTTGTAGTCAGGGTCGGCTTTCGTCAACATGTCATCGAGGATATGGGCAATGGGATGCTCCATGTCCCATCCAGCAAAGCCTTTTTGTTCCTTGAGGAACACAAACAGCGGTTCGGCATCATCTCCATTCACCTTCACCTTCTTGAAACGTGGGAACTCCGTGCCGAAATTCAACTTGCAAAACTCATGGATGGAATCATCCGTCCCTGGTGCTTGCTGCCCAAACTGGTTGCAAGGGAAGTCTAAAATCTCAAAGCCCTGTGAGTGGTATTTCTCATAAAGCTTCTCCAATTCTTCGTACTGCGGTGTGAATCCGCACTTCGTGGCAGTGTTTACAATGAGCAATACCTCATTGGCATACTCCTTTAGCGATACTTTCTTACCCTTTCTGTCCTTGACAGAAAAATCGTACACTGTTTTCATTACTTGTTTTAGTTATAAATAAAATTGTAAGGCAAAGATAAATATATTTATTGAATTTTTACCATTCGGCTCATTAAATTAAAGATTATTAGGGATTTTCCCTTCATATATAGGTATTTTCCCATGCAAGAATAGACAAAATCCTTTTGTGGAATACGAATAAAGGACTATCTTTGCAACTGTAATCATTCAATCAAGTAATTATCATGAAAAGAATCAATATCATAATGGCAGTCATGGCGATGCTCATGCTGACCGCTTGCGACAAAGACCACGAGATGGCTTATTACCTCGATGGCATCTGGAATGGGCAAATACGCGACAATCACGACACGTATGACGTGACCATGGAATTTATCCAAAGCAACGGGTTTTCCCGCTCGGGATATGGATATGAAGAGGATTGTAGCTGGAGCGGGCATCTCTCCCGTGCCAGATTCGACTGGACTGTACGCGACCAATGCATCTATTTGCACTATAGCGACGGCACCTCATATGTGATGGAATGCAATTACTTTCCTCGCTACGCAAGGGAAGGTGAGAACTTCAGTGGCATGATATATAATGAACGCACAAAAGAGAACATCGCCGACTTCTATCTTTACAAACGATTCAACCATGACGACCGCGCCAACGTAACGGACTCCGTGGTGGTGACAGATATCAAACCTAATGTTGAACTTAAAGAAAGCGAAATGAAATGAAAAAGTTTACCTTATTCGCCTTAATGGCAATCTTTACGGCAGCTCCATTCATCTTGGCAAGCTGCGATGATGACCCTTGGTATGACGACTACAACTGGCGTTACCGCAATTGGTACGGACACTACGACCATGGGAACGGGAACAGCCAAGGGCAAAACCAAGGCAGCTCGATAGCTGACGAAGGAGCTTGCTTGGTAGGAACATGGGTGGGAAAGATGATCTACACCTATCCCGACGACAAAGGAAACATCGACAAGGTGCAATTTGATGCCGAGATGATTTTCAAGTTCAACAGCAACAATGTTTATACAGAAGGCGTGGGAACGGAAATCGACCGTGCAGGAAATGACACCCAGACACTCAACTTCACATGGTACATTGACAACTATGGCAACATCTACGTGCGCTATTCAGACACGGGAAAGGCATTCAAGCTCGATGTGGAGAGTACCACCAAGGGATTCTACCTCGACCAAAACCAATTCAATGGCTACATGGTGGCACAGGCGGATGTTGAGGAGATTGAGTTCAGCTTCACCAGAAGTGGCAACAATTCCAAGAAAAGCCCTGCCAAGGCGAAGAAACTCAAGACCGACACCTCGAATATTCCCTACAAGCTTGTTAAGAGATAAAGACATAAAATGTTTATAAAATGGGGTGTCATTGCTGATATGTACTGACACCTCATTTTTGTACAAGTAAATCCTATTCATTATTTTCCATCTGCCGTAAGGCATAAACAGCCTCTCCCACAGTGGGTACTTGCGAGACGTGCATGAGGCGGCGACCATTTTGCTCTCGCAAATCACAACGACGAGCATGGTGCGTGATGTAATTTAAGACTCGCTCAAATGCTGTGCTTTGGTAGTAGACGCTATGAGGATTGGAAACGAATTGCATCACCATCTTGCCCTGCCGCAAGGAAATCTTCTCGCATCCAAGTCGTTTGCCCAAACGTCGGAGTGCCACCACCTGCAATAACTCCTCGCCTTCCCAGGGAATAATGCCGAAACGGTCGATGAGCCGCTTGCGATATTCTTCCAGTTCACGGTCACTCTCAATGTTGTCAAGCTCACGATAGAGGGACATCCGTTCCGCAGAACCAGGCACGTATGTATCAGGGAAATACATCTGCAAGTCGCTCTCGATGGTACAGTCATCCACGAAGTCATCTCCCATGACGGTCTTTCCTTGAGCCAATTCCTTGGCAAACATCTCGCCAAACTCATCGTTTTTCAGCTCTGTGATAGCTTGAGAGAGTACTTTCTGGTAGGTATCGTAGCCCAAGTCTTCCATAAACCCGCTCTGTTCCGCACCAAGGAGGTTGCCTGCCCCTCGGATATCAAGGTCTTGCATGGCGATATTAAAACCACTCCCCAATTCCGAGAATGTCTCCAATGCCTCTAACCTACGGCGCGACTCCGCTGGCAATAGGTACAATGGCGGTGAAAGCAGATAGCAAAACGCCTTGCGGTTGGAACGTCCTACCCGTCCTCGCATCTGATGTAAGTCACTCAGTCCGAAACGATGCGCATTATTGATGATAATGGTATTGGCATTGGGAATATCTACACCATTCTCCACAATGGTCGTGGAAAGCAACACGTCATAGTCGTAATTGATGAATCCCATGACTATCTTCTCCAACTCTTCGGGTTTCATCTGTCCATGTCCAACCGCTATGCGGCAGTCGGGAACATATTTGAGGATGAGATTTTCTATCTCTTGGAGGTTAGAAATGCGATTGTTCACAAAAAACACCTGCCCATTGCGACTCATCTCGAAGTTGATGGCATCGGCTATAATCTCATGTCCATACGACCCCAATTCAGTATGAATGGGATAGCGATTGGGCGGCGGTGTGCGGATGATACTCATGTCACGCGCCCCCATGAGTGAGAATTGGAGGGTGCGAGGAATGGGTGTCGCTGACATGGTGAGTGTATCGACATTCGATTTCAACTGTCGTAGCTTCTCCTTCGTGCTGACACCAAATTTCTGCTCTTCGTCGATAATGAGCAAGCCGAGGTCATGCCACTTCACGTTTTTGCCTATCAGCTTATGCGTACCGATGATAATGTCAATCCTCCCCGCTTCCAAGTCATCTAAAATCTGTCGTGTCTTTGCAGCGGAACGGGCACGTGAAAGGTATTCCACACGCACGGGAAGATTGCGCAATCGGTCGGTAAAGGTCTGGAAATGTTGGAATGCCAACACCGTCGTGGGAACCAATACCGCCACTTGCTTGCTGTCACAAGCCGCCTTGAAGGCAGCGCGGATGGCAACCTCAGTTTTCCCAAAGCCTACATCACCACACACCAACCGATCCATAGGGCGTGAGCTTTCCATGTCTGCCTTTACTTCCTGCGTGGCTTTCAGTTGGTCTGGGGTATCCTCATATATGAATGATGCCTCCAACTCATGTTGCAAATAAGAGTCTGGGGAAAATGGAAATCCCTTTTCTTGCCGTCTTTTTGCATAGAGTTTGATAAGGTCGCGGGCAATATCCTTAATTTTCTTCTTGGTTCGTTCTTTCAACCGTTCCCACGCTCCTGACCCTAAAATGCTCAAACGGGGTGGTTCGCCCGTGTCGCTCCTACGATACTTAGAAATCTTGTATAGCGAATGGATGGAAACATCCACCTTGTCATTGTGTTGGTAGATGATACGGATGACCTCTTGATAGCCTGTGCCATTAGGTATTCGCAACAACCCAGCAAACTTACCGATGCCATAATCCACATGAACGAGATAGTCACCATATTCCATCTCTTGCAATTCTTTCATGGTAATCGCCATTTTGCCTATACGGGCTTGGTCGTTCTTGAGGTTATATTTATGGAAACGGTCAAATATCTGATGATCTGTGAAGAAACAAACATGTAGGTCATGGTCAACGAAACCCTCATGCAGGGTCTTGTCAATGGGGGTGAACTGAATGAGACCTCCCATTGCCCTTTCTTGACTACTGGAATCCATATAACCATCAACCGCCCCTCGCTCATCGAAGATGTCCTTCAACCGTTGCTGTTGTTTCTGACTATCTGCGAGAATAAATAATAGATACCCTTGTTGGATATATGTCTCCAAGGTTTGTTTAAGCAAGTCGATATTCTTATGGAACAAAGGTTGGGCAAGGATATGGAAAGGAACGGTCGCATCTGGCTTACTCGTGGCATGAACCCCATACTCGATATGTCGGAAAAGAGCCACATCCTCATCGTATTGGGACGGTCTATAGAGTTGGCTTTCACGTTGCATGTCATGCTTGATGACTTCCTGCTCCATTTCTGTGGCACCCTCCATCCGTTCTGTCATGGCTTGTAACGAGAACCCCTCTTGGTATATCTGCTCAATGGCATCATGCACCTGTGTAAAATCTTTCATCACAAGCATTGCCTCTTTCGGCAGGAAATGGAGAAAAGGTATTTTATCGGTGACAACCTTCGATAATTCAGGGATGATTTCTGCCACTTCTTTCTTCTCTTTCGACAATTGGTCTTGAACATCAAAGGTACGGATGGTTTCTATCTCATCGCCAAAGAAATCGATTCGATACGGCCATTCACATGAGTAAGAATAGACATCAAAGATACATCCACGCACGGCAAACTGCCCTGGCTCATAAACATAATCCGTCTCATGAAAACCGAATTCACGCAGGGTGCGCTCTATATCCACGATGTCGATGTTTTGTTGCACGTGCAACTTCAATATTCGCGTGTCAAGATTCCGCTTTGAAATGACCAGTTCAGCTAAAGCTTGTGGATGAGTTACGATATATAGGGGAGCATCTTGTTCTTCCCGTGTGTTAAGTTTACCCAACACCTTGGTGCGCAGAATCTCATTGGCGGCATCACGCTGCCCATATTTAATCGCCCGGCGATAAGAAGAGGGGAAGAAAAAGACTTGCTCTTCCCCCATGATTTGGATGAGGTCATGATAAAAATAACCCGCATGGTCAGCATCAGGCAACACAAAAACAAATGTGGAACCCACCCTCTGTGGCAACGATGCAAACAACAAGGGCGCAGCAGAAGCATGTAACCCTTGCAAGAAGATGGTCTTAACGGTATCGTCAGCTATCGCCTTGGCAAAAACCTTACATTGGGATGACGATCCATATAAATCCCTGATACTGTTGATTTCCATGAGGCATCGGGGTCAGTCTTGCGGCATCGGGGGGTATTTACGGAACCATCCGTCCCACCGCATCCGCATCACGCCGAAGAAAGCCTCGCCGAAAATGCCACCGCTCATCTTGCTCGTTCCCTCGCGGCGATTGATGAAGATAACGGGAACCTCCTTGATCTTAAACCCGATCTTATATGCCGTGAACTTCATCTCTATCTGGAAGCCATAGCCCTTAAAACGAATCTTGTCAAGTTCGATAGTGGAAAGGACACGCCGCTTGTAACACTTGAAGCCCGCCGTGGTGTCATGAATAGGGAATCCCATAACCATACGGACATACTTTGAAGCGAAATAGCTCATCAGCACACGACCCATGGGCCAGTTCACCACATTCACTCCACTGACATAGCGCGAGCCGATGGCGAGGTCGTACCCCTCATCATGGCAAGCCGCATAGAGCTTCGGCAAATCATTGGGGTCGTGGCTGAAGTCGGCATCCATCTCGAAAACATAACCGTAATCGTGTGCCAATGCCCACTTAAATCCCGCTATGTAGGCAGTACCAAGCCCCTGCTTGCCCGCCCTCTCAATGATAAATAGTCGGTTTGGAAACTCCGTGTCTATCAGACGATGTACGATCTGTGCTGTCCCGTCGGGACTTCCGTCATCAATAACAAGGATATGGAAACATTTTTCGAGGGAGAAAACCTTGCGGATAATCTTCTCGATGTTCTCCTTCTCATTGAATGTCGGGATGATGATGATGCTATCGCTGCTCTCCATATTGTCATTCGTGTATTTCTTCCATTACATCTTGCAACACACCCTCATGCTCTGGTGCGGGTGTTGGTTTAGGCGCAGCCTCACTCTCGGTATTGGTTTCTTCCTTGCGCACCTTGGGGCGTTTCTTCTCTTTGTCAGAGTCATCGTCAGTTTTCTTCTCACTCACAACGGTCTGATCCATGTCAACGATGTTGCGATTGAGTGTGTTGAGCCTATAGAGCTTGTTCACCTTGCCGAAATTGGCGATAATGGAGATGTATTTTTCGTCCTTATCAAGCATGGCACTCTCCACACTACCATTGTCAACACCGCTAATCTGCACCTCTTCCAAGTTCTTGAGCTTCCCATCGAAATAATACAAGATGCCGCTATTGAGATAATACATGCAATGGCGTTCCTCATCGGGGAATCTCGCAACGACTATAGAACCTTTGGGAAGCATCGTAGAAAGGCTGTCAAACACCTCGTATGTGGTGAGTTTCTCATTAGATGTTTCTCCTTTTTTCTGTGAGCAAGAAATGGCAAACATGGCACAAACGATAGTAATTGTCCATGTGAAGATTAAGTGTTTCATCTGTTTTTTCGTAAATACTTTCATATATTATGTGTAATTTGATTATTTCTATTGGTCAGGGTTCTCCATATATCCCTGATACTCGGGAACAAGTCCACCCATGATGGTGGCATAACTCTGCTCCTCTGTTAGGCGAATGTTTTCCGCGCCCTTGCCGACAGGGGGAATGGGTTTGTGGATGGTCAGCCTCAGCGAATGCCACGTGACGAAATGCCCATCTCGCATACGAGGCATGACATCAAACGAGCCATTAATGGTCATTGGCACAACGGGTAACTGTAAGTCATCGGCAAGCATGAATGCACCACGCCGAAACAGCCCCATGTGTCCAGTAAATGTCCGCGCCCCCTCTGGAAAAACAACTAACGACATGCCTTCTCTTAGAATGTTACGTGCCTTATCGTATGTTTCCCGTATCTTGCTGGCACCTCGTTTGTCAACAAATATCTGGTGGGAAGCTTCACATGCAGGGCCCACAAGCGGCATCTTTCGTAGCTGCCGTTTCATCATCCACTTGAAATTACGGTTCAGGAAACCATATATCAAGAATATGTCAAAAGCCCCTTGATGATTGCTCACGAACACGTATGACTGCTTATAGTCCAAGTTCTCGCGCCCTTCCACCTTAACAGGAAGGAGCAAGATGCGGATGATGAACCACGCCCACCATTTGCCAGGATAATACCCCCAGAAATGACCATTGCCAATCCAGCAACCCACCATCACGGTAACGGCTGTAATGATGGTGGCAAGGATTCCCAATGGCAATGCCACAAACAATTGGTATGTCCTATAAAGATATTTCATCAATACTACTTTTTCCTTCGTAAGGTGATAACTGCTATCTCTGGTGGCACGCCATAACGGAAAGGAATGAGGGCACCGATGCCCGAGGTAACATAAAGTTTCCTCTCTCCTTCCTCAAACAAGCCATAGCCCTCCTTCGTCTTCGATCTCGAAAAGCGATAGCCAAAGAGTTTCACCTGTCCGCCATGGAAATGACCACTTAAGGTCAATTGTGCATTGGAACAGGTAAGGACGGAGTCACGCCATGTTTGAGGAGTATGTTGCATCATGATGACAAATGACCCATCCCTGACCTCATCTAAGGTCTTAGCAATGTCCATCTTGGTATGTTCTTTCTTCATGCAGCCACTCTCCTCGCCCGCAATGACAATTGACTTGCCACCACGACGGATGGAACGATGCTCATTACGCAGTAACGTCCAGCCATATTGCGCCTGGCGACTTGCCATCTCGCGGATGTTCGCCGCCTCGATAGCAGGATCCTCATGGGTATAGTCGTTATAGTCATGGTTGCCCAAGACGGAATAGATGCCGTCCTTGGCTTTCAGTCTCATCAAGATGTCCTGAACGGGATACAACTCAGAAGGCTTCACGTTCTGCAAGTCGCCGAGGAAAAGAATAGCATCCGCCTTCTGCGCATTGATGGAATCAATATCCCTTTCGAGCAACTTCTTCCGCCAACCCGTAAAACTACCAACGTGTGCATCAGAGAAGACAACGAGGCGATAGCCATCAAAGGAGACGGGCAAATCCTTGAATGCCAGTTCCATCTTGTTGACCTTCAACTGCCGTATGCCTACCGTGCTGCCATAAATCAGGATGAAAGTGACATACACCGCCAAAAAGAATCCTATGAGATTACCCCAATTCTTACGTGTATTACGCAAGATGCACCATGCCTTGCCCATCGCGGAACAGAGCGCATAAATGGTAATAGGGACAACCAACAATCCCAAGAGAAACAAATAGGTATTAACCACACCGATGTTGTCCGGAATGAAATTCTTGGTAAACGATAGGTATATCGTATACAAAAACATAAAAATAGCTGGTGCCCACCAGAGTAGGCGTTTCAGCCTGTTACCCCTAAAACGTTTCTTGAGATAGCGTTTTTCCAAATACCAATAGGAAAACACTATCATCAAAATTACAAATATAGATATTCTTGCTATCATGTTATAAATCTCCTTATCAATTCTATGGGAAGACCACGTCGACGGGCATAGTCTCTCAACTGGTCCTCACCTATCTTGCCCAACTCAAAATAGCGAGCTTCGGGATGTGCCAACATCAACCCCGACACACTGGCATGAGGTCGCATCATGCCAGTCTCGGTCAAGGTAATGCCAATCTGCTTCATCCCAACCAAGTCGGAAAGGATAAAATTGACACTCGTATCGGGCAGAGAGGGATACCCCACGGCGGGGCGAATGCCCTGAAACGCCTCCCTGTGCAACTCCTCCATGGTGAGACGCTCATCGGGGGCATAGCCCCAATACTCCTTGCGTACCTCCTCGTGCATCCTCTCGGCGGTGGCTTCCGCCAAACGGTCGGCAAGGGTTTGTGCCATCATCTGCCGATACCCGTCATTGCCCTTGTACTCATGCTCTATGCTGGCATCGACGGTAGTCGCAAACACACCCACTCGATCCTTCATGCCTGATGACAGAGGGCGGACGAAATCTGCCAAGCACAGGCAAGGCACCCTCTTCTTCCTTGGCGTTTGTTGCCGCAGCATGGGTATGCGAGTCCCTCCCACAATGATGTCATCGCCATCGCTGTTGGCTTCCATAATGTCAAAGATGGCATACGTACGATGATGCCCTTCCATATCTTGTAGCAGGACTTGCGCCTCTGCCTTCAATTGTCGTTTCTCCGCCTCGGGTTTGCCCGTGAGTCCCCAGGCGTGGTAGAAATAGTCCCAATTGATGTATGGGACAACTTCACCTATTTTATATATAAGTTTCATCTAAAGGCGATTTCCTCTCCCCTGTACCCATCGTCAAACACACCATCACAATAGACGACATGCCCATTGCAGATGGTATGTGTCACTTTCCAGTTGAACGTGTGTCCCAAAAGCGGACTCCATCGGCACTTGCTCTGGATGATGCCTTCCGTCACCGTCCATGGACTATTTGGCTTAACAATGGTGATGTCTGCCTTAACGCCCTCTCGGATGAATCCCCTGTCCCGAACTTCAAAGAGTCGAGCAGGATTGTGTGCCATCAGTTCTACCAATCGCTCAATGGTCAACACCCTCTCGTCCACCAATCCCAACATAGCGGGCAGGGAGAACTGTATCATGGGCATTCCCGATGCCGCCTTGGCACATCCCCCCAATTTCTGTGAAAGCAGATGAGGAGCATGGTCTGTGGCGACGGTGGCTATCTTCCCTTGGGTCAATGCCTGGCGGAGCATATCCCTATCATGCTCCGACTTCACGGCAGGGTTGCATTTAATTAGCCCACCCTTTGTCTGATAATCCTTCTCGGAAAAAAGCAAATGAGCAATGACTGCCTCCGCCGTTATCTGGGAATCGACGCTGCCATCCAACATGTCAACTTCTTTGGCGGTAGAGACATGGGCAATATGCAATCGGGTACCATGCTCACATGCCAATTTAAGAGCCAATGATGAAGACTTGACACAAGCCTCTTCCGACCGTATCGCAGGATGAAGCCGTATATCGGGGTCGTCGCCATATCTCTCCCTCATCGCTTGCATATTGCTGTCGATGGTGGAGGTGTCCTCACAATGAACCATTAATGGCAACTCCACGTTCTTTGCCGCCCCGAAGACCGATGCCAATGATTCTCGCCCTCCAACCTGCATGCTGCCCGTACTGGCACCCATGAACAACTTAATGCCAGGAAGGCGATGCCTGTCAAGGCGTTGGAAATCATCATGGTTATCACCCGTTGCCCCGAAAAAGAAGCTATAGTTGACATGACTATGCCGCTTTCCTAACTCCTGTTTCTCTTCCCATGCGGCAAGCGTGGTGGTTTGCGGGATGGTATTGGGCATGTCGAAATATGATGTCACACCCCCGTAGGCGGCAGCGCGGCTCTCACTCTCGATATCAGCCTTGTCAGTCAATCCTGGCTGGCGGAAATGCACATGGCTGTCAATGATGCCTGGTAAGACAAAATACCCCCTTGCATCCATCTCCATATCGTAGATGCCAAGGGGTTGACTCGAACCTTCCATGACGGAAACAATCCTATCTGCCTTTATCAAGACAGACCCCTCAAAACATCTTCCCTCATTGACTATAATTCCACCACGGATTAACGTTCTCATTATTTGTTGTTTTACTTGTTTCCCACAGGTGCCGCCAATTCATTGGGTGTGGGGGCAGGTGCTGTGGGCGGGGGTGTGGTGATGGGTTGTGTCGTCTGCGGCACATCCTTCATGCCATTCATGATGGCTTGGTTCTCCTGTGCCTTCTGGTAATAATCTTTCACGTATGGGTCGTTCTTGAACTTGTCTGTCGCCTTGCTCATGATGTCCTCTATCCACGGGGTCAACTCTGGATAACGATACCCCGCTGTCACCATGAAGAACACCCCAGGACCCAATACATTATCGAAGTTTTCCGTGACAAAGGATGTCACCAGATGATCCTCCTCCTCGGAGATTTGCGCCGCCTCCGCATTGAGCTTGGCGTTCACCATCCGCATGTCCTCGCCCTCCATGATGGCTTGGTCGTGCTTGTGTACAAGTTCTGCCTGTCGTGCTTTCAGTTGGTTATATTGGTTGAAGAACTTGAAAAGCTCGTCATTGAGCGGTGTGCCACTGGCTGTCTGCTGGGTAATATCGAGCTTGATGGTGATATTGCCCTTCTCCAACACCACGGGCAGGATATTCTCATTGTCCATGAAGATGTTTGCCATGCAGGCGGTGTCCACCGTGCCAGAGAAATGAAATTGCCCATGCACCACCTCGCACGAGTCCACATTCTTAAAGTCATTGTTCCTCAATACCTTCAGATAGAGACTGTTTCCATCAAGCCCCGAGAGGTTTGACGTACCCTGGATGTTATAGGTACCCATGCAAGAAGTGAATGTGAGCAGCGAGAGGAATGCGTAAAAAATCTTGTTCATAAAAACTTCGTTTCTTCTTCCTTATATAGAATCTGAATGACAAAGGTACGATGTATTAGCGAAGTGGGAAAAAATTTTTATGCTATTTAATTGATTTGGGTAGACTTTTAGTATTTATTCACGGTAGAAAGGCCGCTATTCCCTCTTTAACTCTGCCGAAATGCGGTGCGTGGTATACACTTCCAAGAAGACGGCAATGAGCAAAACAACCACCCATTTGTTGTACACATAGCTCATGTATTCGTAATACCCAGCATCGCCACGATACGCGAACAAGGGTAACAAAAAACGATATGCCGTGTCTGCCATCAGGATGCCCGAAAGGATAAAAAGGATACCCGCCAAATCCTGGATGCGCTTCAAACGACGCACTGTGAAACTCTCCCCCTCATACGTCTGCATCATCTGCACGACGGAGAACAGCGTCGCACCCGCTAAGAACACCCAGCACACTACTCGCTGCTGCCACAAGAACACAAAACATCCCACGCCGATGACCATCAGCAGGCCACCGATGAGAAACAAGATGCTTAGACGCTTATTCTGAGGGCTCATGGCTCTGTGGAGTGGCGGGGGTGATGTCGTCGCTCAAGACAAAGATATCCTCGTCGTCAGCTTTCATGAAATAACGCTCACGCGCAATCTTCTGAATCGCCTTGGGGTTGCGTTTCAGCTCGCGCAGCTGCCGCATGTCCGCCTCGTTGCGGTCATTGTATTTCTTGATTTCAGCCTTTAAGTCACTAATCTGCAATTCATACTGGATGCGCCGCATAAAACTGTTCTCATCGACGAATCCCACGACAACGATGCCTATCACGATCACAATCAAATACTTATAGTGATCCAAGAAATTGATTAAGCCACGGTAATACTTCTTCATACTCGTTTGATTTGTCTGCAAAATTATACAAAAAAATGAAGAATGAAGAACGAAGAATAAAGAATTATTACAAAATAATACGCAAAAAACTACAAATTATCACTTGTTATTACTTAGTTAACAAAAAAAATGTATATTTGCATACTATAAGTATACAATCATGAACTCTTGACATGAATGATGATCATAACAATATAAATAGTCCCCCACACCCAACAAGATGCGAGGGAACATGTCGTGATCTGTCAAATGACACTAAAAGTCAAGAAGGATTATTTCAAGGATTACTTCCTTTCCTTGCTAACAAGCCACTTGATGTACTCGTCGGAAACGTTGTCTATTTCTTCCTTGTCATAGATGGTCAGCAGCGTGACATCAGCATTCTCGCTCACCAGCACGGTCAGCGTCAACACACGAGCACCACCGCTCTTTCCCTTGCCCTTCGAGCTGATGGCCATGCGAACCTTGCGAACACCACCGCCAAGGCTGTCGCCCTGAAAGGGATTCTCCATGAGTTCCTTTTGGAATATTTCCAAATCATCTGTCAGCGAACGATATTTCTTTCTCAAACACTTAAACTGTCGTTTGAACTCATCATGAAGAGTAATCACCACATTCATTGGGCTTCCTCCGCTCTAAGTTCTTGGATGAAGTCATCCAATGTCTGTAACTTGCGACCCTCGCGTTTGGCCTGTTTCACTTCGTTGAGCGCACGGTGCAGCGAATCCTTCACATACGCCTTTTGCTCGGCAGTCTTGGCATCGTCGGCGGTCGAATCAATGAGTTTGCCTGCCAGCCAATTACGGTCTTTCTGCGAGAGTGACAATCCCTGTAGGTACGTCCAAAGATTGTTTAATGCAACTGTCGTCATAATCCTATCATGTTTGGGTTTCTGGCGGGCTAAGGTACAAATAATTTCCGAAACAACCAAATATAATCAAATAAAAGCATCATGAAACAATTTATTCACCTAAAGACAAAAGTCCTCACCACACTGCTGACGATCGCGGCACTCGTGGCGGGGCAACAGGCATGGGCAACCAGCACCTTCACGGTAACAACCGTAAAAAATCCCGACGGAACATGTTTCATTATCAAGCGCAGCAGTAGCGGCACCACCGAGACGGTCTATTACCGCACCGTGAGCCTCTCCGCCCGGGCAAACAAGAACTTTAAAAACGTTTATGGCAAGCTGACCTTTTCCAACGACGAATTGAGCAAAAGCATCGATGTCGAAGAATACACCGTCCTTGGGAGAGGCGACTGGGCCTACCAATACCAGGAGGGCTCCACCCGCTCGTACCGCTTCGAGGTGCTCGACGAGACGGGGCGCACCCTCCTTGCCTCCAAGACCCAAGACATCACGTACCACGATAAGTATCAGGTCCATGGCAATTACATCAACAAGGGTGTCCAAAACCTCGTCTATTTCAACAGTCAAGGCCAATTTGCCTCCTCCCTGCCAAGCGGCAAGTACTTTGACCTTACCACCAATGTAGGCTGTGTGGTCACGGACGAAGGCTATTCCAAGAACAACTCCCTATTGTTCGATATCGACACATTATTCATCTATAATGAAGTTTGTGGAACTCGTGACGAGTTAGGCAACAGTTACATACAACGCCTCGGCACCAAGATCTATGCCACCGTCTGTTTCACCCAGCGGGAGTATGACGACGGCTACCAGTACATCCAGATCCTCGCCGACAAAAAGAACACCTTCGACGGAGATGACCCGGATGGCAAGGTCAACGACCCAGAGAAATCACTCTACAAGGCTTGCTTTGAACTTTACAAAGGAAGCCCAGCCTATACAGACGAAGGCAAACAGTTCTTCCCCCACCGGTACGACTACGTCAACAGGGCAAAGGAAACAGAAGCCAATGTCAGCCACTCGTCGTTCTTCTTGAATGAAGGATACCTTTGGCAGCAGAAATTCAAGGAAGGATACCGTGCCGACAACTCAGGCTCACTCCTGCTTGACCACAGCACGAAGCAACTCATCGTCCGCTTCGATGCCGCCGGTTCTGGTTCAGACAGATGGAGCCTCCAAGACTTCTTCGTGCGATTGGCCGTCAGCGACGAAATCGCCCCAGCCCTGCTCAGTAACGGCATGTACGTCACGACGGATGGCAGCCACTTCCGAAGCTCACCCCAAACCATTACCCTCTCTTTCGACGAGATTGTCAAGGTGACGGGCACACCTACCATCACCACCACGTGGGGCACGTTCACCTACGAGGCGGGCGATGGCAGCAACATCCTCTCCTTCAACAGAAACAACGATGCCACACCAGGAACGGTTCTCAGCGTCACAGGTCTCAACGGCACCGTGACGGACTTGGCGGGAAACGACTTCATTTGGACGGGCACACTGGACATGGGTACTAAAGTAGGCTCCCTAAACAGCCTTGGCGACTATTTCGCCCAGAGCAGCAACGGCAACTACCTCATCCGCACGAAGGACGATCTCTATCTGCTCGCCCAACTGGTCAACGACGGAACGAATGTGTCAGGCAAGACTTTCTGCCAGACCGCCAACATCACCTGCGACGACACCTATACCCCCATCGGAACGGATACTAACCCATTTATGGGCATCTACGACGGCAACGACCACATCATCAGCGGCATCACCATCAACGCACCGAGCAGCAACCGCTTGGGTATATTTGGAGTGATATCTGGAACCAGCTCTCCCACGCAAAAATCATGAGAATCCTCCTTCGCAACAGCAGCATTACGGGGAATAGCTCAGTCGAAGGCATTGTAGGCAAAGTTGAACGCTATAGTGATATAGAGAACTGCTACGTGGAAAACACAGTCTGTCTCATGGATGGGAGTGATAATGCAGCCTTTTTTGGTGGAATTGCCGGTATCGCCAGAGGAGTTAACAGGACAAATAGATTTATGGGTACAAATGTATGATAAATAATTGACATCGCCCTGCGTCTCGAAAAGAAACGCAGGGCGATTGAATGAAAGCTTAATCCTTATTATAAATCAAGGATCATATTCACCAACGTGGCAACATCGGTAATGTTTATCAAGCAGTCGCCATTCACGTCAGCCCTCCTGAACTCATAGTCGGTATCGTTACCGAGGATGATGTTCACCAACTTGATGACATCGGTAACGTTTACCATGCCGTCGTTGTTCACGTCGGGGTTATTGTTGTAGGCGTTATACTCATCCTCTGTCCACAATTCCCAAACGGCGTAAGCCCAGTCCTGGAAATTGTCTCCGATAAGCCCATTGCTTGCCACACGGTTCTGGTCGGTATCAGTATTGCTGATATAGAGGTAGTCGCCAGGCCAAGCACCAGCGGGCGATGGGTTGCGGCGCAACTGATAGCCAGATAATTGTCCCTCACTATACGGAATACATTCCCAGACATATCCCGTAGCATCGTCTGTTTTCGACCAGTAGAAACCACCGAGATAGGTATTGGTGTCGTTGAACTTAATACTTCCACCGTTCTCGCTTACCGTCCACGTGATGGTGGAGCCTGCACAGGTGACAAAGGCATCGTTGGTACCTTCGGTGAGTCCAAGGAAGCTATCTGTCACCTTGTTATAGAGATAATACGTTCCCGTGAAGAAGTGCGGCGTGTTGAAGGTGACGCTATAAGCCTCGTTGCTCACCTGTCCTGCGTAGCCGACAACGCCAGCGGGGAACTGTAGGATGTAGGTGGCATCTGCATCGAGCTTGACACCATCGAAACTGACGGAGGCCGTCTTGTCTGAGAAGTAAATGATATATTCGCCCACCTTCGTCTGCCCCTTGTACAAGGAAGCCTTGGCAGAGTTGTCCAACTTGGCAAATACGGCACCTTCCACACTACTGTTGGCTTCGGTGAAGGTGAGTGTCCATGTCGTGAGTTCTTGCGTACCCGTGTAGGTTCCTTCCTGGATATTTGAAGTTGGCTCACCAACGTTGTAGCCGGGAATGGAGAGTCCGAGGTATTCAATGCGGGCATCGTCAAAGGCAATCCAGTCCTTCGTGATGTTTTCCGCCTTGGCACCCACTTGCAATACGCCATCTGTCACTTGCACGATGACCGAGGTGCGTCGCCCGTCATTGTCGCTGCCAACGAGACTTTGTTCGTCGTTGGCATAGAGATAGAATGTGCCCGTCTCGTCAGCTCGACGAGTGCCGATAGCCGAGAAGCGATAGTAGCCATCTGGCAAGCCCTGTACCTTCTGGTAAATCTCGGCATTGCCAACACCGTTGGGATCCCAACGTTCAATGAAACGGCTGCCGACCTTGCCCACCAGCGCATTGTTGTCTGGGAAGCCCCAATCGTTGCCCACATGTGTCCAGCCAATCGACGCACGGCGCTCTCCACCTGGATTCTCCAGTACGTAAGTGATGTCGAGTGGATTCTCAAAGGTGGCATTTGGCACACCTGCGTCAAATCGACTCACATAGTCGCCGCGCAAAATGGAGAAGACATCGAAATGGCCGATATTATTTTCTGTCTTGTTCAGTGCCGTCTCAGCATCATCGGTAAACACACCTTCCCACGGTCCAAGGTAACCATATTGGGGATAAACACCACTCTGGATGGTCCAGTAGCCATTGGGCAGGTATGCAAACGATGTGCGTCCCCAGCCTGGGTCGCCAGCACCATTGTCGCTGCAACGATAGTTCCATGCTGCATTATATTCAGTCTGGAGCATGACATCCGGATAAGTGGCATTAGCAAGGATCTGGTATTCCGTGCCATTCACGGTATAGGAATCGATGGTCCATAGCGGCTCCTTGCTCGTTCTGGGGTTGACATCCATATCGTACCACATCGACTTGCTGCCGCCTTGGTGGTTCGGGTCCTTCAATACCATGGTGAGATCCTGGTCATGGTCGTAGAGGAGGAAGAAGTAGGGGCTATAGTCGTTTGGCAGTGCCGTAACTCGGTTGAAGCCCTCAGTGATGAGTTGATCTTTCAAGGATGTGACCACCCCGTCGGAACCTAAATAGTACAGCTTGAAGTTGTCTGCCATGGTCCAGTAGTATGTGTTAGACACCGTGCCACGCAAGCCGAAACGCAAGTCACCGGCTGGGAACTCGCCCTGCATGACATTGTGGTATAGGTTGCGTGTCATATAGGTGCTACCTGACTCCATCGTGTTGGGAATGTAGGTGTTGCCCGAAGTTGTGAACTCGCCATTGCTGATGCTTGTCGTCTGCTGTCCTTCCACAATATGTTTAATCTTCTGCGATGTGCTGTTGATGTACATCACGGCATTCACATTGTTCGTGCCACCCGTGTATGCCGTATAGACCGCGCTCGGCTCGCCAGGACGCTGGAAGGCATCCACCGTGTACTGATACTTACCAGCTGGCATGTTTGGCAAGATCTGGTAGAGGTCGAATGTCTTTTCATAGAACTCCACGGCACCGTAGCTGCGTGTCGGTTCAAGCGACCAGCCATTTGCGCTTTCCGTAAAGTCGGGATTGTCGATGAGGAAGGTCAGGTCATAGTAGCCATTATTGGAAGGCATGGTATTGTTGAGGAAGGTGAGTCCTGCCGCCTTAATGTCCTCAATGTATTGCAATACCTGATCCATCGTCACCGTACCGCTAATAGCCGAATTGATGGTGCTTATGGTATTGGTGAGTGCCGTCGTGGCTCCACTGGTCTTGTCGGTGTGCGACACGTTCTTGGCAGCAGTATAGCCATTCAGATAGCGGCGCAATTGGTCGAGTTGAATCTCCACGGCACCGTTTTCAAAGGCTTCGACATCGGAACCTTCTGCAAGAATCACCCAGCGTTGCGTGGTGGCATCATCCCAAATGCTGAAACCCGTTGAGCCAACGACACCATCTGTCTTGGCTTCCATGGATTGTCCGCTACCGTAGTCGAGGAAGTAATAACCTTGATAGGTCTTCGATCCCACCTTCACATCCACGCGACATTTCTTCATCTGGATGTCGGTGGCTGAAGAACCCGTGGTGAAACCATTGTTGGCATTGGCACTGCTATAGCGGATGTAGTGATTGGTCGAGGCATTCTTGATGTGGTATCTTTGGACAGAGGCATCGAAAGTCAGATACCATGCCGCCCTGTTGTTTGATTGGGCCTGTGAGACCGACATGGCTTGCCAGCCGAGAGTCCCATCGCTATTCTCCACGAGATACGATGTAGTCAAACCACGGTTCTTATCCTCGCACTTGATATAGTATTTGGTATTATCGTCTTGTGGATAAGCATAGTAAGGCAATAACCATTGACCGTCAGTCAACGGCAGACCGCCTTCACCTAATGCCTCGCAGACGAGGGCGTTACCGATATACAATTGGTCAGAACCATTGTCCTCGTGGGCTCCGTTGATACCGTATGGCCACAGGTGCATACCGTCACCATTGAGCACCTCTGTCTCATTGTTGTTCCAGAAGCGGAGAGCATCCCAAACGGGATATTGGTTGCGGGTGAAATCACCCCACATCCAGTGCTGGCCTACACCCACACCATGCAACATCTCGTGCAGGATGGTACCCGTGTTTTGGTAACTCCAGCTATCACCCACCGAACACCAACCACCGTAAGAGCATTCAGCAGTTGGCACACCGCTGACATGACCGATGGAAGGCCAGAAGGTGGTCAGCTGCGTAAGGTTGTCCCAGAAATGGTCAAATCCCCATTCACACGAACTCCTGATATGATTGTCTGCCGTCTCATCACCCGAATCGCGGACGCTCCAGTGGATATCTCCCTGTGGGAGGGTCGGCACCTTGATGACATCTCCGTACCCCACGGCATAGTTCTTCGTCATGGCGTATGGGCGAATATAATACATCGTACCCGGTGTCAGATCCTGTATCCAGATGACTTTGCCGTAAGAGTCTATCCAGTCGGTGCTGTAATTGCTGTTTTCAAGTGTTGGGTTAGGGTTGGTGCTGTAACAAAAGCCTTCCTCCACGACGTTGCTACCCGACCACGACAGACGACCGAAAATCCAGATGCTACCACGTGCATGACGCTTGTTCGTGGTAATCGTGGGAGCGGAACCCGATGGATGGCGCAAACGATAGGCTCGCTCACCAGCCACGACCGCCTTGGCAGCAGTAGCTACATTGGCGAGGTTACCGCCATTGATGGCAGAGGTCAACGTGCTTACCAGACTACTGTACTGCGAGTCGCTACCCACGCTGCTAATCAGGTTGTTGGCATAGTTCTTCACGGTGTTTCCCGCACTCTGGATGTACGTGCTCGTGTTGCCACGATAGGTCAACGTGAAGTTGTCGCAACCTACCCAGTTTCCTGAAGCACCATCACACACGAAGCCGATTTCTGCCGTGCCGTCGGTCACGAAGAAGTCGAGCGTGTAGGTGTTAAGCGTCGTTACCGCCGTGCGCAGTCCGTTGGCGACAATCCACGCGCCCACCTGTGCGGCATTCGTGTTGTTCTGCGAGATGTTCATGGCAGCTACCGTCAGGCGATAGACACCATTCGTCAGACCTGTGACGGTCTGCTTGGCCGAAGCACTTCCCAAAAGACCAGGGGCTGCAATCCATCGCTCGATATAGGTATTGCCAGCCCTGTAGGACGACATACCATCGTTCGTCTGCAATTGCATCTTACTGACGGTCCATCCGTTGGTGCCGTCCTCGAAACTTGGATTCGTAATGCTCTGACCGTAGGCAGATAGTCCTCCAATCAGAAGTGTCAAAACAATGAATAGTTTTTTCATACAGACAATTATTTATAAGTAATCAATAGTTGTTGACAATAAGTTTACAAAATAATCGATAGGCAGACGTAACATGTCCTATAAACCCATCATGCCCATCTATTTGTTTAGGTTCGCGGCTACAAAGTTACATTTTATTGTTCATTCTTATTCACTTTTTATTCGTTTTTTCTCCCATTTTCCACATTTTCAATACATACATCCCAAATAAGCATATCATTCTTTGACAACACAGTACGACTTCTATACCACACTCGTCTCCATTCACCAACACATAAGAAAGCCACTGACCCATGCTGTCAAGAAAAGCAAGAAATGGGCGTGAACGGCGCAAACAGCCATGCAATATATTGCGAAAAATGTTGACAAAATGATGCTCGAGAAAAATCGCAAAATAGAATCTTTGGGAACAACCAAATTGTCTAATTTGTTCAGAAATTCCAAAAAAATCAGGCGGAAACACCAATTTAACATTTCTTGTGCGGCATTCGTCAATGATAGATACCACATACGTCATTAGTAATTTTGGCTTTTGTGGGGTACGGATGCCGCCAAAAAAATGTTAAATTGCCGCTATTATGGGTGGGAAAAAGCATGGTTAAAACGTAAGTCGTTGGCATTCAGCGCATTAGACAAATGCGGAAAAACGAGCTTTTTTCCGTCCAAGGTCGGGATTGCTGGCAAATAATGCAACCATGGAGGCTCATTTCATGACAAAATTTTGACGATTTCGGGAAAAATGCTTACCTTTGCAAGCGTTATTTATTATAGGTATGTTATGGAACAAAGGATTGTTATTTCGGAGAACTTACAGACAGACATTGCCATCGCCATCTCGGAATGCGAGCATGACAGGCTCTTCGTCTTGGTGGACGAGACCACGGAGAGGGAATGCTGGCAACGGATTAAGCAATATATGTGCTTGCGGAAGGCGCAACTGATTACCATCGGTGCCACCGACACGCACAAGGACATTGAATCATTGGCACAGGTATGGAAGGCATTGGGCGACAATGGTGCTACCCGACATTCATGCTTGGTGAATCTCGGCGGCGGCATGGTGACAGACCTTGGTGGATTCGCTGCCTCCTCCTTTAAGCGTGGCATCGACTTCATCAACATCCCCACCACCCTCTTGGCAATGGTCGATGCGTCGGTGGGCGGCAAGACGGGCATCAACTTCAATGGGTTGAAAAACGAGGTGGGCGCGTTTAGCGATGCCAAGTTTGTCATCATCAACACCCAATTCCTACAAACTCTCGATGCGGAGAACATCCGCTCGGGCTATGCCGAGATGCTCAAGCATGGCTTGATCAGCGAGGGAAAGATGTGGGCGGAGTTGGTGAACTTCCCTTTAAGCAAACTTCCCGACACACAACTGCTGACCACGCTGCAACGGATGGTGGCAGAATCCATTGCCGTCAAGGAGCATATCGTGGCGGCTGACCCACGGGAACGGGGCTTGCGCAAGGCATTGAACCTCGGCCACACCTTTGGTCACGCCTTCGAGTCGTGGGCGATGAAACACGATAAACCCATCCTTCACGGCTATGCCGTGGCATTCGGCTTAGTGTGCGAGCTATACCTCAGCGTCGTGAAAATGGGCTTTCCCACCGACAGGATACGGCAGATGGTATCGTTCATCAAGGAGCATTACGGCACCATTGGCATCACTTGCGATGACTATGACGAGTTGATTGCCTTGATGACTCACGACAAAAAGAACACGGCAGACACCATTAACTTCACCCTCTTGGGCAACATCGGCGACATCCGCATCAACCAAACCGCTTCGGAGGATGAAATCAAGGAGGCACTGGACTTCCTGCGAGAAGGATAGTTTTGATGGAGGAAGTAGGAAGGCGGAAGGAGGAAGTGATTTAAGGAATGATGGAAGAAGGAATGAAGTGGGGAAAAAATTATAAAACAATTAAACATCATACATCGAACATTATTACTTAAAACACTTCAGAATACATACATCAAACATCAAAACACTTCATAATTCATAATTCCTACATCATACATCAAACATTATTACATAAAATACTTCGTAATTCATAATTCAAACATCATACATCAAAAAACCATGAAACAACTATTTTTGACACTGTTCATAACCTTGGCATTCCATGCGAATGCCCAACGTTACAGCGGTAACCCCATCCTGATGGGTTTCCATGCCGACCCCGAGGTGATGTATTCACACGTGACAAACCGCTACTACATCTACTCCACCACCGACGGCACACCAGGATGGGGCGGTTGGTATTTCACCTGTTTCTCGTCTGCCGACCTGACATTATGGAAATATGAGGGCATCATCCTCAACCTCCCCCGCGACACGAAGTGGGCAAGTGGCAACGCCTGGGCTCCCTGTATCGAGGAGAAACTGGTGGACGGCAAATACAAATACTATTATTATTACAGCGGCGAGACGGGACACGGCAAAGCCATCGGTGTCGCTATCGCCGACTCACCCACAGGACCCTTCGTGGACTTCGGCAAGCCCATCATCGACAAACGACCCGAGGGGCAGAAGAATGGGCAGCAGATTGACGTGGACGTGTTTACCGATCCTGACACGGGAAAGAGCTATCTCTATTGGGGAAATGGCTATATGGCTGGCGCGGAACTGAACGATGACATGACTTCCATCAAGGAAGAGACTGTCGTGAGGATGACCCCACGTGGTGGCACGTTGGAAGACTATGCCTATCGCGAGGGAACATACGTGTTCAAGCGCAATGGTATCTATTATTTCTTGTGGAGCGTGGACGACACAGGGTCGCCCAACTACCATGTGGCATACGGCACAAGCAACTCTCCATTGGGACCAATTCAAGTTGCCGAGAATCCCGTTATCCTCATCCAAGACCCCGAACAAGAGATTTATGGCACGGCGCACAACAGCGTGTTGCAAATCCCCGGACGTGACGAATGGTACATCGTCTACCACCGCATCAACAAGAACTACATCGAGAGAGACAAAGCCCCCGGCATCCACCGCGAGGTGTGCATCGACAAGATGGAGTTCAACGCCGACGGCACGATTAAGCCCACCAAGCCCACACGGCATGGTGTGCGGCAGCTGCGGTAGCCTTAACACCAAATTTATGTGCGTTTGTTGGGCTTTTCCCATTTTTTTATTACCTTTGCAAGCCCAAAGTGAAGAAGCGAATGAAGGTAACCATCATTACCGTAGCCTATAATAGTGCCAAGACATTAGCCGATGCCATCGAGTCTGTTCTCAGACAGACATACGATGACATCGACTATTGGATTATAGATGGGCAGTCTACCGACTCCACGATAGACATCATCAAAAGCTACGAAAACAAATTCAATGGACGGTTACATTGGGTTTCTGAAAAAGACAAGGGCATCTATGATGCCATGAACAAGGGGATTCGCCTGTCTTCGGGAGATGTCATCGGCATCTTAAACTCAGATGACTATTTCACCTCTGATGATGTCATTGAGAAGATGGTTGCACAATTCACCGATGACGTGGATGCCGTCTACGGGGACGTTCATTTCGTAAAAGAGGACCATCTTGACAAGACCGTGAGATATTACTCGGGCAGAATTTTCCGCCCATGGCTCACCAAGTTTGGTTTCGTCCCACCGCATCCTTCCTTCTATGCTCGTCGAACGGTGTTTGACAAATATGGATTGTATGACGACTCGTTTAAGATTTCGGCAGACTTCGAGATGATTACCCGCCTCTGTTGTAAGCATCACCTGAAGATGAAGTATCTGCACATTGACTTCGTGAGTATGCGTATTGGCGGAGCAAGCACCAGGAGTTGGAAGAGCAGGATGGAAGGGACGAGAGAAGTCGTACGCGCCTGCAAGAACCAAGACATCAAGACCTGTCGCTTGATGGTTTACATGAAATATCCCATCAAGATGATTGAGTCATTGCTCATATACAAGTGAGAGTGATATGATACGGCGGTATCGTATCGGTTTTAGTATCATTTTGCATTTTTTATTCCAATGTTTTTTAATGATGATATAATAAATATTGAAAATTATCGTTTAAACATTGTAAACAAATCAATATTTTGGGAATGATACAAACCGTCATGGTCAATTACAAGTTAAACGACGACATATATAATCCAAGGTACATTTCTGACGGCATGAATGAGATGGAGCGCAACATCAAGCGCATATTGGATTTTATAGTCGCTATCATTTGCTTGGTTGTTTTCTCACCTTTGTTCCTTGCATGTTACATCGCCGTCAAGCGTGAGGATGGCGGGCCTGCTATCTTCAAGCAAGAACGGATAGGACGATTTGGCAGGCCGTTCAACATTTACAAGTTCAGGAGTATGAGGTTAGACGCGGAAAAAGACGGGCCAGCCTTATATCAGCATGAGAATGACACACGCATGACCGAAATCGGGAAGTTCCTTCGTGCGCATCATCTCGATGAGTTGCCACAGCTTTGGAACGTGGTGAAGGGCGACATGGCATTCATCGGACCACGTCCAGAGCGTGAGTTCTACATCAACCAAATCATGCAGCACGATCCCCGTTACCGCTATCTCTACCAGATTCGCCCTGGTGTGACATCGTATGCCACGCTATACAACGGCTACACGGACACGATGGAGAAGATGCTGCGCCGCCTTGACCTCGACCTCTATTATTTGGAACATCGCTCGTGGTGGTTTGACATCAAGATCTTGGTCAAGACTTTCATTAACATTGTCTTTGGCAAAAAGTTCTAACAAACGAATGTAAACAAAAATATCCACCTCGTATTGATGGGGTGGATATTTTCTATATATAGCGGATAGACTTGCCATCACATGCCATTGGTGCTGCCGTCCGCAGATGCTCTTCAATGACATCGGCATCCACATAATGTACCTTTAACGCAGCGGAATTGGGATATTGATTGAAGAAGATGTCATTGCTCATATAGAGTCGCACACTCGACACTTCCTTAACGCTCGACACTTGATTATAATAATTCAAGATACTTGGAAGAACACGTGGCAATACCTTGATACCCACCTTACCATCGTTGAATGAGACGACTGCCACGACATGGTATCGTTGCCGCTTATCCACCAGTTCTTCTTCCTGTTCCTTCGTGCTATGGTGGGAGATGGATACATTCCGATGGTATTTCATGTTGATGTCATTCATCATCTTACGGAACAATGAGCCATGCGACGAGTTGTCTTTCAACTGGTTGTAGTGGATATAATAATGTATCATCTCATGGATGATGGTGTCTTCCACCTCTCGCTCTGGCAAGTCTATGCGTACATTGATACGAAGCTTGAAATCATAGCAGATGACATTTCCCGACTTGTCACGCCGTTTCCTATATACACATTTCCCCAAGAAAGTTTTGGCATCGCTGAGCATGACAGGAATTTTCGGCAACTTCCCATCGAACATCTGGCGATTGAACTCGTCAAATTTCTCCTCAACGTAGGGTATGGTTGCTTTCATAACACCCTCCTTCAAGATTACTTCACATAAACCTTCTTACCACCGATGACATAGATACCCTTGGGAAGTACCGAAGGATTGATGACCTTGACACCTGTCAGCGTATACACATCCTGTACGGAGGGTGTGAGATTATCGGCATCAACCATTTTTATCCCCGTCGGATCGGCATAGTCGATGCTTGCCAGTTCGGCTCGTGGGGCAGCATCTGCGGCAACAATCGTGACATGGAAAACGAAACGAGCCGTCGCCGTTTGCCTGAAATTACGTTTGTAGACAATGGCCTGTCCGATGGTGTAGGTATCTCCTACGTGGCATTTACCAGGATTCTCACCTACAGCGAATGCCAAGGTCGATGGGTTAAACTCTGAGAATAAATAACTGCTGTTGGCATTCCATCCACCAACCGTCCCGTCTTGGTTGAACCAATGGCCATAACCATTTGCCGTGGAACCACTCTCTGCAAGCGAGAGGCCTGTGGGAGTCAAGGGATAGAACATCATCTTGCCATTGCCAGGACCATTGACGCTATATGCCTGTAAGGCGGTGGCGATGCGCGAGAGTTCACACTGGAAAGCCGTGCCAAGCATAGCAGCTGCCCTTCCGCCAAGGTTAACGGTTGTACTTCTGAAATTGGTCTTATCAACAGGAAGCATAACGTTGAAGTCGAAGGTGATGTCTGCCACATCCCGCTTATCCAACGTTGGCGAAGCATATACAGTGGCACCACTCCCGATGTCTGTACCCTCAAACTGCACCTTATAAGGCCAGCGATCATCGGCAGCGAAGCTTTCATCCCATTTGTGCTGATAATAACGCTTGAGCGCGGGCGATACCACGAGCCACATACGGTCAGTGTTCTCGGGAACGGTAAATGACACATCCACCGTCGCCTCTGTCCCTCCCGTGCAATAGATGGAGTCTTCGGAGAAATACTGACGTGTGCCATCCTTCAGCAATACCACATACCCCAAGCGGAATCCACGGTACGAACCATTGATGACTTGGTAATTGTCTACATTGGCTTTTGCAAACTGGGAGTTGCCATCTAAATATTCCCCTGGGTCACCATTTGCCAACTTCGCATCATAGCGCAAGGCGGTGAAATGAGTTGTCACCTCCGTTCCCGCCTCTGACACATTGAGCGGGATGACATTGAACCCCGTGCCTTGCGGCGCACTTGCCAAAGCCACTTGGTAAGATCCATCCTCAGTCAGTGCACAACGATAGGTGAAGTCGCCAATGTACGGGTTGCGATAGGGCTTGCATACTTCCAAATCCCATGTAACTAACCGACACGCATAGTCAAAATACATCCTGTATAAGTCATCGACACTCAGTCCTTTGCAGTCCATCAACACTTGGTTGAAGTCCTTGACGCTTGTCTCTGGCCAGTTCCATACGTTTGCCACTGTCTTGATGTCGTTGTAATATTGGCAAAGGTAATAGAAAAACCAATAGCTCTGATAGCGATGCCATTCATGGGTGAAGGCATAATTGTGGGAATTGCGAAACACGCCTATGCTCTGGTCATACATCAACTCGGGATAACTTTGGTTGGCTTGCCATTGTGCCGTCTGTTCCCACGTCACGCTGCCATTGCCTACCGCACCATGGAAGCCCGTCTGTACATTCCACAACGACCCTTGCTTGGAAGCCTCTGAATAACACATATAGTGGAACGAGTGACCTATTTCATGCGCCACGCTATGACCTACGGGCTTACATGTGGCAGGATTGAGCCATAAAGCAGACACTTGATAGTCGTATCCGCCTCCATAACAAGTCCAAGTGTCGGTATGGTTCATGAGTACCATCACCTTGTATTTGTTCAAATTAGAGTTATCGGGATCGACAAATCCAAGCTTGTTTATCTCAAGGTCAAAGAATGCCTCGCACTTCTTTAACAAGTCGTCAATGTCTACATTATAAAAACCAGATACTTCCGATGGCGATTTTGAGCCATAATACTTATCCCAAAACACGATGACATTATCCGTCTCCTTGCTCCTCGACTTCGACCATGTGTACTTGTTGTCGGGGTCGTTCTCCGCATAGAGCAATGTGTCCGTCCGTGCTTGTCGCCATTCATTAGGGATATAAACCGTCTTTTGCGCCTCTGCATGAAGCATGAAAGCGAAAAGAATAAGGGTTGTTAGGGTAATCTTTCTCATTGTATCGTTGGATAAAATTGTCTATTATAATTCTCATGGGAGGAATCTACCAATCCCACCACCATCCTCCACCTTGGTTTTTGATGGTGAAATGGACTGCAATGTTCACTTTTTTCAGCGTTGAACCTACTTGATACTGGAATTGCATGGTGGCAGTATGTTCGTCATCGTAGCAGTTTTGAGGATGCACACCACAGGCCCAGTTGAACAAATCATCAAACACCTCAATATACACATGCCCTTCGTTCCACGTGAGAGGGTCTCCTTCTTCATTAAACCATCCACCAAAGACACCATTTGTATGGTTTTGCCCATCGCTGCCATCGGCATATAACGGTATGATTGTCACCCTCGCAGGATTGAACGAGACTTCATCCAAACCAAGGAGTTCCAGTACCCTCCCTCGATCCACCTGCACTTGCACGTCTTGACTATAGCCTTTGTTCTTGTCCAAAGTCACATCGCAAGTGATAGTGCCACAAAGCGTCTGATCATGGATGGGCGTGTCATCTGGCTCGGGAATATTGTTAATCAGTTCCGTCATGAACTTTGCACGGTTGATGAGCCATTGGTGCATCTTCTCCACCTCCGTGGAAAAATTCTTATCACGTATAGGCCAACGAGCCGCATCACGTGTCATGACACCTTGGTTAAGATGAGCAATATACTTCTCCATCACTGCCCAATTGCGTGAGACGATGGAATCGGCGTATTTATTCCATTCCTCCTTGTACATCTTCACAAACTCCTTACATCCGAAAAGATTGGTGAAGAATTGTGGAACATAGTTATAGTTGCCATTACGCTTATAAGGATTGCTACCCATCACCGTCTCGCGGTAGTTTGTAAAGAAGGTGTGGTTAGTTTCCATGTGGCTCCAGTCGAAGTCAAACCCAGCGTCGAAATCCCATAAGGGACCCATCACCCACTTGCCATCGCCATCCTTGTGCATGAAGATGCTGCGTGGAGCTGACAATTCCACGTTATAGACAAACTCTTGTATCTGCAAGTAATGGATGAACGACTGCATATCTAACAATGAGTCGGCGGCACGGAAGTCCCTATTCTTGATGGCATTCTCCAAGACGGCAAATACTTGTCGGATGGAGTCACGCACCGCTGAGGTGAGCAAATCATCATCGGGATATTTCACTGCCATGGGCATATTGTAAACCGATGACCAGAAATTATCATCCGCGTATGGGCTTTCAGCAGGACCGTCGTCTACATCCAAAGTCACCAAGATGCCTCTATCGTCGCTGATATCCACACGGTTCTTATTCTGTTGCACTTGCTCCGTAAGTTGATAAACGCCCCTATAGTCGCCATTGATGAATAATTCTACGTAACGGGTATGATTGGTGAAAGGAAGTCCCATCCATTGTCCTAATTCAAAGACATACGTATTCATCAGGTCCGTGATGTCACGATAATTGGCAAGCAATACCCAACTCTTAGCCTTGTCAAGCCCTAAGAGCTTGTGCTTCTCATCCAACTTGATGCGATAGGGTTTCTTGTCATACCACAGAAATGAGCTGTTACCCCTTCCGCGAATCTGCCCCGAGGCTGAAAAATTGCTGAAACTGCCCTTCGCATTCAGGGATATATAGCAGTCCTTATAGTATTCTTTAGAAGTCACATCCGTCCCATCATGGGTGGTGATATACATCTGAAACACCTGGTAAGGGTCTTTGGTCTCCACATCCGACACATCCTCAAACGCAACGCTGTCCACCTTTGCGGCATCGAATGGCACGATGACATCATTAGCCATCTTGACTCTCAACGTAGACGACTGAATGCCAAACGACTGCACATCATCCGCCATGATAGGGAAATCCCATGTAGCCTGTCTGTCTTTAACATACACATGCACCTGCTCCTGTGCCATGCCTAACCTTGGAATAAGGAACAGAATCGTCAACAAGAGTATCTTCTTCATGTGTCTCATCTCACTTCTTCGTAACCTTAAACGACTCTTTGCCACCATTCTTCCCATCGACTATCACGACATAGACACCCTTCGGCAAACCTGACATGTCAATTCGTTTGAATGCGTAAAGGCTTTCCGCCTCCATCATCTTCTTTCCATCTGCCGAATATACCACAACTTGAGCATCTGTCTCCACACAAAAGGCATGAGGCGAGATGCCTACGGGATCGTTTTCATCGGACAAGTAAAACTCCTTGATGCCACTCCATTCATACTGATCACCATTCACGATGACGTTGCCCTGACTGAATTTCACCACGGGAGCATACCGCAAACCATCGGTGGGAACATCAAGCGTATAATAGACTTTCGTGCCATCGGCAAGGGTAAAGACCAAAGTCTTCGCCCCCACCGCTATGCTTGCCATGAAGATGACACAAACAAACAAAAACCTTTTCATCCTTTTTTGAGATGCCGATTAGTCGTTCTTACCATTGACCTTCCATTCCAAAACACCGCCAGACTGCCCCTCCTGCAATTTGGCAAGAATCTTCAAACCCTTGGTACGCACGGGTTTGAAATCCACGCTGTTATAACAATCCTTGCTTACCGTAAAAGGGGAATGGTCTTTCACCTCCTGCCAATTGCCATCGGCATCTTGATAATAGAGCGTCCAGCTTTCTGGCACACGGAAACTGCCGTCGTAATGATCGAAGTCGAGCCAATACACTTGCACGTTGTTCACCTCATATTCCTTGTCAAACTGATAACTAATAGCCTCGGTAGTGCCGCGTTTGAGCCACCAGTAGTGATAAGGCTTCGACGTGTCGGACGACCGCTTCGGCTCCCATTGGTCATTTGTGCCGCCAGCCCAGCCGTCGGTGGGTGCCGTCTCGGGTGCGTCATTCTGGATGGGACCACGATTGCTGAACGTCCGTGCCTTGCTGGCAATGGTCTCGGCAGGTGTCGCCACGGCATTGGTAGGGGTATTAGCAATCCATATTTCCATCTGGTCGCCACCACGGTTATTCCATGTAGAATAGGGAATGGCTCGGAAAGAAACATCTTTGATGTTACCGTCGGGCTGCAATTCCTTGGCTTGTCCCTCCAGAACCATCACGCCATTGAGCAACCCGCTTTCATAATGCGCTTGGATGTCTGCGGCGTTGAGGATGTATTTATTGAACACTTGATGGTCTGGTTGGTCTTTTCCTTCTAAGCAGAATACGATAGGACCGCGCTCCAAAGCCACCTTTCCACGGTCGTCCTCGGCATTGTTATTTGCAACGACTCGGCGCACATCCAACGGGAAGTTCAGTTCGATGACATCACCTTTCTTCCATTTACGGTCGATGACAATATAGTCGCGGTTTTCGGGATAGAGCGATTGCCCATTGACACTCACACTATAAGCCTTGGCATTGTCGATGTATGTATAGAGGTCATTGCCTATCGGATGCTTTTTCAACCATCCTGGGAGGCGCAACTTGATAGCAAACTTACCACTGCCTTTGTTAATCCTAATCTTGATGACACCGTCCCAAGGATATTCCGTAATCTGCTCCAGCTCGACCCCATTGACTTTCGCCGTGCCTTGCGCATAGAGGTTTACATAGATGTCCTTGCCTTGCGCGGCATAAATGTAATTGGGTACGGAAGCGATAAAGCGCGTCACGTTGCCTGGGCAACAAGCACATCCGAACCACCGTGCACGTCCATGCTCACCACCACTCTCCAAGGGATTGTCATAGAAGAAATGGTCGCCTGACAACGAGACACCACTCAATACATTATTATATAATGCACGCTCGCACACGTCAATATATTTCGATTCGCCCGTCGCCAAGAACATACGGTAGTTCCAATACACATTGGCGATGGCAGCACAGGTCTCGCAATAAGCAGTATGGTTATTCAACTCATAGTTGGGACCGAAGCCTTCACCTTGCGGGCGGCTACCGATGCCTCCCGTGATAAACAGTTTCTTGGATGACATATTGTTCCAGATACGCTCTAAGGCATGGAAATACGCTGTATCGCCTGTCAACGAGGCAACATCTGCCACACCACTGAACAGGTATCCAGCCCTGACGGCATGGCCGACAATCTCATCTTGTTGGAGGATGGGCTTATGGTCTTGCGAATACTCGCTGGGGCGATGGCCATCGGTGCATCGTCCCGTCTCCTCAACGAAATACTTGGCACCTTCCAGATATTTCTTATTGCCCGTCACCTTATAGAGTTTGCACAATGCCATCTCTATGATGGGATGACCGCCTGGTCGATGAATCTGTCCCTCGTTCGGTCCAAAGGTCTTGCAAACGAGGTCAGCGTTCTTGATGGCAACATTAAGGAACGACCGTTTACCTGTGGCAAGATAGTGTGCCACGGCTGATTCAATCATGTGACCGCTGTTGTAAAGCTCGTGCGAGTTAATCTTTTCCCACTTGCTCCTACCCCACCAACCAGAGAGACGATAGCATTTGTTGGTCACACAGGTCGTGAGATAACCGTCTTCTTCCTGCGCCGAGGCGATAATGGCTATCACACTATCCAAATAATGATCCAACTTGGCATCATAATGTACCGCCAACGAATAGCTTGCCCCTTCTATCACCTTGTACGGGTCGGTATCATCAAACGAAAAGTCACCGCGATGCTCGCCCTGCATCAATCCACCCGCAATGGCGAAATTGTCGAAACGCCCGTTTCTCTCACACTCGCGAAAAGCAGACGGGATGCTCACCGTGCGGTTAGTCTCGATGCGTGGCGACCAGAATTGGTCATTCAAATGCACTTGGGTAAACGGCACTTCCACGATGGAAGTAGTCTTTGACGGTTTGTTTCCCGCAGACACGTTGGCAGCAGCAAACAAAGTCAATCCGAGCAAAAATAACTTATGATTCATGTCAAGTGTTGTTTTTATTGTTTGTTTCTGACTGCAAAGTAAGCAAGAAAAATCCATTCTTGCTGAAAATATCATCCATACGAATGAAAAAATCGTCTATCCTCCCCAACTATTTATACTTTTCCCCACTTAATTTGACAACTTATAAACATGGCATGATATACATTTATCGCATAAAGATGGCAGTTTCGTCAACTTGAGTCTACTTAACCATATAATGCGAAAAAGCAAAATGGATTGATGTGTTGTAAAGAAATACTAATCTACGCTGTCCTGAATGAGCCTTGTTTTCATAAATTCATCCAAAGTGACAAGATTCAGTTGAGGAAATGGGGTTTTATGGAGTTTTTTGAAATGATTATCCTCTGATACCAAATAGTCTGCTCCAGCAGCAAAGGCACAATCAGTAAATTTGTTGTCATCGATATCATCTGTTATTAAATCCATACGAAAAAAGGGGTCTATCAGTTTCACATTTTTCTTATTGAGTATTAACAGAACGATGTTCTCTGCGACAGTTGGCGAAATTTGTTGTTCTAATATCTCCTGATATTCTTCCAAAATATCATTTGACACACAGAGTTGGTACTTTTCGTCAAGAAAAGCATCCCAGATAGGACGATAGGGACTTCTACGTGCGATGATTTGCAGGAGACAGTTAGTGTCTATTACTACAGGATTCATAATCACTTCTTATAGGGTATACGAAAATGTGAGCCGCGAAGTTCTTTAAGTTTCTTCTCGTCCCATTCGCCACTTTCCCAAAGACAATCCATCTCTTCGTCTACCTTCTTAGCATAAAATGTAGCTAATTGTTCTCGTAGTTGTTCTAAACCCAAATCTGACTTGATGTGGGATACCAAGTTAAACACATGTACCTGTGCTGGACTAAAGGAAATAGTTTCCATGATTTTGATGTTTACTAATTGTGTTTGCAAATTTACTATAAAAATCGTTATTTACATGCCAAACATACAAAAAAGTTTACATCCTTTCGTAAACAAGGGCAAGGATATGGCATCAAAGAATTCTGTGTGGTGATAAACTCCTAATCATTCATAGGAAGTACGCTCGCGTAGAAATCCATCAAAATGATATTCAAAATAGAACAAAAATGATGATATTATGCCATCATAATTCATTCTGAGACAAATTTTGTAAATATTTCTCGCCCTCAGGCGACTCTTATTCATCTTAAGAACTTATCACCCCATAGAGTCATTGAAATAGGTTTCTTATCTATGAAGTCCCCAAGCATTGATTGGGGCATTCAGAACACAACATGGAGTGTTCAGTGTTATGCTTGGAGTATTTCAGAGTTATGCATACAAATATCAGGGCATTGCATATCACATTATTATATCAATTCTATTGTGACGAAATCCTTTTTTCATATTTTCCATGAAAAATTGGTAAGTATTCGGAATATTTTGTATATTTGCGAACGATTCCTTTGCCCGTAAGGGCGAGGTATCATACTTTACGATAAAAAGGACGTTTACGAACGTTATCTTCTGTGTGTGAATCTCGCAAAGTTCAAGCCAAGAAGAGAACGCAACGGAGCGTCCACTTTGGGTGTATTGTATATAATTGTTAACATCTCTTTGAGTGTTTGCTTAATGCAATATATCACGACGTGGGCCAGCTCAAGTTGCTTATCCTTGGCAAGGCAATGCGAGAGCCCACACACGGGATAGGCAAAGGAGTAAAGCACCCACGTCTTTCATTTACATTATTAACCGCTGAATCGGGGTGGCTATAGGCAATAAATGATATTCATTTATGATGCAAAGAAAACCAACTATGAGAAAAAACGACGTAGAAATTGAAATCGGTCGTGTTTTTAAAAGTGAATTTATGAACTATGAATTATCAGGTAGTGAAAAACGCCCTGTAAATATTTATGATGTATATGCCAATATCATGGATGATGAATACTATGGCGAAGGAACCTATCAATTAAAAATTGATTTTTATGGAGATGTACCTATAGATAATGATAAAAAAGAAAGCATGCGTGGGCATTTTGAAATCACGAGTGAAGTTGACGTTACACCTAATTCAGAAAAATCTCCTATTATAAAGATTAAAACTCCCTTTGTGCTACGCAAAAAACCTTATTGACAATGAGTTTGATTACATTTCATATTGGAAAAGAATACTATTCCTATGATTCCTCATTATATATTGGAGATTTGTCATTAATCGCTTTTGAACATTGTCTAATAGAGGATATTAGAGAATACATGGAAAATCATAAAATACAAGGGGTAATACATGATATCGTGTTTGTTGATAACGATAACGATAATATTAATTTTGCTTATGCAAAAAACTTTGAAAAGATTGAATCACTAACTATAATAAAAAGGCAAAAATGAAAAAACTACATTTAACAACATTGTTTGTTGTCCTATTGTGTATGGTTTCAATAAGCTTATATGCACAACAGACAACAATGACTATAGACAACCAAACTCCTGGATGGTTGTCGAGCAAAATCAATTATGGTGACCAACAGACTGTAGAAAATTTAAAGGTTACAGGTTATCTCAATGGAACAGACTTTAAATTCTTAATCGATCTTCGTAATAACCAAAAATTAATGGTACTTGATTTAGCTGATGCAAATATAGTTCATGGTGGTGAAACGCTGGTATATGTAGATGGTTATAGAAATGTCAAAATTGAGTTTGAAGACAACATTCTTAGTAGTTATTTATTTGTCTATTTTTTTCAAAGACTACAAAAATTTATAACTCCAAAAACTTTAATGGGTGAAAACTACTTAATCTTTAATTGTGATTCCGTCATAATCAATGGACTATTTAAAAGACTTACACTATCCCTTAATAATAGGATAAATTATTTAGAGTTAGCAGAAGGAATTGATTCCTTGGCATTTGAAGGTAATAACTATTATAAACATAAAATGATTTTGCCAAGCACTATCAAAAAACTTGCTAATTTACGTTTGACAAATGGCGACAAAAGAATTATTGTATCAAAAATAGAACATCCCGAATTAGTGGAATACTCTAATTGCATTATTGAGGATGGTGACACAATACTTGTTCCTCGTGGAACGAAAGAGAGATACCAGAGTAAAAAGTCGCCATTTAGTGTATTTAAAAACATTGTTGAGTTAGTTCCTCCAGAATCAATTGTTCTCAACAAGCTATCCATGAAACTATTTAAAAACGAAAAGTTCACATTATCTGCGTCATTGATTCCCACTGATGCTTATTACAAGGGAATCATTTGGAAAAGCACGGATGAGAATGTGGTAACGGTTTCCCAAACAGGAGAGGTTATCGCAACCGGCTATGGAACGGCGAGCGTGATTGTTTGTTCAGAAAAGGATGAAAACACTGCCGACACTTGTATAGTAAATGTCTATGAACACACAACTGGTGTGAATATTTCCCAAAGCAATACTGAAGTAAATGTTGGTGAAACAATAGGACTTTCCGCCTATACGATACCACAAGGTACTACTGACAATGAGCTTGTTTGGCGTTCAAGCAATGAGGAAGTGGCTACGGTCAATTCAAATGGAAAAGTAACAGCACTAAAAGTTGGCGTTTGTACCATTTCCGCCACCGCTATTGACGGAGGCTCTACCGCTGAATGTGTTGTGACTGTTATCCAACCAGCAAACAGCATCAACATGAACAAACATTACCTATCTATCCGCGTTGGTAGTTATGAAGAGTTGCAAGCCACGGTTTCACCAGACAACACGACATACAAGGAAGTGAAGTGGGCATCTTCTAACAAAGATGTTGCGGAAGTCAGTGAGAGGGGAATTGTCACGGCAAAAAAGGCGGGAAAGGCTTATATATCCGCACATTCGATTTCCAATTCCAACGTGAAAGATTCTTGCGAGGTGGTTGTCCTTCAACCAGTAACTGGCATCAAGATGGACGAGGCGAGCATTACATTTGAGGGTATAGGTAAAACGACACAGCTTACCGCAACGGTGCTTCCTGACGATGCGTCTGATAAGGCATTGCGTTGGTCAAGTTCCAATACATCTGTTTGCACCGTCTCTGATGGTGGTTTTATAGTCGCTGTTGGCATTGGAGTGTCTGTGGTAACGGCAACAACGGTTGATGGCGGTTTTGTTGCCGTTTGCATCGTCACGGTGAAAGAGACAGATGGTATTGTATCTATTGACATTGACTCCTTGAATGGCAATGAGCGGATATATGATGCCCAAGGGAAACGTATAACTAATTTGCAACGAGGCATCAACATCATCCGCATGAATGATGGCACTATCAGGAAAGTAGTGGTGAAGTAGGATTTTTTCATGTACGACAAACCTATCGTTTATTCTCCCTAAACGATAGGTTTTTCATATATAAATGTGTCGTTTACCTCTCTTGAATGGTTGTCTTGTTGGTTC
>JAFYZV010000016.1 GCA_017548525.1 Prevotella sp.
CCTGAACTCCCTAAAATAATAAAACAATGAAAAAGGAAATCATTATATCAGGTTTCGGAGGGCAAGGTGTTCTCTCTATGGGAAAGATCCTTGCTTACTCTGGTCTTATGGAGAATAAAGAGGTGACATGGATGCCCGCATACGGTCCTGAGCAGCGTGGTGGCACCGCCAATGTGACCGTCATTGTGAGCGACGATCGCATCTCGTCGCCCATCTTGAGCAAATACGATGTTGCCATTGTGTTGAACCAACCATCACTCGATAAGTTTGAACCGAAAATTAAGGCGGGGGGCATCCTCATCTATGATGGCTACGGCATCATCAACCCACCAACCCGAAAAGACATCACCATCTATCGCATCGACGCAATGGATAAAGCGGCGGAGATGAAGAATGCCAAGGTGTTCAACATGATTGTTCTTGGCGGACTGCTCAAGGTTTGTCCCGTGGTGAGTACTGACGGCTTGCAGAAGGCTCTCTTCAAAAGCCTTCCCGAGCGTCATCATGGCTTGATACCCCTCAACATGCAAGCCGTGCAGGAGGGAATGAAGATTATTGAGGCACAACCTTAACTTTTCCCGTATGAAGAAGTACGCTCTCTCAATAGCTCTCACCCTCATGGCATGGGGTGTGAGAGCTGAAGACGTGACCCCTGCCTATGACATCTTGGGTAATGACACCACTTGCCAGGTGTTCGTCTATTTGCCCAATGAGAGGGCGGGGTTGCATCTTGCCTATCTCAAGGAGGATAACAGTTGGCAGGAGGTGGCGCAATTGTGTGGGTCTGATTATGGTCAATGGGGTGCGGAGAAGAAGATGTACGCACCCTCTGTCGTTCATGCCAACGACGGAACATGGCGGTTGGTGTTCGGCGTGAACGACTATGCACCATGCTTTGCTGTGGCATATAGTGAGGACTTGGTGACTTGGCGACCGCAAGACTATCCTCGAATGAACGAAAAGGGTTGCTTACAACCCATTGTTTTCGCCATGGATGACGGTACGTTTGACATCTATTTTAAGACGAAGGACGGAGAGAAGCGGTATGTGCAGGCATCCAATGACTTCCGTCACTTTGTGGAAGACTCCATTCCAAGCACCATCGATGATGTGGCATGGACAAGAGACACCGCGACGATTGACGGGCAATTGCGTGAAGGCAACCTTTTCGATATTCCCAAGGTGCATCTCGACTATATCCAACATTGGTTTGCCGCCTTGGGGAAGGATGGTGAATTGAGCCGTGAGACGATGAGGGACGATGCCACACGCTTTGCCTACTTGTCATCGAAGACGGTGAATGCCACGCTACAAGTGGATATGACCGACCAGAAACCTATCAGCGACAAGCTCATAGGCGTGTTCTTTGAGGACATCAGTTATGCGGCAGATGGTGGTCTCTATGCAGAACTCATCCAGAACAGGGACTTTGAATATTCCAACAAAGACCGCAGGGAATGGAATGCTCAGACGGCATGGCGACTGAAGGATAAGTGGATTGACACTCGGGAACCGCTCTCTGCAAACAACCCCCATTATGCCGTGCTTGACTATGACACATTGGTGAATTATGGTTGGGATGGCATTGCCTTGAAACAAGGGGCGAAATATGACTTCTCGATGTACACCAAGAAAGCATCTGTTTATAAGCAACAGAAGTTCCGTGTGCAGTTGGTGGAGAATGGGGTAGTGCTTGCCAAGGCAGACTTCAAAGTGAAAGAAGATGGTTGGTCGCAAGTTAAAGCCGTTCTCATTCCCAAGGCCGACGCGAAGAAAGCCGAACTACAAGTCATCAACTTAGCCAAAGGAACACTCATCGGCATCGATATGGTGTCGCTCTTCCCGCAAGACACCTACAAGGGACACGGCCTCCGCAAGGATCTCGCAGAGGCTATCGCCGCCTTGAAACCCAAGTTCGTGAGATTCCCTGGTGGGTGCATGAGCCACGGACAAGGGCTTGACAACATCTATCATTGGAACCATACCGTTGGTCCATGGCAGGAGCGCAAACCAGACTTCAACATCTGGAATTATCATCAGACTCGTGGATTGGGATTCTATGAGTATTTCCAGTTCTGCGAGGACATCGGCGCAGAGCCGCTACCCGTGCTGGCGGCAGGTGTGCCTTGCCAAAACTCCGCTGCCAATAAAGATGGCTTTGGTGGACAACAAGATGGTATTCCCATGGCAGAGATGCCTGCGTATATTGATGAGTTGTGTAATATGATAGAATGGGCAAATGGGGATCCTGCTACCAACAAGTGGGCAAAGATGCGTGCCGATGCAGGGCATCCAGCTCCATTTAATCTCAAATACATCGGCATTGGCAATGAGGATATTATCTCTACAGTGTTCGAGGAACGTTGCGAAATGATTTGTAAGGCAATCAAGGAGCGTTATCCCAATATCATCGTGTGTGGTACGGTGGGTCCTTTCCACTATCCCTCTGCCGACTACATCGAGGGATGGAAGTTTGCCAAGGCAAACCACAACGTGATAGACATGGTGGATGAGCATTATTATGAGAGTACGGGATGGTTCATGCACCACCTTGACTATTATGACGAATACGACCGTCAAGGTCCCAAGGTGTATATCGGCGAGTATGCCTCGCGTTCTCGCACGATGGAATCAGCATTAGCGGAAGCTCTCTTCCTTTGCAACGTGGAGCGCAATGGCGACATCGTGGAGATGTCATCCTACGCGCCGCTCCTTGCCAAGGAGGGTCATCACAACTGGAATCCCGACTTGATTTACTTCGACAATGAGACGGTTACACTCACGCCAAGCTACAAGACGCAACAATTGTTCTCCGTCTTCAGTGGCGATAGGTATATCAAATCGACCTTGACACTCGATGAGTCGCTCAAGCATCGCGTGGCAGCGAGCGTGGTGAAAGATTCCAAGATGGGCAAAACCTACCTCAAGTTGGTCAATGCCCTACCCGTGGAGGTTGCTCTTGATGTGAGAGGAATGGACGTGTCATCGCCAAAGTCCACGCAAGGATTCCAAGGGAAGCCCACAGATAATCATTACGAAGAAGATGTGACATGGCAATCTAATGGCACCACCATTACCCTCCCGCCATATTCCGTGTGGGCAGGGGAGTGGTAATATTATAACATAGAATCCCATTCGTTTATAAACTTATGAAGAAACTATTTCTAACAGCTTGCCTGATGGCAACGGCTACTTGCCTCTTGGCACAGAATGGTCCCACGATGGGATGGAGTTCGTGGAACACCTATGGCGTGAATATCAATGAGAGCTTGATTAAACGCCAAGCGAGTGCGATGGTCTCTAAAGGACTGAAGGATGTGGGCTTTGACCATATCAACATTGATGATGGCTATTTTGGGGGACGCGACAAGGAGACGGGTGCGCTTCTTATCCATCCCACCCGCTTCCCCAATGGACTGAAGACCGTTGCTGACTACATCCATGAGAAAGGCTTGAAAGCTGGAATTTACAGCGATGCGGGGCGCAACACTTGTGGCAGCTACTTCAATAATGACAAGATAGCAATCGGCGTGGGACTCTATGAACACGACCAGCAAGATGCCGACTTCTTTTTCAAGGAATGTGGCTTTGATTTCATCAAGGTGGACTTCTGCGGGGGTTCCTATTATCATAATGAAGACCACTTGGTGCTTGACGAGAAACAACGATACAATGCCATTGCCCAAGCCATCCGCAACACGGGGCGCACCGATGTGCGTATGAACGCTTGCCGATGGGCTTACCCAGGCACGTGGATTAACGATGCGGCATTCTCTTGGCGCACCACGGGCGACATCAATGACAGTTGGCAATCGGTGAAGGGAATTTTGGCAGAGAACCTATATTTGTCGGCTTATTGCTACGATGGTCATTTCAACGACATGGATATGTTGGAGGTGGGACGCTCAATGACTACCGAAGAAGACAAGACCCACTTTGGCATGTGGTGCATCATGTCGTCGCCATTGCTCATAGGCTGCGACCTTTCCAACATCAAGAGTACCACCCTCAGTTTGTTGAGGAATAAGGAACTCATTGCCTTGAACCAGGACCCTCTTTGCCTACAGGCATACGTAGTTGCACTCAACAACGGCTGCCATCTCTTGGTGAAAGACGTGGAGACATTGAATGGCACGAAACGCGCCTTTGCCGTCTACAACCCCAATGATGAATCGAAGAAGGTAACGGTATCATTCGCCGACATCGACTTGGCGGGAAACGTCAAGCTGCGCGACGTGTTTTTGAAGAGAGACTTGGGCGACTTCATCGAAAGCTATGAGGTTTCCGTTCCTGCACATGGCACACGCATCTACGTGGCAGAGGCAGACACCCGATTGGAACGTACCCACTATGAGGCAGAGACAGCCTTCATTAGTGACTACCAAGAAATCAAGAACAACCAGTCAGAACGCACAGGCATCTATGAGACATCGGAATTATGCTCGGGTGGTTACAAGGCTGGTTGGCTGGGTTACAGCGAACAGAATGACCTGCAATGGCGCAACGTCTATTCCCATGATGGTGGTAAATACCAGATGACCATTGCTTTTATATCGGGCGAGAATCGCAACATCACCATTAGCGTGAATGGCAAGAAGGTGCAGACGGTCAGTTGCAACTCTGGTGGTTGGCAGACGGTGGGAAAGAAAAACGTTACCATCCAATTGGAGAAAGGACAAAACACGATCCGCTTGTCTAATCCCACGAATTGGATGCCCGATATTGATTACATGGATCTCAAGTGTACAACTCCCAATGACATTCACGCCATCACAATCCCTACACTCGATGATTCCACTCCCGCATTCGATTTAGCGGGAAGGCCAGCCCAACCCAATTCGGCATTGCGTATACAAGGAGGGAGAAAAGTCATCATGAGATAGTTTCCGCTATACCTATCCTTTCGATGAGATAAAGCTATGCTTTTCACGACGAGAAGCATAGCTTTATCTTTGATAAACGCCTATGATATGTCTTTCAAATGTTGGTAAAAACATGAATTGTCAATAATAAATGTTAATTGTAAACAATTTGTTTAAACATTTTCCCTATACATTATCTAATATATATCACCTTTGTGCGAAATGTTCATGACGTACAAATCAAATCATTTCTCATGTTGAGTCAACGAAGTGCTATTATTTTTATCGCGTTATTCATGGGGTTATTGCAAGCAGTAGCCCAGAAAAACACGTTGACAGGCCGTGTCATTGACCAACAGACAAATGAGGCATTGAGTAAAACCACCCTTCAACTCTATCAAGTAAACACGGCAAGGAATGGGAAAAAAGACACGACATTCGTGGGAGGAACATTCTCTGACGAACAGGGACTCTTTTCTTTTCAGGTGTCAAAAAACGGGTCGTACTTGTTGAAAGTCACTTATTTGGGTTATGAAACGTTGAAGAAGGATATTACAAAGGCAAACAATCAGCCTATTGCCCTCGGCGATTTACCCATGGTTTCTGATGCCATTCAGATTGACGAGGCGGTTGTCACGGCGAATGTTCCAAAAATGGTTATCAAGGATGATACGGTAGTCTATAATGCCGATGCGTTCCGTGTCCCTGAAGGTTCGGTGATTGAGGCGTTGGTAGAGGCGTTGCCTGGCGCGAAGATTGATGACAACGGAGGAATCACCATCAACGGGAAGACCGTGAAGAAGTTTAAGATGGATGGAAGGGATTACATGACGGGCAACAATGATGCCGTGATGAAAAACCTCCCGTCGTATGTAATAGACAAGGTGAAGGCCTACGATGAGAAGAGTGATTTGTCGAGGTTGACGGGTGTGGACGATGGCAATGATGACTTCGTATTGGAGTTTGTCACCAAACGAAGTGCACGTAATGGATTGCAGATGAATCCCGATATTGGTTACGGTACAGACCATCGCTACGGAATCCGTCTTACTGCCATGAAGCCTTTCGGGGCTATGCGATATACATTCATGGGCAATGCCAACAACGTGAACGATCGTAACTTCTCTGGTCGTGGCGGTCGTGGTCGTGGAAACGGAAATGGACAACGACACACCAAGACGGGGGCTTTGGATATTAGCTATGAAAACAACAAGGACATCAGGCTCAGTGGACGTGTGACGTGGAGCCATAGTGATGCAGATAACTGGAATAGGACAGGTTCTGAGAACTTCGTTAACACTCGTGGTGGTGCATTCTCCAATAGCATCAGCCAAAGTTTCTCGCGCAATAACAGTTGGACTGGAAACATGAACTTGCAATGGACCATTGACTCCATGACTACACTTTCGTTCCGTCCGAACATGAGTTTCTCCACCAATGATAGTCGCAGTTTCTCTACTTCTGCATCGTTTAATGCCGATCCTTTTAATTATGTAACCGATCCATTAAGTGCAGAGGGTTGGGCTTTGATGGACAAAGATAGCCTCATCGTGAATGGGCGGCAAAACAAATCGATGAGTTATGGAAGTAACAATAATGTCAGTTCGCAATTGCAATTGTATCGACGGTTTGGTAACAAGGGACGTAACGTGGCTATCAGTTCCAATATCAACTATCGTGATGGGAAAAACCGCAATGCCAATCTCTCTGCCGTACACCTTTACCAGACGCATGACCGATTTGGCAACGACTCCACTTATCAGACTAACCGTTATTCCCTTTCTCCATCGGATAATTTCAGTGTCTCAATGGGTTTGACATATACCGAACCGTTGTATATCTTCAAGACGAAGCCCCAACCTGAGGATTCTTTGCAGAATGCACAAAACAGAGGACCATTTGGAAGAGGAAGGAATGGTGGAAGAAGAATGGTTGGTCAACAAGGTATTTTCTTGCAATTGAATTATCGCTATAACTATAGTCATCAAAAGAGTGACCCTTCCACATACGATTTCCCAGATTATACGGATGAAGCTTTTGCCGATGTGCTCAGGGATTATCGGGATTGGACGCGACTCTTTGGTTATCTTGACAATCCTTACGAAGATTATCTGTCTACGAGTCTCAGTCGCTATTCCGAGCGTACGGAGCATGGGCAAAACATTGATGTGCAGTTGCGCTTCGTGCGTGAGAAGTATAATATGAATGTCGGTGTGTCGGTGCAACCCCAGCGGTCGCATTATATCCAGCAATATCTCGGCATTCCCATCGACACGGTGCGAACGGTTGCCAATGTCTCACCGACACTCAATTTGCGGTATCGTTTCAACCAGCAAACAAACTGGCAAATACAATTCAGGGGCTCCACGTCACAACCTTCCATCACGCAGTTGTTGGATATTTATGATGACACGAACCCACTAAACATTTCCATGGGTAATCCTGGATTGAAGCCATCGTTCACTACCAATCTGAGTACCAATTTCAATATGCAACGCACTCCCACTTTGGTAGAGGATAGCCTTGGATTTATGGTGCCGAAAGCCCAACGCCATTGGAGCTTTAGTGCCAATGCCAATTTCCAGCGCACCAGCAATTCCATTGGTAATGTGGTGACATACAACGAGACGACGGGTGGACGTATCTCCCGTCCTGAGAATATTAACGGTAACTGGAGCGTTAATGGTGGTGGATCGTTCAACATCGCACTCGACACCCTTAACAGATGGGATGTGAGTGGCTCGGTAAATGGCAATTACAGTCATCATGTGGGTTATGTGAACTTGAACAGAACGGCAATCCCTGACCGCAATGTAACGCATACTTACAACCTCTCGCCCTCCGTTTCGCTGAGCTTCCGAAATAAATGGTTGAACTTC
>JAFYZV010000143.1 GCA_017548525.1 Prevotella sp.
AGTGTCGGAGACGAAACTCGCTGATTTCCTGAAAAATGCTATATTCTGCAAAGGAGTCTCCGACAATAACTGTCAAACATATGTCGGAGATGTTGTCGGAGAGCCAACATGCAATTAAGAGCGCTCAAAAGAATGGAGTTCTGAAGCATGAAGGCAAGGATAATGACGGAATGTGGGTAATTGTGAAGAATAACGTCAACTGATATTATGAACCGTCAATACAAATTGTTCTTTTCTTGGCAGTCTGAGGATAAGAAGAGCAGAAAGACGTTAGATGTCGCTCTACAAAATGTGGTGGACACGTTAGATGATAGAGGCATAAGGCTAGAGATTGACCATTCCACTTTAGGTGAGTCTGGTATGCCTTCTATAGACCAGACGATTTTAAGGAAAATAGATGCTTGTGATATATTTCTTGCAGATGTGACCCCCGTGACAACCTATCAGAAGTCGTCAGGGAACGGGATGCAAGTCAGTAAGGATGTTCCTAATCCTAATGTTCTATTAGAATTAGGGTATGCTATGAGCGCTCTGGGAGTAGGATATGTTATTATTGTGGCTCATCAGGGAAATTGGCTTCCTGAAAATATGCCCTTTGACATTAATCATCGTACAATCTATAGTTTTACATCCTCAAATTGTGACTTAACCTCACGCATACTTGAAGTTATTGAGTATATCAAAAAGAATGGTAGCCATAGACATTTAGACAAACCATATTTGATCAATTGGATAGAGAGTAAATATGAAAAGCTAAGACATTCAAAAACTGTCATAGAGCCCGTTATTTCTGAGGAATCAACAGTGTTTTTCAGAAGAAGAATGGCAGAGGCATTTCCTGGCTACAGAGGTCTGGTTGAATTCAAGAAGGCAAGAGACATTCACCGTCACTTGTCCAAGTTATTGGAACTTCCCATGAAATTTAAGAAAAGCATTATTGGGGTAAAAGATCCCATTTGGTGGTTCAGAGCAGGAAGTGCGTTAAACATTACCACTTATAGGCATTTGAATAAGCGAAAGTTCCTAATAGGATGGGATGAATTGGTGATTCGTAGAATCGTGGCCTTTATTGATAATGGGCGTTACTATTCGAACTATGTGTATGTGGAAGCACAAGGTGAGAAACCAACAGGACTTTATGACCATTATACATCAGAAAGAATTAATGAACTCAAAGAAGACCTTGGTGGTTTTGTAGATGAAGAGTACGCAATATATAAGCCTTGTGCGTTTATTCGCAAGAAGATAACTAAACAAGAAGAAGATGATGGTTCTACTAAGATTTGTGGTAGGCTTATAAAAATGAAAAGGGAACATGTTGAGACTCGGTGTCGATTCCTAACGGACTACAATTTTATCATCGCAGCCAAAGGGTCTGCTTTTAACAATGCTGTATTTGACAGAACATCGGGAGACTATTTTAAAGGGCTGTTGGATGGCACTATTTCTATTGAAGCTTTTCATGACTATATGATGCAGTTCCCTAAACCAGATAATGAAATGTAGGACTACATTTTTACCTTTAAAAAAGTTAAATACGTTAAATCTTCACCTTTTACTTAATTCGTAGAATCTACGTCGTCACTTTTCTACCTTTTTAATCAAAACACATTGGTACACAGTAAGTTGTAAATACTATGGATGTAAAGGATTAGCTACATTAGTTATTGGCAATGGAATTAAATCCATTGAAAAGGGCGTGTTTTCTGGCTGCACTGGGCTTAAATCTGTGACCATCCCTAAAAGTATAACAACTATTGGATCATATCCACTGAATTCTATATTGTCGCCACAATATTCTTTTCCATTGGATATTATAATTGATAATTTGTTTATAGATGATTTATCTGCATGGTGTAAAGTTGACAGGAAAAATTACTTTCGTTTTAAACATCTCTTCTTAAATGGAGAAGAAGTAAAAGATTTAGTAATCCCCAATGATGTGACATCCATCAGTGGTCACGCTTTCTATAATTGTGAAGGGATAACTTCTATAATTATCCCTAATAGTGTGACATCCATTGGTAGCGGTACTTTTGCTTCCTGCACTGGGCTAACTTCAGTGATAATCCCTAATAGTATGACATCCATTGAAAATTCTACATTCGTGGGCTGCACTGGGCTAACTTCTGTGGTATTTCCTAATAGTGTTACAACAATAGGTGAGTCTGCCTTCCGTGGCTGTACGGGGTTAACTTCCCTATCCATCCCCAACAGTGTGACTTCTATTGGAGATAAGGCATTTCAAAAGTGTACAGGTCTAACTTCCGTATTAATACCCAATAATGTTATATCTATTGGTTCGGCATCTTTTAGGTATTGCTCTAACTTGACCACATTGATCCTTAATAAAGGAATTAATCAATTAAAATCGTTTGCTTTTGGTGATTGTGAAAACCTTTTGGATGTTTACTTCTATTCAGATGTACCACTTCAATCTTCAATAATCTCGACATTTGTTGATGAAAACCTTTTCAAAAATTCACATATTGAATACGCTACGTTACATGTACCCGCAGGTTCCGTAGATAAATATAAATCAGCTAAAGTGTGGAAAGATTTCGGAAAAATCGTGCCATTGACTGACGAAGAAACTGGCATCAAGGCCATGGAGAACGAAAGCATTAGCTCATCAGATTATTTCCTTCTGAACGGTCATCAGGTGGAGACTACGCAAAAGGGAATAAATATAGTGAAGACAGGAAAGAAGGTAAAGAAAATTTTTGTGCAATAATCCTTTTTTTACGAACTTTAAAATTCCCTGCCCATCTAATTAACTCGTTTCAGACGAGTTCAAAACCTTCTGCCATTGACTAATAACGTTTATGTAAATGGAATGCCTCTTTCATACAATGTATTTTATATATATTGTGATTTGAAACGTGAGGATTCATTACCTCAAGATATAAATTCATTTGCAGATTATTTACGTAAATATTTTGAACTAGAGGAAAAAAAACTTAACGAGCAAAAATTTATAAATTATGTCTTTGGAATAGCAAGTAGAAATTAGCAGGAAGAATTTGGATTTAAAAACTATAATGATAAACCATATCTTAATGAGGAAAATAATCTCCATCTGTTGAACTGTTGCTACCAAAGAAGGCTATGATGATTCAAAAGTTGCCACTTACACATTTCGTTGGGAGAAGAAAGAGGGCGACGTAAATGGTGACGGAGTAGTGAACATCAGCGATGTCACTTTACTGGTGAATATGATTTTGGGTCAGTAGTTATGGCAATATTGATCACACTCGAATAAAAAGAAATGAGCTTGACGATTTGCCAAGCTCATTTTGTTGTGTTGATGGAGTATTCTATCCGTGTTATTTCATCAGATGATATTACTTCACGATTATCTTCTTGACGATGGTCTTTCCATCTGAAGTGGTAGATTTCACGATGTTCAAGCCCTTAGTCAAGTGGTTGATTCGACGACCGTCGGCAGTATAGATGGATTGACTTACAATGCTACCAGAAGCGATGTTGCTGATGCCAGTCGTATTCTGGTGCATACTGTTCGTGCCGAGATATTCCAATTGCCAGTTGGAGAAAGGTACCCAGTCGAGGTCTTTTCCTGTCTTGTTGCAGGCACCTATGCGTAGTGTGCCGGAGGCATCCACGTAGCAATACAGCTCATTGGTGTACATGCCGAAGTCGCAACGGTTGGCGAGAGCCAAGCGGTTGTCGGGATAGTAATATGTAACTGGGTCGTTGGGGTCGGTGATGTTATCATCGAAGGAAACCCATCCGCCTTCGTCTGAGATACCGCTCTCCATGACAGACCTATCTTCTTCGTTGGTGGGGATAAATATCCAACGTGTGAAGTCGATTGTGTCGCCGTTGGCATAAATCTTGGCACGTGGGTCGAAAGGCACCACGTTTTCCTTCTCGTCATCAGCGAGGATGTCGAGTTTGTTATTCATCTCTGCATAGCCATACTTCCATGTCTTGCGGTCTGTGTTGACTCCCTCTTGGCGATAGAGACCTTGGACGGTCACGCGGAACGTACCCTCGGGTAGCCCGGTGATGTCTTGGTAGATGTCGAAGGCAGTATTCCAACCCTCTGCAAAACCAATCTGTGTGCCGAGTTTCGTGGTTTCTTGCTCCACAGTCACCTTGCCAGCAAACTCAGGAGCCTCAGTCCAACCAGTCAAGCCCTTTGTATATGTGGGATTGATGATGACAGAAGTGTAATTGACAGGTGTAGTATCTGATGCATCTTTGCCCTCTGGGATTCGCACAAGGGCAATCATCACGTTGATTTCTGCCACCTTTTCTGCCACCTCTTCGTCAGCAAAAGAACCGTTCATGATGCCATCCTCCACCTCTGCATAGAGAGCCTGGGCGGCGGCGAGCGTCTCTGCCTTCGTCTGTGAGCCGTATGCGTCGATAGAGCCTAATAATTCTTGGTTGGCATCCACAAGCGACTGATAGGTGTCAATACTCGCCTCGGCGGCATCTACCGCGCCCTTGAGAGCTTCGTATGCCCGCAGGATGGTGTTGCCATCCTCGGCACCCTTGCCATTGTCGATAGCTTCCTGCAAGGCTGCCTTTATCTGTGCAGACATGGGCTTCTCTAATAGAGCCTCGGCATCGTTGATGATATTTGAGAAGATGGGCTGTAGCGTCTCATAGTCTTTGCCCAAGTAGGTCAGTTTGAAGTCATCCCACAACGGCCATGCCCAGCCTCCGATGTTGTCGCCTTTCACGCCGAGGGTCACGGGGTTGCCATCAGACATGAACTCTAAACTCACGTTCCAGTCGTCAGAATAGTTGAACATCGCATTGGCGGCGGTGCAGTTATCGGGCGAATAGACGGTTCCTCCGTCGGAGGCGGTAATGGTTCCCCATGCGCCTACGCCCATTTCGTTCTTCTCATCCTCGGTGTACACCCTCTTCATGAGGTTGTTGAACAGAGCCGAAGCCGTGCCAGCGAAGATTGAGACATGCACCTCGTTGGCTCCCGAGTTCTCTCCATTGGCTGCCACCCAAGCATTATAGGCGTTCTGTGGGTCGTTGGCGCAGCGATAGTAAGCCCTTGTCTGCAAGAGATAAGCACCCTTTGGCAACTTGACAGTTTGTGAGATGTTGAGCGTACCTGTCTCAGATGAGCCGTGCCATTGCTCAACGACACCCGTGTTGCCAGCATTGTTGGCAAATCCGTTGTCCGACTTGGTGACGGTCCATCCGTTGAAGTCAGCATTGCCTTGTGCGTTGGTAAACGAGGCATTGGTGATGAATTCCGATACGTCAGAGTCAGGTGTAAGTTTGTTTTCACGGGCAGCTCTTGCCGTTGCCTCCAACTGTTCGAGTTTGGCGAGCACCTCCTCGGTTGTCATGGTTGGGTCTTGGAGCAGGGCTTCAATCTCTTGTGTCAATTCAACGAGGTCATCGTCGCCGTCATATTCTGATTGCCAAACGGCATCCAAGAAATATTCATTCCTCGTCTTGAGGGTCTCATAAGCCGTCATGTTGTCACGCAAGGCTTGCAAAGCCTGCATCGTCTTGGCATAAACAGCGAGAGCCTCTTCCTTGGTGGTGGCGGCATTTGCCTCCTCGTTGAGGGCAATGACGGCATCGTAATAGGTTTGATTAAAGAGCTTTCCGTCAAACTCCTCGCCCATGTTCTCGGTGAGGGCTTGTGTCATATACTTATACGAGTCGAGACTGGCACCGTAGTAGATTAGCTCAGCGTTGTCGATGCCCACCCAAGAGTTGTTGAATCCCGTCTGTACGAATCCCATCTCAAGGTTGCCGTCCTCAATGTCGAGCATCATGGAATAAGCCTTGAATGGACCTTGTGTCAAGGCAAACTTCTGGTCGTTGAAGTAAACGTACTGATTGAAGTTGACCTCGTTGTCGGGAGCAAATGTCTGTACGAATGCGGAGAGCGATACCTTATAAACGCCATTGGGCAGTCCGTTCATCGTTTGGTACATCTTGGTTTCCAAGTTGCCATTACGCCAGTTCTCCCAGAAGGGGTAAGAGAAGGCACCATCGGCGGGGTCGCCAATCCACAAGACCTCGCTATCGTTGCTGGCAGCGGTCTTATTGCCCTTGTTCTGGCAGTTGGAAGTGAGCGACCATCCCCGCTCTGCGCCACTGCCCTCGTCGAAGGTAGGATTGATGAGGTATGAGCCGGCGAGGTTTGTGGGATTGTCTGGTGAGGCGGCATTGCTGATTGCCACTTTCAAAGCGTCGATGGCGGCTTGGATTTCCTCTACGGTTGCCGACGGGTTGTCGAACACCGCCTTGGCGGCAGAGAGGTCGATGCCCTTGCTCTCCGCATCATCGGCGATGGACTTCAGTTCTGTCTTGGCGGCGCGGACGGCATATTCCGCTGGCGTGACAAATGCCCATTGGCAAGCCGATGGATAGTCGCTGATGACGAGATTCCATCGTAGACACCACGTGGTGGCGGTCAAGTCGGGGTTGTAACCCAATGCCTGGCCTTCCACGTATGTGTAGTTTGCCTCGGCGTATGGGTTGTCCTCCGTGAGATACGATGGTGTGAGGATTTGGTAGACATTCGCCTGACCGTCCACGGGAACGATAGCCCAGTATGTTCGCGAAGGCTTGCCGTTGGTGAAATAGCTGTCTACATAGATGTAGCCATCGTCGAAACGGCCCGTCAAGTGGTTACCATTGCCCGTATCGTCAGAGTAAATGGTGTAGATGCCATCGGGGATTTCTCCCTCCTCTGGCTCGCTTCCCATCAGCGACCGCTGCTCTTGTGCGGTGCGGATGACAAATCTCATTCCCGTGTTGGAGAGGATGGCTTGTGTACCCCACCATTCTCCACGGTTGTAAAAGCGGTCTGCACCGACGTTGTAGACATACACCGTGTCGCCTGTTGTCAGTGGCGAGAATGCCGGTGTGGGCAGCACCCAGTCGGTTGCCGACGCGTTGATGTGTGCCATTGTCGCGATGAGCAACAAGAGCATGTAACGTAGATAATGCTTCATATTCATTTGGTTTTGATAGTTAGTAATGATAGTACCATCTGCAAAAATACATCTTTTGCCATGAAAACAAAAAATATTGACAATGTTTTTGCTAAACACTTGGCAAAAAGCGCAAATTCATGCGTTATTATTTGCCTAATTGTTGACAAATGAGTAATTTTGCCCGATTTATTTTTTTATTATTTTAGATGTTGGTTAAAACAATAAGTTTTTTTCGATGAATGTAATTACGAAAAGTGTTCAATTGCCTGATGGCAGAACCATCACGATTGAAACTGGTAAATTGGCGAAGCAGACCGACGGATCGGTAGTGCTTCGCATGGGCAACACCGTGTTGCTCGCCACCGTGTGTGCCGCAAAGGATGCCGTCCCCGGGACGGATTTCATGCCTTTGCAAGTTGATTACCGCGAGCAGTATTCCGCTGCGGGACGTTTCCCGGGCGGCTTCACCAAGCGAGAGGGCAAGGCTTCGGATAGTGAAATCCTCACCAGCCGCCTTGTGGACCGTGTGTTGCGTCCGCTCTTCCCTTCCAATTACCATGCGGAAGTGTTTGTCAACGTGATGCTCCTCTCTGCTGATGGCGTGGACCAGCCCGATGCCTTGGCAGGATTCGCCGCCTCCTCGGCGTTGGCTTGTTCTGACATTCCCTTTGAGTGTCCTATCAGTGAGGTGCGCGTTGCCCGTGTGAATGGCGAGTATGTCATTGACCCAACCTTTGAACAGATGAAGGATGCCGACATGGACATCATGGTCGGTGCCTCCGCCGAGAATATCATGATGGTGGAAGGAGAAATGGATGAGGTGAGCGAGCAAGACCTGCTCGGTGCCCTGAAAGCCGCTATGGCTGCCATCAAGCCGATGTGCGAGTTGCAAACGGTACTCTCCAAGGAACTTGGAAAAGATGTGAAGCGTGAATATGACCATGAGGTGAACGACGAGGATTTGCGCCAACAGATTAACGACGAGCTGTACCAGCCCGCCTACGATGTCACCAAGCAGGCTTTAGAGAAGCAAGCCCGTCAGGAGGCATTTGACAAGATTATTGAAGATTTCAAGACGAAATATGACGAGGCACATACCGACCTCTCCGAAGATGAGTTGGAAGAGAAACATGCCGAGGCAGACCGCTATTACCACGACGTGATGCGTGATGCCATGCGCCGTTGCATCCTTGACGAGGGCATCCGTCTCGACGGTCGAAAGACAGATGAGATTCGTCCCATCTGGTGCGAGGTAAGCCCGCTGCCCATGCCTCATGGAAGTTCCATCTTCACACGTGGCGAGACACAATCGTTGTCTACTTGTACGCTCGGAACCAAGCTCGATGAGAAATTGGTGGATGATGTACTGGATAAGAGTTATATGCGCTTCTTGTTGCACTACAACTTCCCTCCATTCTGTACAGGTGAGGCTAAGGCTTCTCGTGGCGTAGGTCGTCGTGAGATAGGTCATGGTCATCTGGCCTGGCGTGCCTTGAAGGGACAGATTCCCGCATCTTTCCCCTATACCGTCCGCTTGGTATCACAAATCTTGGAGTCCAACGGCTCATCGTCGATGGCAACGGTATGCGCTGGCACGATGGCGTTGATGGATGCAGGTGTGCCGATGAAGAAGCCCGTTTCGGGTATCGCTATGGGCTTGATTAAGAATCCCGGTGAGGAGAAGTATGCCGTGCTGTCCGACATTCTCGGCGACGAGGATCACTTGGGCGACATGGACTTCAAGACCACGGGAACGAAAGACGGACTGACCGCCACACAGATGGACATCAAGTGCGATGGCCTGTCATTCGAGATCTTGGAGAAGGCACTCATGCAAGCCAAGGCAGGTCGTGAGCATATCCTGGGTAAGCTCGTGGAGACGATTGCCGAGCCCCGTCCCGACCTCAAGCCGCATGTGCCACGCATTGTGGAGTTTGAGATACCGAAAGAGTATATCGGTGCAGTCATTGGCCCGGGTGGAAAGATTATCCAACAGATGCAGGAGGAGACAAAGACCACCATCACCATCGACGAGATTGACGGTGTGGGTAAGGTACAGGTGTCCGCTCCCGACAAGGAGAGCATCGACGCTGCCATCCGCAAGATCAAGGCTATCGTGGCAGTACCAGAAGTGGGCGAGGTCTATGAGGGAACGGTGCGTTCCATCATGCCATACGGCTGCTTCGTCGAGATTATGCCTGGCAAGGATGGTTTGCTCCATATCTCCGAGATTGACTGGAAACGCCTTGAGACGGTCGAGCAGGCTGGCATCAAGGAGGGTGACAAGATTACGGTGAAGTTGATGGAGATTGACCCGAAGACGGGCAAGTACAAACTCTCACACCGTGTACTCATCCCGAAGCCAGAGGGATATGTGGAGCGGGAGCGTCGCCAGCGTCCCGAGCGCAACAACCGTGGACAGCGCAATGGCAACAATGCCCACCGCAACAACCGTGGTAACAACAATGTTGGCAATCGCAATGAGACGTATCATGACCCTTTAGCAGAGCGTGAGCCTAAGGACTTCAACGACTCGTTGGATCATGACGACATTTTTTAATCATTCATTCATAGATAGAAATCCCATGGTTTCCAGATGGAGCCGTGGGATTTTCGTTGGTGCAAGTATCCTGATTGGGTGCTTCTATGGATTGGTTGGACATGCCGTAATGCCCGATAACATCCACGGAACGACTTGTCCGATGGTCAAGGTGGAAGTGGAGCGGCTTCCCGACATGAACGTTCCTCGCGCAGGGCATAGCATGTTTTACGTGAATGGCGAGATGGTCGTGGTGGGCGGACATACCACGGGTTTCATCCCGACGGCGACGGCAGAGTATTATCGTGATGGCGAGTGGCATTTGTTGCAAACCGTTTATGCCCACGATGATGGTTTTGGCTTGGTATTGCAGTCGGGAAAGATACTGATCGCTGGCGGGCATGAGCGGCATCTCGGCATCGGGCAGACTTTTCCCGTGGAGATGTACCACCCCGCCACCCATGCCTTTGATGGCTTCGGTTGCTTAGACCATAAGCGAGCCATGGCATCGGGGGTGGAGCTTGACAGTGGCAAGGTGATGGTTGTTGGCAATTGGTATGGTGATGATGCCATAGAGTTGTTTGACGGCAACAAGCAATTCACCCATGTCAAGGATGTTACCATCCCGCGCTCCTATCCTTTTGTCTTCCGAACGGCAGTCAATGATGCCCTCGTTGTGGGGGGAGCTGGCACACGTGGGGAGCAAATCAAAAGTGACATAGTGGATCGATTACGTGGCGAACCATTACGCATTCCCCTGTTAGAAGAGTGGCATCCGATATGCGATTGGAAATTACCCAATCCTGACTATTTCATTGGCAATGAGGCAACGGGCGACTTTTCCTATCTCTTCCCTGTGCAAAACGATGACGGGCAAGTGGCGATTGCATTGGTGCGAAATGGGGAATTCTCGTTGCTGCACACCGATTGCCCCGTCCCGATGGAAAGCACTTGGGGGCGCATCAGGTACTTTGCAAACATCATTGTGGACAGACATGCCAAACGGGGGTATCTGGTAGGGCTTGGCGAGAACGATGGGGAGCATTCTATGAAATATGTGCTCAGCATCGACTATGACAAGAAAGACGCGGCGCAGTTGACACTCTACTACACCGACAAGCTGCCAGGATATGAGTTTAACATAGCGATCGATGCCATTGGCGACATGGTGGTAAGTGGCGGTAGTATGCATGACAACTTCAAGCCCTCCCCTGCTGTCTACCTGTTGCATTTCGGAAACCACACCCAGGGCAAGGAAACCCCATTTTCCTTCCATGGCTTTTTGTCATATATCCCTTGGGGTGTGGCGGGGATAGCCTTGTTACTACTGCTTGCCTATGGTTGGCATCGATACAGAAAGAGCCGTTTGGGTGAGGAGATGGAGACTATCGCAGACCCGACCGTTGAAGCGATGCCGCATCAAACAGACCCCACAACATACGCCGTGCTGATGGAAAGCATCTGCCAACTGATGGACGAGCGGCAATTGTTCCTAAACAGCGACCTGAAGGTGTCCGACCTGGCAGCCGAATTGAAAACCAACAGCCGCTATGTCTCCGATTGCATCAAGCAGGGAAAGAATGTCACATTCAAGCAATTTGTCAATGGCTACCGCATAGAATACGCCAAGCAATTGATGCGTCAAAACCCCGATGTGAAACTTTCCGTGGTGGGTTTGAAGTCGGGCTTCTCGACAGAAATGACGTTCTATAGGACTTTCAAGGCATCCATGGGTATGACTCCGAAAGAATGGGTGTCACTACTGCAACATGGGTAAAAAAGGCATAGTAGCTTCCAAACGACTAACAATTTCAGAGATTGTTAGTCGTTTTTTATTTTTGTTAGTGGTTGTTCAACCCTTTTTCCCTAACTTTGAAAAATAAATGGCAACGACCTAAGCGAAAACAACAACATCAATAACATGATATCATGGAAAAGACTTCTTTTTTTTCAATGACCAAAGGGATGCTCGCCTTGGCGGTATGGCTCGCACTACCCGCCACGGGTAGGGCTGACGAGGTGACCATTGCCGACAAGAACGGCAACCAACTCACCTACAGTTACGACAGTGACAACGGCCCTGCCACATTCAAAGGCATCAAAACTTACGCTACCGATGAGGCGAAGGCGGGGCGGATCGTGATTGCCGATGCGGTGACAGATGGCAACGGAAACAGCCACGAGGTGAAATACGTTAGTGGCTCGGTAAGCAATCGTTACAATCTGGTGAGCATTGTGTTCGGAAAGAACATCATCGCCACGGGTGGTGAGGATGGCTCCCAAGGTGATGCTTTCTACAATTGCGACCGTTTGACAAGCGTCACGCTGAATACCAAACTTCAGATGTTGGGACGTTATACGTTCCAAGGTTGCGACAATTTGGAGAGTATTAACTTGAATGAGGCAACCAATTTGACCACGATTAAGTTTAAGGCATTTGAGAATGCTGACCACCTGCGACAGTTGACTATCCCCATCTCGGTGACCACCATCGAGGAGGGTGCCTTCAGCTACATCGACTCGCTGCGAACCATTACTTTTGCCACGGGTAGTAAACTTACCACCTTGGGCACTGGTGCTTTCCGTGATAATCCGAAACTGGGAAGCATCAATATTGAAGCGTGTACGCAGCTGACCAATTTTCCCAATAGTTGGTTGTGTAACTGTCCAGGCATTACGTCAATCACCGTACCTGCCTCAGTAGAGACTTTCGGAAGCAATAATATGTTCTCCTATACTGACAACATCGAAACCATCACGTTCTTGGCTCCAGCGGTACCCAATGATTTCTACAACGGCAGAAGTAACCTCAAAACTGTGAATATTGGTTCAGGTGTGAAGAGCATTGGTAACTATGCATTCCGAAATAGTTACGGCTTGACACGGCTGAACATTGACTCAAGCGTAAACGACTTGGTAATAGGCAATTATGCCTTCCAAAACATCGATGCTTTG
>JAFYZV010000017.1 GCA_017548525.1 Prevotella sp.
ATGAGCATCGGGGATGAAGCGTTCTTTGGTTGTACAGGTTTGACTTCTATCACCATCGGCAACAACGTGACGAGCATCGGAAGTGAAGCTTTCTATGGCTGCACAGGTCTGACCTCCATCACCATCCCTTCCTGCGTGACGAGTATCGGGAATGGAGCGTTCTGTGGCTGTACTGGTCTGACCTCCATCACCATCCCTTCTTGCGTGACGAGTATCGGGGAAAGAGCGTTCTTTGATTGCATAGGTCTGACCTCCATCACCATCCCTTCCAGCGTGACGAGCATTGGGGATTGGGCATTCTCTGGCTGTACAGGTCTGACTTCCATAACCTTCCCTTCCAGCGTGACGAGTATAGGGAGAGATGCATTCAGTGGCTCAAAATGGTTTGACAATCAACCAAATGGTTTGGTTTATGCAGGAAAGGTTGCCTACAAATACAAAGGAACCATGCCTGATAATACAGAGGTTGTATTAGAAGAAGGTACTTTATGTATTGGGGGTAGAGCGTTCGAGAATTGCATTGGCTTGACATCTGTAGTTATCCCAAACAGCGTGATAACCATTGGAGATGAGGCATTCCGTGATTGTAGTGGTTTGTCCACTTTAGTTATCCCCGATGGCGTGATGAGCATCGGGGATGAAGCGTTCTTTGGTTGTACAGGTCTTACTTCTATCACCATAGGCAACAACGTGACAAGCATCGGGGATGATGCGTTCAAAAATTGCATTGGCTTGACGTCTGTAATCATTTACAACATATCGGCATGGCTTAATTTTGATTTTCATTATGACTCAAACCCCTTATGGTATGCAAAACACCTATATTTAAATGATGAGGAAGTGACGGACTTGGTCATTCCCGACGGTGTGACGAGCATAGGGGATAATGCGTTTGAGGGTTGCATAGGGTTGACCTCTGTAGTTGTTCCCGACGGTGTGACGAGCATCGGGTATAATGCGTTCTATGGTTGCGAAGGTCTGACTTCCATCACCCTTCCCAATAGTTTGACGAGCATTGGATATTGTGCGTTCTATGGTTGCACAAATTTGATCTCTATAACCTCCTACATAGAAGAGCCATTTGCTATTTATCATTCTCCTTTTTGGGACACGGATAGTGTAACGCTTTACGTTCCCGCCGGCACGAAAGAGAAGTATGAGGCAACCGATTGGTGGAAAGGGTTCAAGAACATCGTGGAGATGGACATCCAGCCCGTTGATGATGGGCAGATTATTGACATTGGGAAAGATATTGACGATGATACCAGCTTGAACGGCAACGTGGTGGGCGACATCTACTTTAACATCAGGGACGAGAACGGAGCTTATAATCCTGTAGAGGGTTACATCGTGGTGAGAAAGCCGACAGACGAATCCGACTTTGTCGGCAAAGATATTTTCGGCGACGACTTCAGGGACAATTACACGGGTATCGTGTTCAAGGTTAGAGCTGGTAAGGGTACCGTCAATGTGCAGGCACAGACGACGGGTAACATGTTACTGAAGGTGAAGATTGGCGACGGCGAGCCTGTCACGATGGAATTGGAAAGTAAGCTGAAAGTGTCAATCCCATATAACGTCAGCGAAGACACCTTTGTCTATATCTATGGCGGCATCAATACTACAAATGCAAAGGGTATTCGGAAGGCAGAATCGACAGATGGCACATTGAAGATTTATGGCATTGAGGTGCATCGGGAGGCTGACGGTATTGAATCGTTAGAGTCACCATCAGATGACATTGCCACCGTCTACAACCTAAATGGTCACCTCATTTCCTCTCCCCAGCGTGGCATCAACATCGTCCGCATGAGCGATGGCACGGTGCGGAAGGTGATGGTGAAGTGATAGTAATGATAATGATATATACAATAATGGTCGTGTCCATGATGGCACGACCGTTGTTGTATGTTTATTTATTGATGCTATGGATGGAGAGTAGTTATTTGTACTTCTCCAACAATCCGTCAGCCCTCTCGTCTCCCAGTTCCTTGGCTTTGAGGAAACACTCCTTTGCCTTGTCCTTTTGGTCAAGTTCCGCGTATGCGATACCTTTGATGACGTATGGGTCGGCGTATTCGGAATCTAATTGTAGGCAGAGGTCGCAGGTGGCGATGGCATTCTCATATTGCTTGACGCGCAGTTCGAGTGAAGCCATCTCGGCATAGTAGAGTGGTTCGCGGCGGTTGAGGACTATCGCGTGTGCGATGTCGTTGAGAGCCTGTTGGTATTGACGGATTTTCGACTCACACTTGAACTTGATGTAATAGAAGTCGTGCGAGGCGCGGCCATACATCAATGTGTCGTATTGGTTGTAGTCGAGTACCGCCTTACGGTATTCCCCCGCATTGTCATACATCTGTCCCCGTGCGAAGTAATAGGGTGCGGCATTGTTGCGCCCAGTAGTCTCTGACACGACGATGGCGCTATCGAGAAGCTGCAGGATTTCCTCTTGTGGTGCTTCCAACTGTTTCTTGCATTGTGCCGCCTCATAGAACAGTTCGCCATTGCGGAGGTCACTATTGGTGAGTTTCATGAAGAGGTCGTGTGCCTCTGCATAGTTGCCCATGGCATAGATGATTTGCGCTTTTTGATGTTCGTAAGCCGATAGGGGATTGACACTATACGCCTTGTTTGCCTCGTCGAGTGCTTTTTGCAAGTTCCAGTTTTCGTATGGGACGTTTTGTTTGTAGATATCCTTAAGGTAAATGAGCGTTGCATAGTAGGAGTGCGCCTCATCTTTCATCGTGACTTTCTCGATGGCTGTCTGCATAAGGGCATCGGCGGTAGCGAAGTCGTTGGCGTTCACGTGTAGCTTGGCTTGTGAGTAATATCCCTCTGCGGAAGTGGGGAACTGTCGGATGAAGTCTTCGATGTATTGCGAATATGCCAGCGAGTCACCTTTATTGCCCGCCATGAGGAGGGTGAGTTGGGCATCCTCCTCCTTTTCTGGTAGGGCTGTGCGGATGCTTGTCTGTCGCAACACGGCATCGTTGATTGTCAGTCCGTTGACGGTAAATGTCTTGGCGAGGGCAGCATCAGTGGCATGGACTTCTGTCCCCGCTTTTGACACCTGCATGATGCCCACCACCTGTCCGTTGGCATTCACGAATGGACAACCCTCCAAACTTTCCACTACCTTATCCTTGAAGATGTAGTAGTTGTATTGTTCCATGAACGTTTCCACCTTGCTGATGGTGTATTCCTTGCACTTGGGTTTCTTCACGGAATAGTCAACGAGCCAAGCCTTGCCTCCTTCTTGGAGACGGGTGGGGGAGAGGGTTGCCGCCGTGGTCGCGCCTTTCACGCGAAACAGGCAAAGGTCATAAAGTTCGTTGGCACCCACCATCACGTCAACATCCCGCTTGTTACCGTCGGCATCGATCACCACGGCACTCGCCGCGCCCACAAAAGGTTTCCATGCGCTGACGGCTTCGCCATTGCTACCGATGAAAAAGCCATTTGTCGTAGCGAGTATTGAGCCGTCTGCCTTGAATGTAGTTAAAGAGAATACGCTCTTTCCTGCCTTCACGACGTTGGCTGGTTGGGCTTGCATGGTGGTGGTACATATACCACCTAACATGATGATGAATATGAATTGTTTGAAAAGATGGTTCATGAATTGTTTCTATTTAGATGGTTTGTTGATGTTCAATAACGCTTTGGCATGTTCTATGGCGGCTTGTGTGATGTCGTTGCCGCTGAGCATTTGGGCGATTTCCATCGTCCTCTCCTCGGCAGAGAGTAAGGACATGCGACTGATGGTATCGGTATCGGTGTCCTCTTTCATCACTTTGTAATGAGTCGTGCCCAACGCTGCTATCTGTGGTAGATGGGTAATGCTGATCACTTGTCGCTTGTTCTCACCCATTTCGTGCATGATATGCGCCATCTGCTCGGCTATTCGTCCACTCACCCCCGTATCTATTTCGTCGAAGATGATGGTAGGAAGTTTGACTGCACCGCTAATCATGGCTTTCAACGAGAGCATCACACGTGCAATCTCGCCGCCCGATGCTATTTGGCTGATGGGTTGCATATCGCCGCTCTTATTGGCACTGAATAGAAATGACACCTTGTCGGCACCATCTTGTGCGATTTCTTTGGGTGTGAATTGTATCTCGAAACGCACGTTTTGGATTCCTAAGGGGATGAGTCGCTTCTTGAGTTCCTGTTCCACCTTCTTGGCGGCTTTTATCCGTATGCCTGTCAATGTCTTTGCTTTCTCTGTGGCTTTGGCGAGAAGCATTGCCACGTGATCCCGTTTTTCCCTCAGTGTGTCATCGCTATCATCGATATGTGCAAGCTGTTCCTTGAGGTCATCGCGGATGGAAATCAACTCTGCCACGGTGCTGACATGGAACTTGTGTTGTAAGGTATAGATGGTGTCAAGCTGTTTATTCACCGCCTCTAACTGTTGGGGGTTGAAGTCTATGCGCTCCAATTGCGTGTCGATGTCTTGCCCGATGTCCTTCATCTCGATGTAGGCACTTTCCAATCGTTGTGCCAAATCGCCTACGGAGGGCAATACCGACGTGATGTGCTGTAGTTGTTGGGCGGCTTGACGGAGGTGGTTGACGACATCCACCTGTTCACCATTGAGGATGTTGCCCACCTCATAGAGGCATTCCTTAATCTCCTCGGCGTGGCTCATCGTCTCTGCGAGTTGTTCCAGTTCCTCTTGTGCGCCGTCGAGGAGTGATGCCTCATCGAGTTCCTTGTATTGGAATCGGAGGAAATCCTCATTCTCTCGGTTGCGCTCTATTTCCGCTTCCAATTCGGAAAGTTGCTTGGCGGCTTGGCGATATTCATCGTATGCCTTACGGTAATCGGCAAGCAACGGTTGGTTGGCGGCGAGGATGTCCACGACGTTGAGTTGGAAGTCCTCTTTGTTGAGTAATAGGTTTTGGTGCTGGCTGTGGATGTCTATGAGTTGTCCGCCAAGCTCCCGCATCAGCGAAAGGTTGACGGGGGTGTCGTTGATGAACATTCGGCTTTTCCCTGACGGGCTGATTTCACGTCGCAAAATGGTGTCTTCGCCGTCGTAGTCGATGTCATTGTCCGTGAAAAAGGGCTGTAAGTCGTAGTTGCTGATGTTGAAGTGCGCCTCCACGGTACATCGTTTTTCCGTGGCTTGAGTGTGTGTGGCACGCTGTCCGAGCAATAGGCCGATGGCCCCGAGGATGATACTCTTTCCCGCTCCCGTCTCTCCTGTGATGACAGAGAATCCTGGATGGAAGGGAATGTCAAGTTCGTCGATGAGGGCGTAGTTCCTGATATGGAGGTGTGTCAGCATTTATTGTTTGATTTTTTCCCATGCCGTGTTTTGGCTGGCGTTGATGGAAAAGAGGATATCATAGACCGTCTCTTTCTCTTTGGATGTGCCCTTGCCTTGGTAGATGTTGGCGAGTTCGTCTTTCTTGTAGTCGGTCCATATCTGTGGCAACATGCTCAGGGGTTTGTCCTCGTGGCTTTTCTTCAAGTCGTTCTCTAATGCCGTGGAGATATTGGTACGTCCCCGTTCTACGTTGTTTGCCATCTCGTCCAACCCCGTGCGATAGTAGTCGTATTGCAATTGTCGGAATGGCTGCATCGCCCCATCGAGATAGTCGTTGATGATGGCGAATCGGTTGCGGTCGTCGTCAAAAGCTTTCCATCCTGGGAAGTCAAGGTTTTGTGCGTTGTTAGCCAAGTTCATGCAAAGCTGAAGCACATCCTCGCCACCCATGGGGGCAAACGAGTCGAGGTCGAGACCAATGATGAGATAGGCATAATAGGCGATAAGAGCCGTCAATTGGTTGTCAACCGTCTCGTCGTTGTAGTTGAGTTGGTCAAATGGCGCATACTGGAAACTGAAGTTGGCATCCTTATTATTATATAAGGTGGTGGTGTAAGCCGCATTGTACACAGGACGGTTGGCTTGGATGAGGGCAGAGCAAGTGAACGTGTTGGATGCTTGGTCGTACTTAGTCACGGTGATGTTGAAGTTGCATACGATACGCTCGTTCTTTTGGAATTGCAGATTTGTCCATTGCCTGTCGTTGATGAACTCCTCCAACGTCTGCTGCAAATTCTCGAATACGCTCGCATCCGTGCCTTGTATCTGGTTGTGGTTGATGGTCACCTTGGCTTGTAGTTCCTGTGCCTTGGCGCAAATAGCCAATAGGGGGAATACCAATAAAAGAATAGCTCTTCTCATCATGTTGATGCCTTAATGTTTGTTGAACTCACGCAAGCGGATGCGGGTAAGTGCCTGCTTGGTGTTGTTGGTAAATTCACCGTTTAGTATCCAATTGTAATAGCCGGGGTCACGACGGAGAATTTCTGCCACGTCCTGTCCCTTGTATTTGCCGAAATTGAACACCTCATGTTTCTGTGGCTTCCCTTTGTCGTCGAGGAGTACATTCCCCTTTTCGTCGGTCTTCTCTTTCCACACAATGCGACCGGCAAAGTCCACATTGTCGTTGGTCTTGGAGAATTGGGCGAGTACGTCCATGTCATTGGCGAGATGTTTCTCTGGCTCAGGTTGCGTCTCGGGGTTGTATTTATCCAACTGCCCTTGCAACACCCGATAGGTCGCCTCGGTATCTTGGTCGGCGCGATGCGCTTCAAAATCCTCCTCCATCTTCCTTCCGCAATAGAATTTGTAGGCAGCGGCAAGGGTGCGACGTTCCATCTTGTGGAAGATAGTCTGCACATCAATGAGATGGCATGGGCTGAAGTCGAAGTACACATCTGCACGGATAAACTCCTCGGATAAGAGGGGTACGTCAAAATGATTGGAGTTGAACCCCGCAATATCGCACCCTTTGAATGTCTCTGCCAAGGAAGGGGCAAGCTGCTTGAATGTGGGGGCATCTTTGACCTTCTCATCGCTGATACCCGTCAGAGCCACGATGTTTTGCGGGATGGGTGTCTCTGGGTTTACATAGAGGGTCTTACGCTCTTCCTGCCCGTTGGGAAACACCTTGATGTATGATATTTGAATGATTCTATCCCTAACTAAATCAAGCCCCGTAGTCTCCAAGTCGAAGACTATTAGGGGCTTTGTGAGGTTTAATTTCATTTTGTTTGTTTCTTGGTTTTGTATTCGGTAGGCTCTTTAGTCGTTGAGAAGCATGGGCATGATGAGCATCAACACGTCCTCGTTCTCTGGCTGCTCGGCGGGAACGATAATACCTGCACGGCTGGGGTCTGCCAACTGGATAATGACTTCATCGCCATCGAGGTTGTTCAGAATGTCAGTCAATGAGCTTCCCTTGAATCCAATGTTCATGTTCTGTCCCGTATAATCGCAGACAACCTCTTCCTTAGCACTGGTGGAGAAGTCGATATCCTCAGATGAGAGGATGAGCTTGCCTGTTTCCAAACGGAAACGGATGAGCTGGCTGCTCTCGCTGGCGAAAGGAAGGACACGGCGCAACGTTCCTATCAATGCCTTGCGGTCGATGGTGAGTTGGTTGGGGTTGTCTTTCGGGATGACGGAATTGTAGTTGGGATAGCGTCCCTCAATGAGCCTACAAGCGAGCAAACCGTCGGAGAAGCTGATTTCCGCGCTACGGTCATCAAACTTGATGACGACATCCCCGCTGTCCTTAGCCAACACATTTTTCAATAATGTTGCGGGTTTCTTGGGCATGATGAATGATGCGGGCAACTCGCTTTTCACGGTGAAGTTCTTGTTGCGTACCAATTTATGGCCGTCACTTGCCACGATAGCAAGACAATCGGGTGTGAGGTCGAAGTAGATGCCATTCATCACGGGGCGCAACTCATCTTGTGCCGTGGCAAAGATGGAACGTGAGATGTTGTCGTTTAGGATGTTGGCATCCAACGTGATGACGGTGGCACCGTCGGGAATGTTCTGTGTGCGTGGGTATTCGTCCGCATTCTGGGTTGTGAATTTGTACAATCCGTTTTGGTATGCAATCTGGATGGTACATCTTTCAGTGTCCACATCGAAGGTGAGAGGTTGTTCTGCCAACTCCTTCACGGCATCAAGGATGGTGCGGTTGGGTACGGCAAAAGAGCCTTCGCCATCGCTGAAGTCCAGGATAATGGTTGACTTCATGACAGTCTCACTATCGCTGGCAGTAATGGTAAGCTGGTTGTTGTACACTTCAAAAAGGAAGCTGTCAAGGATAGGCAGCGCGTTTTTACTGTTAATCACTTTAGCCAATGTCTGCAGACGGCTGTTCAGCAAAGTACTTGATAAGGTAAATCTCATATTCTATAATTAATTACGTTTCGCAATATTAGGCACAAAAATACGAAAAAGCATTGTTTTTGACAAAAAAATACGGTTAAAAGTTTCTTATTTTGAAGTATTTTAGTAATTTCGCATCGAAAAAGTCTTAAATCAATTGAATAATGGAATTACAAGGTAAAATTATCCTCGCACTTGAACCGCGTTCAGGTGTGGGACAGAGAGGAGAATGGAAAGCCCAGGATTTTGTAGTGGAAACCCATGAATCATACCCACACAAGATGGTGTTTTCCGTGTGGGGTGCAGACCGTTTGCAACGGTTTAACATCCAAGTGGGTCAGGAGGTGTTGGTGTCATTCGATATTGACGCACGCGAATACCAAGGAAGATGGTTTAATAGCATCCGCGCCTTTGATGTGCGTTTGGTAGATCCAGCCACCATTGGTGCGCAAGGGATGCAAGCACCGCCGATGCCCGATGCTCCCGCAGCCCCCGCACAGGGTTTTGCACCTCAACCGCAGACAGTCAATCCCGCCCCCTTCCCACCAGCAGAGGAGGAGGGTAGTGCTGACGATCTGCCATTCTAATCAAGACATGCATAGAATGTGACAAATGAAGTGAACCCCAAAAGTTAGACAAAAACTTTTGGGGTTCATTATGTATAGACATCACACATTAGAAGAAAAGAAGGAGATTCTCCGTTTGCATGATTCAGGAGCAAGCATGTCCGAGTTGATGAAACGGTTTCTTGTCCGTGACCATTATCTCAATATTCTGTTTGGCAGACATTTTCCCTGTCCGTACTGTCCACGGAAGAATTGAATTGCGCCATCGTTTCCCTCTGCAAACATAGTGTTTTTTCCAATGAAACAAACGCGAAAAAAAGTGTAACACTAACAAATGCAAATTTGGAGATTTTTTATTATTTTTGCCCTAAATAATTAAATTCACTCCTTATTATGCAAAAACGCTTCTTTTCAATCGCAGTTTTGATTTGTGCAAGTCTTGGATTATTCGCACAAACACACCCTTATCAGAATCCCAACCTGAGTGCCCATGAAAGGGCTATAGACCTCTGTGGACGGATGACCCTTGACGAGAAAGCCATGCTGATGCTCGACGAGAGTCCTGCCATCCCACGCCTTGGCATCAAGAAATTCTATTGGTGGAGCGAGGCATTGCATGGTGCAGCCAACATGGGCAACGTAACCGTGTTTCCTGAACCAGTCGCGATGGCATCGTCTTGGAATCCCGAACTTCTATACAAAGTGTTCGATGTTGCCAGCACAGAGATGCGGGCGCAATACAACGAACGGATGCTCCGTGGCAGCGGCGAAGACCAAAAAATGCGAAGCCTCTCTGTATGGACTCCTAACGTGAACATCTTTAGAGATCCCCGATGGGGAAGAGGGCAAGAGACCTACGGCGAAGACCCTTATCTGACGAGCGTGATGGGTACACAAGTAGTTCGCGGTCTTCAAGGTCCAGAGGACGCAAAATACCGCAAATTGTGGGCTTGCGCCAAGCATTATGCCGTGCATAGCGGCCCTGAGTATACGCGCCATTCGGCCAATCTTACCGATGTTTCCCCTCGCGATCTGTGGGAAACCTACTTGCCAGTCTTCAAGACATTGGTCCAAGATGCCAAGGTTCGCGAGGTGATGTGTGCTTACCAGCGACTCGACGATGACCCTTGTTGTGGGAACAGCCGTCTCTTGCAACAAATCCTGCGGGATGAATGGGGATTCCAATATCTCGTAGTAAGCGACTGTGGAGCCATCAGCGACTTCTACGATTCTCACAAAAGTAGTTCATCGCCCATCACGGCATCTGCCAAGGCTACCCTTGCCGGTACCGATGTGGAATGTGGTTATGGTTACGCATACAAGAGTCTGCCAGAGGCGGTGCGCCGTGGTCTCATCTCTGAGGCAGAGATAGACAAACATGTAGTGCGTTTGCTCGAAGGGCGGTTTGACCTTGGTGAAATGGATGCTCCCGAACTCGTGGAGTGGTCGAAGATTCCTTATTCTGCCATGTCTACAAAGGCTTCTGCCGCCATAGCCCTTGATATGGCTCGCCAAACCATTGTGTTGTTGCAAAACAAAGGTAGCATCTTGCCATTGCAGAAAGGTAAGGAGAAGATTGCTGTCATCGGTCCCAACGCCCACAATGAACCCATTATGTGGGGCAACTATAATGGTGTTCCTAACCATACCGTCACTATCCTTGACGGCATCCGTTCCAAACAAAAGAGGTTGGTTTACCTACCCGGCTGCGATTTGACATACGACCGCGTGATGGAATGCCATATAGCATCGGAGTGTGTCGCACCCGATGGTAAGCGTGGATTGAAAGGCACATTCTGGAGCAATACCAAGATGGAGGGAAAGCCCATCACCACCGAATACTACACCAAGCCATTGTCTGTCACCACCAACGGAATGCACTACTTTGCCCCTGGCGTTCCCATAGAGGATTTTTCCGCTAAATATGAGACTACTTTCACTCCGAAGGAGGCTGGGGAATATGTGGTAAACGTGGAAGGGACAGGTCATTTTGAACTCTACATCAACGGCGAAAAACGCTTTACCCACCACATTTGGCGTTCCACTCCCACACGTACCGTCCTACAAGCCGACAAAGGACAGTCTTTCCAAATTGAGGTACGATTCCAAACGGTCAAGACTTGGGGGGCTGGCATGAAGATAGACATCGCCCGTGAATTGCCTATCGACTATCAACAGACCATCGCCCAACTGAAAGGCATTGACAAAGTGATTTTCGTCGGTGGTATCTCTCCTGCCCTTGAAGGTGAGGAAATGCCTGTAAACATTGAAGGATTCAAGGGTGGCGACCGAACGAGTATCGAATTGCCACGTGTGCAACGTGAATTCCTGAAAGCCCTCAAGGCAG
>JAFYZV010000144.1 GCA_017548525.1 Prevotella sp.
TAGTCAAGTGGACCTCGACAAAATCTACCTTGAGACACACCGCGACGCTTTCATCGTACCAGAAAAGACCCTTCTAAAAGTGAAGAAATTCTTTCTTTCAAAAGGACTGGAAGTAGGCGGTGGTATCACATTTACCCGCTCCGAGCCTACCGACTTTGAGACTTACAGCTATGCCCGCGAGGACGAGCGCCAACAAGTCAAGTATATTTCAGAATACACCGCCAAATTCTTCGACGACATCATTCTTGACGACTTTTTCTTTATCGACCTGAAAAACGATGACGAGATTGCCGCAAAAGGTAATAAGAGCTGGACAGAATACCGTCTCCGACTGATGTCCGATGCTGGGAGAGAGCTGGTTGTAGGTCCGGCCAAAGCTGTCAATCCCAAGGTGAAGGTCATCATCAAATACCCCAACTGGTATGACCACTTCCATGGACTGGGTTTCAATCTCGAAGAAGAACCCACTTACTTCGACGGACTATGGACAGGCACAGAGACACGCGACCCTGCATCAGCACAGCACCTGCAGAACTACCTCAGCTATAACATCATCCGCTATGTTGAAAATATCGCTCCGGGACGAAACCTCGTTGGTTGGGTGGATGCCGGTGGCATACACATGAGCATGGACCGTTATGCAGAACAACTTCACCTTACCATGCTGGCACGCACGCCCGAGATTATTCTATGGAACTACATGCAGTTGGCTGAAGTCAAAATCACCCCCGCCATGCGTGCCCCATGGCAGGATGCAGGTAGCAATAGTTTTAGCTATGATGAAATGGTAGTGCCTTACACCAAGAATGGAAAGACCATCACGCCTACCACCATGGCTCGCTTTGCCAACGAGGTTCTTCACAAGACCGATATTCTTGTAGGACAGTTGGGCAAGCCTATCGGTTTGGTCTCATATAAGCCTTACCATTCATCAGGCGAGGACTTTCTACAGAATTACCTCGGTATGATTGGTCTCCCAATGGATATGCACCCACAATGGCTTGGTGACCGGCAGCAGATTCTTCTCACCCAACAGGCAGCCAAAGACCCTCAGATTGTGGAGAAAATCAAGCAACAACTCAAAAAAGGCAGTGATGTCATTATTACCACGGGACTACTGAAAGCCATCAAAGACGACCTCGCTGACGTGGTGGAACTGTACTGCGGTGATTTGAAAGCCATCGTCAACGACTTCGGCTATTTTGGCAAGTCGGAGCGCGAATTCATCATCCCACAGGTGAAATATTTCACCAATGACGCTTGGGAAGTGGTCAGTGCAGGCAGGCCTCTTACTGGTGGTGTTTCGGGTTATCCTATACTCCTTCGTGACACATATTCCAAGGGTGTGCTTTTCGTCCTTACTATTCCCGATGACTTCGGCAACCTCTATGATTATCCTGCTGGGGCACTCAACATCATCCGCCGTGCCATGAGCAAAGATACAGGTGTCTATATTGAAGGTCCTTCGAAAGTGGCACTTTTCCCCTATGACAACAAGACGATGGTCGTAGAGAATTTCAACGACGAGGCTGTCAACCTGCGTGTAGTCGTTAACGGCAAGGTTAGTGCCCTACGCAACCTTTTGACGGGAGATAAAATGACGCCCGCCGACGTAAGAACAACGAATCACCGATTCTTTGGCTATTCTGACGGACAGACTGTGTTTGACATCCAACTCGCTGCCCACAGCTATGTGGGATTGAAAATTGAAAACTAAAAAACTCATAAACTAAAAAACTCATAAACTAAAAAACTCATAAACTAAAAAACTCATAAACTACTAATATGAAAATTAGACGCACAAAAATCTTCATCACCGTTGTTGCCATGGTGATGACTGTCTCTTGTTTTGCACAGCAATATCCCAGTCGTCTCACTGAACATGAGCAGCAGATAGAGTCCATCATCAGTAGCATGACCTTGGAAGAAAAGATTGCCATGCTACACGGGAAAAACATGTTTTCCTCTGCAGGTATCCCACGTTTGGGAATTGCCGATATGGAATATGCCGACGGTCCCTTCGGAATACGCGAGGAGATGGAACCTCATTCTTGGAATTCTCTCCACCTGACCACAGACTCCGCCACCTTTTTTCCAACAGGTTCGGCACTCGCCGCCACATGGAGCACCGACTGCGCTTATGCCTATGGTCGCGCCATCAGCCATGAGGCAAGACTTCGTGGCAAGGACATGTTGCTTGGGCCAGCCATGAACATCCAGCGCATCCCCACAGGTGGGCGCACCTACGAATATCTGAGCGAAGACCCTTTACTCAGTGGTTTCCTTGCCGTGGCCTACACAAAAGGTTCACAAGATGAAGGCACGGCAGTATGCCTGAAGCACTATGCGCTGAACAATCAGGAAGACTATCGTGGCTTTGTGGATGTACGCATCTCAGACCGTGCCATGCATGAGATTTACCTACGTCCTTTCGAAATGGCAGTGCGCGAGGGTGACGCTTGGGGTGTCATGGCAGCTTATAATAAGGTCAATGGCCGTTGGTGTTCAGAGAATGAGGTGCTGCTCAACACCATCCTACGCCAGCAGTGGGGCTTCCCCGGCATGGTCATCAGCGACTGGGGGGGCGTACACTCCACCGTCGATGCCGTCACAGCGGGAATGAATGTGGAAATGCCTGGCGAAAGATTCATGGGCAAACCATTGCTCGATTCTGTTATGGCTGGAAAAGTGAGTGAAGATGTCATCAACCAACGTGTGAGGGAAATTCTCAGAGTGAGGCTGACAGTGAAACCTATCGCCAAGGAGGAAGCCAACCGTATCCCAACCGGAAACCCGGCAGAGATGGCCACGGCACTTGATGTAGCCAGACGTGCCATCGTTCTGCTGAAAAATGAGCATCTACTACCAATCGACCCGAAGCGTACAAAGCATATTGTTGTTGTTGGTGAGAATGCCATTACGAAGATGGCATTGGGAGGCGTGGGAGCCGGTGTCAAGACGAAATGCGAGATTACACCCCTCGAAGGTTTGCAGCAGTTACTAGGCAATCAAGTTAAAATCACTTATGTACCAGGATATAAACGGTATGCTCCTGAGAACCCCTTCAAACGTGAAAGTCCGATACAACCAGCCGACAAGAAACTAATGGCAGAAGCGGTGAAAGCTGCCAAACGTGCTGACATTGTTCTTTTCTTTGCTGGCGACAACCGTGAAGTGGAAACCGAGGGTTCAGACCGCAAAGTCATCACACTCCCGTCTGGACAAGACGAATTGGCAGAGGCTTTGGCTAAAACGAAGAAACCAATAGTCACCGTTGTTGTATCGGGTGGACCAGTAGATGTGAGTACGGTGGACAAAGTATCGGGTGCTTTGGTGGTTTCATGGTTCAATGGCTCCATGGGTGGGCAAGCGCTGGCAGAGGTGCTCACGGGCAAAATCTCCCCATCAGGGAAACTGCCTATGACATGGCCGAAGCAATTGGAAGACGTTCCTGCATACGCCACAGGCAGTTATCCACAGAACACCACCAATGAGCAGGGTGATATCTTTGTCGGACTGGTAAACAATAGGAGCAACGACCGTAGCCAACAATTAATCGCCAATTATGCCGAGGAGGGACTGGTTGGCTACCGTTGGTATGACAGCAAAAAAGAGGCTGTCGCCTACCCTTTTGGTCATGGACTATCCTACGCTCAATTCAATTACAGCAACCTTTCCGTGACAAGCACCATAGAGGGAATGAATGTAAGTTTTACCCTGTCTAACACATCGTCAGTGGATGCCGAGGAAGTGGCACAAGTATATGTCTCCTACCCCTATTCCCATATCGACCGCCCAGTGAAAGAGCTCAAAGCATTCAAGAGAGTTTCGGTGAAAGCCGGTGAGCAAAAGAATGTCACCATCCCTATTCGCCGCTCCGACCTCTGCCATTGGGACGAAGCCGCTCAAACATGGATGTTGGAACCAGGCAAAATCACCATCAAAGTAGGTGGTTCATCGGACAATCTACCTTTGGAAGCAATTGCTGAAGTGAAATAGAAATGCCTTGGTTGGGCATCTAAAGTTGATAGGGATTAGAAGTAAGGGGTGAGAGGCCGAGGTAATCTTTTACCTCTAACCTCTCACCCCTTACTTCTCACCTCTGTAGAGACGCCCCAATGTGGCGTATCTACTTTATTTCTTCAATTCTCCGGCGATGATTTCTGCCATACGGCGAACACCCTTGCCATCGGGATGAATGCCATCGTCGAGCATCTTATCTCCATCATTGGCATAGAGAGTATGTAAATCGATGATTTGCAAGCCATACTCTTTGGCCACTTCTTGTTGGATGGGAATGATTTCATTTGTAATAACATCGTCGCTGATGTTCCATGTCGATTTAAAGGCGGGAATCGGTGTACAAAGATAGATTTTAGGTCTAACGGGAAGGACTTGCTTTGCTTTCTTTCCCTTTTTCTTTGCTGGAGTAGCAAGACTTGGACACAGTGTAGTAATCATTTGTTTCAAGTCTTGTTTAAATTCTGTGCCATATTGCCAATTCTGTGGTTTTGAATCATTGGTACCCAACTTAATAATGACGATGTCAGGGTCAAATGCCTGTGCGTCCTGCCAAGCCATCTCGTTCATATAGGGGAGGTCACCCTTGTTGAGCATGGTGCGACCACTCACGCCAAAATTCTTTACCCAGTAGTCTTGCCCCAACATTTGCTGCAAGATGGCAGGATAGCCATGTTGCTCGGCCATGTCTATACCATGTCCATCAGTGATGCTGTTACCGACACACGCCACACGAATGGCATCGGGTTTAGGTGTGCGACGGTTGTCAAGCCAGTTGCCAAGGTCGGCAAGCATTTGATTGTGATATTTAAACCAAGGTCCGACGCCCCATCCGTGGTCACCAGTGGGATAGATATACATAGCACATTCATTGCCAGCATTGCGCATGGCGGAATAATAGGCCACGCCATTGGTCACGGGAGGCACCAGACGGTCATCGCTAGACATGAGGATAATGGCTGGTGGTGTGAGATGACGACGCACGGAATTGTTGGTGGAATATTTCTTTACCAAAGCAGGATCTTTCTGCCCTTCCTCACCGAGGAAGTTGATGCACGAATACTTATGCGATACACGCTCATCCATGGAGATGACGGGATAGAATAGGATGGTAAAATCGGGACGCACATCGAAGTCGGATAATGTTGATATGACGGACGCGAGATGTCCTCCTGCCGAGAATCCCATAATACCCACATCGTGTGGGTTGATGTTCCATACTGCAGCAGAGTCACGCACAATGCGGAAAGCCTTCTCTACATCACCGATAGGACGTGTGCGGTCACCGTTCGGTAGACGATAGTTTACTACGAAGTAAGAAATGCCACGATTGTTAAGCCAATCCGACCATTGGGTTCCTTCGTGGGTGTTAGACAAGACTGAATATCCACCACCGGGAATGCCCACGATTGCCTTTCCTGAAGGATTTTGTGCCAGAAACACCACTAAGTTTGCCTCGCCATCATCTGTAAGATTAATGGTGAATTTCTTTGCTGTCTGTGCTTGTGTCATCAAAGCCACAAGCATCAAACTGAAAAACAAGATTCTTTTCATTTTGATTCTTTTATGTGATTATACATTCTTCGTTATTAGGTATGTGCTGAATTGCGCTTCAAAGTTACGATTTTTTTAACAAAAGTAATCCTATTTTGGAGGAAAATATATTCTGTAAACAATCATTTGATTATTTATCCCAATTCAGTTTGGTTCAAGTTAGTACACTACTATGTTATTCTGTTTTCATAAGTCTTTCTAAATTACCAATGTTCTCATCTGATATATGGCTTATTTGGATGATAAGAATGAGTTAAAAAAACTTTGCTTTATAAAAAGGATGAAAAAAGCAAAAAAGTGCCTTATTTTATCTATATTTGCACACTATTGCATTCATTTACCTAACCTATTAATATTGATTATGGATATCAAGAAGGCATTCGAAGCGGCTTTCATCCGCATGAGAGAAAAGAACTGGGAGAAAATCTATATTGCAGTTGACATCCACGACACCATTCTCCGTGCATGTTATGAAAACGAGGAAACCTACGATTATTTCCCACTCGCGAAAGAAGTATTGCAGATGATGTCACTCCGTGAGGACATTTGTCTAATCCTTTGGAGTTCTTGCCATCGTGACAAATTGATGGAATATGCCTTCCATTTCCTGGACGACGACATAAGGTTTGACTATATCAACGAGAACCCCGAAGTAGAAAACACCCACTTGCAGAACTTTGAGGAAAAACTATATATGAACGTGGGGCTTGACGATAAGTTCGGATTCGACGCCGAGAATGATTGGGCAATCATCTTACATGTGCTTGAGGAATACCAAGAGAATTGTCGCAGGCCCAATGACCAATAAGAGTTTTTTTGCAAACACGAACAACTCAAATCTTCACGAATAACTGTATGCTGATGTTCTCCGTGAATTACCAGAAATCAATCAAAAATTGTCATAAATAACATGTAATGAAATGGTCGGTGGCAACATTGACAGTTTTCGCTACTAATTGTCAAATTTGACATTAAAGACCTTGACATATGGATTGGCAAGTGTGAAAGGTTGCCAACAAGCTTTACTATCTCTGCTTCCATTTGGATTACCAAATTTTGCGAAATTCGTCCAGCAGTCCATTACCTCATCCGCAAGAACATAGTCGGCTTGCGTCATGGGACGCCAACTACGATCCAAGGTGTGGAACATATACCACAACTCGGCGGAATGGAATGCCCCATCATGGGTACCGGGCAGTTTGCGTGCAAAGAGATATTGGTAGGCGGGGCTGTTAAGAGAGTCCCGTAAGAAACAGAACTCATCTATCTGCTTACCCATCGGACGAATGTCATCGAGTGTGCAACCTATCATATATGACGCATCTGCCAAGTGATGATTTTTTGCGGCATCATCAAACGATTCTATCAACAATGTACCATCGATGTGGGGACGGAAGAGCCCCATACCTTCTTCCTTGAAAATTCTGAGTAGTTCTTCTGCAGGAACACCGCGCATTTCTTTTAAGGTATGATACCCGAATTTGTCCATAAATGCCTTTCCTGTCCCCTCTGCTTTCATTTGCTCATTCTCAGAACTTGAATTAGCACTGATTCCGCCACCACTCTGAATGACTGCATTTTTAATTATATCTTTTGACAAAGGTGAGGACACAAGATTCTTGATACTGGCAGCTCCAGCGCTCTGACCAAGAACAGTGATGTTATTTGGGTCGCCACCAAACTCCACAATATGGTTATGCACCCATTTCAAGGCAGCCACCTGGTCATAAGTGCCATAGTTACCGGACGTGCCATCGAGAGTTTCTGCCGATAGTTCGGGATGAGCAAGAAAGCCGAAAATACCCAAGCGGTAGTTGATAGTGACAAGTATCACTCCCCGCTGTGCCCAAGCATCACCATCCATGGTAATCTCATGTCCGTAACCATTGAAATAGGCACCGCCATGCACCCAGAATGCTACAGGTAATTTACTCTCACGGTTGCCGACGGCCTTCGTGGGAGTCCAGATATTCAGATAGAGACAATCCTCACTCTGCACTGTCTGTTCCTTCCAATAAAACTCATTGCCATAGAATGTGCCAACGGCATTGCCTGGTTGCCAACAGATTTTGCTGAAAGTATCTGCTTTTCTGATGCCCTCCCATTTGACAACGGGCTGCGGTCGTTTCCAACGGAGCTCTCCCACGGGAGGTGCAGCGTAGGGAACACCCCGAAAAACTGTAACATCACTCGATTTAGAAGGCACTCCTTGCACTAGACCGCCCTCCACTTTAACGATGGGAGTCTGCCCCCAAGCTAGAACTACCATCAAACTTACTACCAATAAAGCTGAAATTTTCTTGAACATAACTATTATCTTATTTGTTTATCATCATTCGGAAATAACAATGAAAGATGCGGCATATCTTTTGCAAAGATATAACAAATCGAGTGCAATCAAGCTCGCTTGTTTTGCCGAGATGCAGCATATCTTATGCAAAGATATAGCAAATTTTTATTTTGCACTCGGTTTTAGATAAATTTCTCATGTTCGGAAAAGCAAGAACATCCTGCTTTTCGCTCACTTAATCGAAATTTTCATTATCTTTGCATCAAAATCACATTATTATGGCAGAAAAGGAAATAACGAACAAGCAAATGCCGGGAATCAACTGTGACTATCGTGTGAAACTTTATGAAGACGGCAAATACCATTGGATGTACGACCTCCATTTGTTGAAGAATCCGTCAGTGCTGTTTGACTTGTTCAAGGCACTAGTATTGTCCGTGGTCATTGTTGCAATCCTCTTTTTTATAATTCAAGCTTGTTCAAATGGAATACATCTAGAAGAAATACAGTTTGTGCTGAAAGTTACAGGCATTATGGCAGGCATCATGCTGGTGCTCGGACTACTTGGATACTTTATCTATGCAGCCATGTCGGGATGGGCATATTCCGTGCATTTCATCATGGACGAGAATGGCGTAACACAAGAACAGGCGCCACGTGCACAAAAGGTTTCTGAACGCGTAGGCTGCCTCACCGTATTGGTGGGTCTTTTAACACGCAAACCCGGTGTAATGGGAACAGGAATGATAGCGGCCAGTCGCACATCAATGCGTTCCGACTTTTCCAGTGTCAGAAAAGTGAAAGCGATGCGTTGGATGAATACCATCAAGGTGAATGAACGTTTTGGGAAGAACCGCGTGTATGCCAACAACGATGATTTCGACTTTGTCTACAATTATATCAGTTCTCGTTGTCCAAAAGCAAAAGTCAGTTGAAGGCGTTACGGTCTACTCTCTCTTGTCTTCCTCCTCATAGTGGTCAAGGGCTTCCTTTAACTTATCACGCATATATTTCACTGCATGCCGGGGATAGATGACGCGGATTCCCGGGCCGTACGACATAAAGACCGAATACATCTCGAAGTTGACGACCACGTCAATTCTGAAGATGCAACTGCCATCTTCTGGATTCTCGCTCAATAGTTTTTGGGAGCGATGGATGGGTTTTGTCTTGATATATTTGCTCTGCTCACGACTTGCCCAAAACTTGATACACCTCGGCGTATTTCTGATGTTCTTGCTCACCCCAATTACATCATCGAAGAAATGTTCTGGGTCAAAATCCAGGTTCTCTCTGAATGGTATATCCACTGGTTCAACGCTCTTGATGCGGTCGAGTGCCAGGTTGAAGAGCAACAAGTTGCTTGCCTTCGAACCAAAGAGGAACCAACGGTTGCGGAACTCCTTCAAAAGATATGGACAGAGAATGTATTCTGTAGGATACCTCGCCGAGAACGACTGATACATGATTCGCAGTGTCTGTTTGTGGGCGATATAATTGTAGAGAGGGTTCAACAGACGAATACCCTCCAAATCCGGCACACTGTCGAAATGGATAATCGGCTTGCGATTATTACGGCTAATTGCCAACTTATCCTGCAGACGGCTAACCACATCCGACATCTCTGAGAATTGTTCGAAATCTTCCAACTGTCGAAGCATATCAACGGCTTCCTGCATCACTTCATAGTCATTCTGCGACATTGGCATATCCATGATGGAATAGTCTTTGTCGGCATAGCGGTAATACTTATGGTCATACACCTCGATGGGTGCATTGTACCCGAGTTTGTCAGAACGCATCATCTGAATGTCACCCTGAACAGTTCGGACAGAAACACCTTTCCGAATGCCCTCCATATCGTAAAGGGCATCTGAACAGGCTTCCACAAGGTCTTCGAGTGTCCATCTGCGAAAGCGGTTGCGAAGACAGTTGTCAATGGTCTTATAGCGTATCAACGCATTCTTATTGGCTGGCATGGTTATTGGATTTAATAACTGAAGTTTGGGAGTTAATAAATTGGAGTTAAGGAGAAGTTATAAGGGGGAGTTAAAATGAGCCATTACCTGATTCATCTGTAGTGCTCGAACATCCACTGCAAAATTACGAAATTTCTACGCATTCTATTTGCGTAGAACTCAAAAAAAACGATTATTTGCTTTTTTTTCGAAATTATTTCTTTCTACGCAAATAGAATGCGCAGTGGGATAATACCTTTGCATCGCGGTTTGGGCACGAACACGTTTAGAAAATTGAGCTACGAGGCACCACCAAATTATTATTCAACAATTAAAACGAAAAGACAATGGAAGTAAAGATGATTAACAACCGTCCCGTCAAAATATGGACGGACAATGTCGAGGAGACAGCCATGCGCCAGATTGAAAACCTGACCACGCTACCATTCCTCTTCCATCACCTTGCCATTATGCCCGACGTTCATGCAGGCATGGGAATGCCTATCGGTGGTGTGCTGGCATGCACAGATGCCGTGATACCCAATGCCGTGGGTGTGGACATCGGATGCGGAATGTGCGCCGTGAAGACCAACTGGAAAGTGAGCGACATCACAACAGAAGTGCTACGCAAGCAAATTATGAGGGGTATCCGCATGCGTATACCCCTGGGAATGGACCACCACAAACAAGCACAGGATGAGAAATACCTCCCCGAAGGGCACGACATCGATGCTCTTGAAATCGTGAAGCGACGCCAAAATGCCATCACAAAGGAGGTAGGCACGCTGGGCGGTGGCAACCACTTCATCGAGCTACAGAAGGACGATGAGGGCACTCTCTGGATTATGATTCACTCGGGGTCACGAAACCTTGGCAAACAAGTCGGCGACTATTACAACAAGATTGCCGAAAAGTACAACAAACTTTGGCATTCTGTCGTTTCTCCAGATATCCACCTGCCTTTCCTCCCACGAGAGACAAAGGAATTCGGAATGTACTGGGAAGAGATGAAATACTGTATCGACTTTGCCCTCTGCAACCGCAAGTTGATGATGGAGCGTATCGAGGAAGTGCTGTCCGATGCACTGCCAGACATCGAATTTGAACCAATGATTAATATCGCCCACAACTATGCAGCTTGGGAGAATCACTTCGGGAAAAATGTCATCGTCCACCGCAAAGGAGCGACGCTGGCCCGCGAGGGAGTCATCGGTATCATCCCCGGCTCGCAGGGCACAGCATCCTACATCGTCGAAGGTCTTGGCAACCCCGACTCGTTCTGCTCCTGCTCCCATGGTGCCGGTCGTGTGCTTTCACGCTCGGCAGCCATCAGAACCCTCGACATGGCTGCGGAGGTAGCACAATTGGAGGCCAAAGGCATCATTCACGCCATCCGTAGTCAAGACGACATGCAGGAGGCATCGAGCGCCTATAAGGACATAGAGGAGGTTATTGCCAACGAGGCAGACCTGGTGAAGGTAAAAACCCGACTGCTCCCCGTGGCAGTGATAAAAGGATAGAAAACGTATCGTTGTGGTGCTCGGAAAAAGTATTATTTATATACTTTTTCTCTCGCTTGTGCCACGAAAAGATACAAGATGTTTTATCTTTGCACACAAATATGTAACTAAAAAACATCGAGGTCTATGAGAAACTTACTTCGATCCATAAGGTCTGGTAAACCTCATCAGTTTCTCCATTACCTCAAATTATTAACAAGGTCAAGGCTGACATACTCCTAGAAATGATCAATTACCATTATATTTGTCAGCCAATTACCTTTTATATTACAGCATTATGAACACCAACAATCTGACAAAGGTGGCCCTGCGCTACCGGGCCGTGTTCCTCGACATCCGCCGCGAGGACATTAACGTGAAATCTGAGGCAACCGTACCTGTGATGGCA
>JAFYZV010000145.1 GCA_017548525.1 Prevotella sp.
CTATATATTGATGATATTAGCTGCCGTAGTGATTTTTGGTGTGTTCTTTGCATACACGTTGGGATAACCTCTGTATGGTAGATAAAAGAAAAAGCGCAATCAAATCTTGGATTTGGTTGCGTTTTTTTTTGAGGTACCTAGCAGAGTCGAACTGCTCTACACGGTTTTGCAGACCGTTACCTAACCGATCGGCCAAGGTACCTTGTTCTTAATTCGGGTGCAAAGATATAGCTTTTATTTCTGAAAAACAAATTATTTGCTTATTTTTTCTTGGGACAGGGGGTATTTTGTCGCATTCTTTTTTCTTTCAATGGACATCCTTCACACCCATAACAAGGATTCTTGGCACTCTTGATTGCCTTGTATATGCTATAGAGTGCATAGGCAATGGAGAGTGCCAAGATGGTATAGGTCAATAATGTCTGTATCATCAATAGGCGAAGAGGGGATATTTTTCCATCGTCTTGTTGACACGCTGACGGACGCTGGCAATCACTTCCTCGTTCTCGGGGTCGTTCAATACCTCCTCGATGAGGGCGGCAATCAGCACCATGAGGTCTTCCTTGGCACCACGGGTGGTGATGGCGGGTGTACCAAGACGAATGCCCGAGGTCTGGAATGCGGAACGGCTGTCGTACGGCACCATGTTCTTGTTCACCGTGATGTCGGCTGCCACGAGGGCATTCTCTGCCACCTTACCCGTCAATTCGGGATATTTGGAGCGAAGGTCAACGAGCATGGAGTGGTTGTCTGTGCCGCCACTGACGATGGTAAAGCCACGTTTCACAAGTTCCTCTGCCAACACCTTGGCATTCTTCTGCACCTGTGTTGCCCATTCCTTAAACTCTGGTTGGAGAGCTTCGCCGAAAGCGACAGCCTTAGCAGCGATAACATGCTCCAAGGGACCGCCCTGTTGGCCAGGGAATACGGCAGCGTTGAGCAGTTGGCTCATCATCTTCGTCACGCCTTTGGGTGTCTTCAGTCCCCATGGATTCTCGAAGTCCTTGCCCATGAGGATTATACCGCCACGTGGTCCACGTAATGTCTTGTGGGTGGTAGAAGTCACGATGTGGGCGTATTTCACGGGGTTGTCGAGCAACCCAGCGGCAATCAACCCAGCGGGATGAGCCATGTCGATCATCAGCAAGGCACCTACCTTGTCGGCTATCTCACGCATCCGTTTGTAATCCCATTCGCGACTGTAGGCACTGCCTCCCCCGATAATGAGCTTTGGCTGGTGTTCGAGGGCGAGTTTTTCCATTTGGTCATAGTCCACACGTCCCGTCTCAGGATTGAGGTCATAGCCCACAGCCTTATACAGGATGCCACTTGTATTGACGGCAGAGCCATGGGAGAGGTGTCCGCCATGTGCCAAATTCAATCCGAGGAAGGTGTCCCCTGGCTTCAAGACGGCAAGCAGCACGGCGGCGTTTGCTTGTGCGCCAGAGTGTGGTTGGACGTTGGCGTATTCTGCATCAAACAACTTGCATACGCGCTCAATGGCAAGTGTCTCCACTTCATCCACCACTTGACAACCGCCATAATAGCGTTTGCCAGGGTAGCCCTCGGCATATTTGTTGGTCAGGTAACTGCCCATCGCCTCCATGACTTGGTCACTAACGAAATTCTCGCTGGCAATCAGTTCGATGCCTCTCATTTGGCGTTGGTGTTCTTTCTCGATTAACTCAAAAATTGCGTTGTCTCTTTTCATTTGAATATTGGGTTGAATTTGTTGATTTATACAAGTTTCACTTTTGCCATGTCTTGCTCCTTGTCACAATAATGGCATTTACAGATGCCTCGCTCCTTGTCAACGACGTGGAAAACCGTCTCCATCGGCTCGTTGTTGGTGATACACACGGGGTTGTTGCATTTCACGATGCCCCTTAACTCATCGGGTGTGTCAACGGTCTTTTTCTCCACTACGCCATAGTCGTGTATGATGTTGAGGATGACTTTCGGTGCCACCACTGATAGGCGAGAGATTTCGTCGTTGGTGAAGAACTTGTCAGAAACCTTGATGATTCCCTTTTTTCCCACCTTGTTTGAGGCAAAGTTGATGCCGATGGTCACCTCACTCTTAATGTCGAAAAGTCCGAGCAACGATGCCACTTGATGGGTTTTCTCGGCAGGGATATGGTCAATGACGGTGCCATTCTCAATGGCTGCCACGAGCCGTTCTTTCTTGTTGTCCATACGTCCTTATAATATAATAATGTGTATGTATCAGCTGATGATGATAGTCTTGTCATTACGAATGTCATCGAGGGTGATGTCCAAAACATAACAGAAGAGGGCTTGCCGAGCATATAGGCCGTTTTGCGCCTGTTGGATATAGTATGCGTGGGGGTTGTCATCCACATCGTATGCAATCTCGTTGACACGTGGTAGGGGGTGCAGGATGCGCATGTTGTTCTTCACGTTTGCCAACATCTCGTTACGGAGGATATAGACGTTTTTGACCCGTTCATATTCCATCAGGTCGGAGAAGCGTTCTTTCTGTACCCGTGTCATATAGATGATGTCTGCATCGGCAATCACTTTGTCGTTGAATACAGTGTGTTCTTGGTATTTGATACCATGCTCCTTGCAGTAAAGTTTGTACTCATTTGGCATGGCGAGTTCCTTGGGGGCGATGAAATGGAAAGTGGGATTGAAATGCCGCATGGCTGTAATGAGCGAATGCACTGTGCGTCCATATTTCAAGTCGCCCACAAGCGAGATGTTTAGGTTCTCCAACGTTCCCTGCGTTTTATAGATGGAAAAGAGGTCGAGCAGACACTGCGAGGGATGTTCATGGGCTCCATCGCCAGCGTTGATGATGGGTATGGGAGCCACTTCGCTGGCATACTGTGCCGCCCCCTCAATGAAATGTCGCATCGCGATGACATCGGCATAATTGGAAACCATGAGGATGGTGTCCTTCAACGTTTCGCCTTTACTCACGCTGGAAGCCTTGGCATCGGAGAATCCGATAACCCTTGCGCCCAAACGGTTGGCGGCTGTTTCAAAACTAAGGCGTGTGCGGGTGGAGGGTTCAAAGAAAAGCGTTGCCACAACCTTTCCTTTCAGAAGTTCCCTGTTGGGGTGTTTTTCGAACTCTTGCGCCATTTCGATGAGGTGCATGATGCGCTCTCTCGATAGGTTTGCGATAGTCACGAAATGTTGTTTTTCC
>JAFYZV010000146.1 GCA_017548525.1 Prevotella sp.
GGAGACTAATGTTTTGTTTTGTTGTTTGGAATAATAATGCCATTTGCGCTTGTGTTAGCCAAACAGAATCGTTCTCCAGTCTTACTTCTAACCGTATTTCCTCATTCGGTTGGTATAAAATGATTTCCCCTTGGTTTTCCATAATGATAGATTTGTGTTTGCAAAAATAAGGAAATCCTAAAGAATTAAAAAGGAACATGAAAGATATTTCCTTTTGTCGCTGTGTTTTTGTGATTTTTTGCCTATCTTTGTGGGCATAATTAGTTATATCATAAAACCTAACGACGATGAATGCAGTAATTTTTGGTATTTTCGTTCTTTTCTCCGTAGCCCTTGTAGGGTGGCTTTTGGCAGAGGTGAAAGCAAAGAATTGCCAGTATAAGGCAAACGATGAGGAGAAGGAATCAGAGTGTCAGACCAACGCCCGTCTGTTGGATGGCGGTTGGAAAGAGATGACCATCAAGGATGTCATCAAGACCATCAGCACCAAGGGATTTAGTGCCAATTAAAAAATCAATGTCATGGGATATATCGAGAAAAACCTGATGGACGGTGAGCATATTGTCTATGAGGCTCGCCAGCATTGGATTATCTATTGGCTTCCCGCCCTGTTGGTGGTGATAGCCATTGTGCAGTTTGTCATTCCTACTGGTGGCACGGGTTTGTTGGTGCAGTGTTGTTTCGCCGTGCTTCTCGTGATAGTGGCAGCGATATGGGCATTGAACATTTATGGGGGCAGGAAGTACATCCTGACCAATAAGCGGTTGATTTTGAAACGCGGTATCGTGAAGCGCAACTCCTTGGACTTGGTGTTGCGTCGTTGTGAGGGCGTGAGCATCAGCCAGAGCATCATGGGGCGTCTCCTTGACTATGGTACGGTGATTGTCTCCACGGGCGAGGTGACAAATAGTTTCTCACATATCGAGAACCCTGTGAAGTTCTCTTCGATGATCAACCAGCAGATTGCCGACGTGAATAAGAATTGAAGATTGAAGATTGAAGATTGAAGATTGAAGATTGAAAATTGAAGATTGTTGGTTGACACTAAACATTACACATGATAATGGAGACGACGTTTAATCAATTAATTACCGAAAGTATACGCAAGAATTGGAATCTCAATTCGCTATCGGATTATAAGGGAGACACCCTCACTTACAATGATGTCGCCAAAGGAATAGAAGAGATACACATTCTCTTCAAGTTGGTAGGGATAAAGCGAGGTGACAAGGTGGCTCTGTGTGGACGCAATAGTTCCAATTGGGGCGTAGCCTTCCTTGCTACTTTGACGTATGGTGCCGTATGCGTACCCATCCTCCATGATTTCAAGGCAGAGAATATCCATAACATCGTGAACCATTCTGATGCTAAGTTGCTTTTCGTGGGGGATAATGTTTGGGAAAATCTTGATGAACGCTCCATGCCGAATGTCAAGGTGATTATTTCCATCAAGGAACGCTCGTTGTTGGTGTCACGAAACAAGAAGTTATCCACGACCAAGGAACAGGTGATTCGATTGTATAAGAAGAAGTTTCCGTGTGGTCTCACGCCCGAGAAGATTTGCTATCATCAAGACAAGGCAGAGGAATTGGCATATATCAGCTATACCTCGGGAACGACGAGTTTCTCAAAGGGCGTGATGGTGCCTTATCGTAGCTTGGTGTCCAATCTTATCTTTGCGCGTGAGCATATTACGTTAAAGAGAGGCGACGGCCATGTGTGTATGTTGCCAATGGCACATGCCTTCGGGTTGCTCTTCTCTTTCCTCTTCGAGTTCATAGAGGGTTGCCATACTCAATTCCTCACACGCACTCCAAGCCCCAAAATCATTTTCCAAGCATATGCCGAAATAAAGCCGTCGCTCATCATCACCGTTCCGCTTATCGTGGAGAAGGTCATCAAGAAAAATGTACTCCCCAAATTGGAAGAGCAACCCATGAAGACCATGTTGCGCGTTCCCATCCTTCGGGATCGTGTGCTTGCCAAGGTGCGCCAGAAAATCTTCGACCTCTTCGGCGGCAACTTCATAGAACTGGTAATTGGTGGAGCCGCCTTAAATGAGGAGGTGGAAGAGTTTATGCGCCGCATCAAGTTGCCTTATACCGTTGGTTATGGAATGACGGAGAGTGGTCCGCTGATTGGCTATACGGGATGGAGAACATTCAGGCCTGGTACATGTGGCATTCCCGTTGACCGTATAGAAGTGAGGATAGACTCGGAAGACCCTGCCCAGGTGACGGGCGAGATTCTTGTTAAGGGCGACAACGTGATGTTGGGTTATTATAAGAACCCCAAGTCAACGGCAGAGGCCATCGACAAGGAAGGCTGGTTGCACACGGGCGACTTGGGTACGATGGATGCTGATGGGAACATTACCATACGCGGACGTTCCAAGAACATGATTCTTGGACCGAGTGGCCAGAACATTTATCCCGAGGAGATAGAGGAGAAACTCAATAACCTGCCCTACGTGGAAGAGAGTATCGTGGTACAGAAGGAAGGAAAGATTATCGCGTTGATTCATCCCAACTACCAAGAGGCGATGGAACGGAATCTCTCGAATGAGGAGATAGAGAAAATCATGAAAAACAACTTGAAGACGTTGAACACGTTGGTGGCAAAATACGAGCAGGTTTCCGAATACAAGATTTTCCCTGAAGAGTTTGAGAAGACTCCCAAGCGTTCCATTAAGCGATACCTTTATCAATAAGATTGGCTTTTGCTATAGTTAATCTTCGTCCTTTGGTATCCCCGAGGGAGATATGGATAAACAACAGCTACAAGAAAGAGAGCAAAAGATGATAGAACTTGCGGAGTCATTCTGCAAGGAGCATTTGAATGAGGAATATGCTGCATTATGTACCAAACTCATTCATAAGCTTGGGAATAAGAGTCCTTGTCCTATTCAGTCTGGTCGGTTGGAGATGTGGGCTGCCGCTTCGGTTTATACCATCTGTAGCATCAATCTGATGTTTGACAGAAGGAAGCCATTAAGCCTTTCCCCTTCGGATATCAGCGATTATTTTGGAGTAAGTCGCTCAACGATTACCCAAAAGATGAGAATGATAAAAGAACTGCTCAAGATAAACCCCGTCTTTGATACGGAATTCATTTTGGGGGAGAATGTAAAGCAACCCAACCTTTTCAATCGTCTGATGAAGAAATGTGGCTTCTCTTTCTATGATTAGTTTATTTGATTGCGATGGATAAAGAAACGTTTATACAATTGATGGCGTCGCATGGCATCAAGCCGACAGCCAATCGGATTGTTGTTGCCAATGCCCTGTTGTCAAGTCTTCGACCGATGTCGCTCAGTGAGTTGGAGGAGAAGATACTAACCATCGACAAGTCGGGAATATTCCGTACACTTTCCCTGTTTAAGGAGCATCATCTGGTGCATGTCATCGAAGATGGTAGCGACGGAGTGCGCTATGAATTATGTCATAGCCATGATCATGAGCAAGATGATGATGTACATGTTCATTTCTTTTGTGAACATTGCCAGAAAACCTTTTGCCTTGACAACATCAAAATCCCCCAAGTGGCATTACCCGATGGCTATGAGATGACCACCGTCAATTACGTGATAAAGGGATGGTGCCCAGCTTGCAGGTTGAAGAAAAGACACACGATGTAAGGGTAAAAAACAGTTAAACAGTAAAACAGTTTTTTTTGAATACCCCCTCAACCTCTTCTATTAGTAGTTTATTATTATATTATATATATA
>JAFYZV010000147.1 GCA_017548525.1 Prevotella sp.
TCACCACGCCATAGAAATAGACATTGTGGATGTTGCCAGCGTTGATGCCATCGTCAATCAGCTTGGCGGTGACATATGGAATGAGTACGTCCATCACCACTTCCAATGCTGTGAACACTGGAGTGAGGATGGACGCAGTCTTGTATTGTCCAATTTGATTATAGAGAGTCTTGATCATGCATATTTAGAAATCACTCTTTTCCATCCACAGACCGCCACCAGCTTCCAACCTTTGGTGTCCCATGTCAAGCCGTCGGGTGGTCTCTTCGCCTTTTCCGAAATTGCAATAAATGACACCTTTGGAATAGTAAAACGTACCACGTTCTGTCTTTCCATCGAATGTTTCTGAAATGCGGTTTCCCTTGATGAAAACAGTGATGGAACCCTCGGAGGTTTCCACGCTCCAGTTTCCTTGCAACCAACTTGGAGGATCTTCAGGTCGGACTACCTCAAACTCATCCACATCGTGCATCTCATGGGGTATATCTTCAGACAAGTCATCAGTTACCAATTCCTTGGGAATCTCTTTGCCACCAACATTTTCGTTATTGTATGACCGATCGACATAGAAACGACGAATCACAAAGACGAAGATAATCAATGAGATCAGGAAAAAGACATAAAACCGTTGGAGACATCCATTCCGACGGCTCGACGAATATTGGCGACCGTATGGAGCATTGGGCATAGGTTGCTCGTTATCATCATATTGTTCCTCATACTCATCATAAACGGGTAGGCGATTGACTGCCTGCCGTCCGTGCTGTTGTTGCTGATTGCGGTATGTAGGGGGAGATGCCGATGGTCGTCTTGCGTGTGTGGTTCTTTGCGAATCCTCTTGATACCCTTCAGGCACCTCGTATGCAAAGGGTGTACCGCAACGTTCACACACACACGACAACTCCTTGGTGCCAGGAGAGACTGGCATCTCAAACTGTAGTCTACATTTAGGACATTTTACTAACACGTATCTTGGTCTTTAAGTTAATCAATAATCATTCAAAATGGACGATAGCCTTGCGGACGACTTTCCACAGACCGCCCTCTTTCGAGGCGGTACCCACCTCGTCAGTAATGATATGGTGGGGATATTGAGCCGTGCTGCCATTCACTTTACACACGGGTTTCAAGAATTGCGAGATGCTAATCATCGCCGTTGCGATGGCATCATTACTATCAATGATAGAGAAAGTCCCGTTCATTCCATCCTGGGTGGACAAGACATAAATGCTCTTTCCTATCTGTTCCCTTGAGGAAACACTTGGAAAAGAGCCGTCTGCCGATGGTGCAGCCAAATATAACTCCATCGTTTGAGGCTTGAGAGGTTCGGGGGCAGATATCTCAACTGGGTTGATGGGAGTATCTAATTGAATGGTTGTCGGTGCGACAACGCTTTCTTCCTCCGACTCCTTTTCTTTCTCTGAAAGTTTTTCTTCAACAACCTCAAGACGTTTCGTAATATCCTCGATGAGTTTTTGCATTGTCCTCACACGGTCTTGAAGGAGGCTGAATGCGTGGTTTTCAGAACCATTACCCATCATATCCTCTCCATCCTCGGAGTTTTTGGAGAACATATTGGAAAAAAAATTACTAGCCATGAGTCTCTTACATGAGGTTTTCTATGAGATTGTCACGGATGCTACCGATGATGGGATAGAAGAACACGGTATCCTCGATGGGATCGCTACCATTCTTATCGTCAGCATTCTTATTCACAAAGTTCCAACCATTGATGAGATGGTGGTCCAAATCCTTATTGACAAGTTCCTTGAAACGGGTCAACGCCTTATTATCGACGAGGAACCGTTCCACGACATGTATCTGGTCGCAGAGCTGGCAGAAGAATTCATTGTACTTCTTCACCTCGTTCACGATTTGCGCCCGCATCTCGGCAGAAGCCATATCGTCATAGACCAATTTCTCCTTGGCTATCATCGAGTAATTAAACTTCAACGGTGTCTCGAAGTCATCGAGCATCCTGTTCAATTGCGCCACGCTATCGCAACCACTCGGCTCACGCACTTGCATCAATGCACCACGGCAGGTGATTTGCTTAGGTTCATTCTTTTCCATGACCACGGAGAAGCCATCGGCACCGTATTTCTCTCCATAGACACGCTCAAAGACAGCTTGCGAGATGAGATCGAGGTCTCTGTTCGTCCCTACGATGTCAAGAACCTTGGAGCCAGTTCCGCTGAACATCACGGAACGAGGTTTGCCCAAACCTTTTGACTTCATGACATGTGCCACATAATAAATCAATGTGACATAGAAATAGATGAACACAATCTTGCGCGTACCATCCTCATTCAGTCGCATATTATACGAGAAAACGTCATTTCCCGCAACGGCCTTATTGTTGATAATCGAGAAGAGGAACGTATTGATGTCCTCACTTTTACGCTTGCTGGTAATGTCATCGAGGATGCCATTCAACTCGCCATACCGCTCATCATCGGCATCAAAGAGCCGCTTGAAGTAATCCACGTACTTCACCAACATGGGATTGGTATCGCCGTGGGGAACTTCCGAGAAGCCATCACCGAAGAGGACATTAGCGGCAAAGCGGAACGAGGTGAGTACCGTAGGTTGCTGGGCATTGCTCTCAAAGATGACGACATCACTCGTTCCACCGCCAATATCGATGCTTGCCACATTCGATGCCGACCCACGGAACTTACTGGAACTCTTATAGAAATAATACGGTGCTATCGACTCGGGCATCTGGATGACGTTGCTATCGGTGACGGGAACGCCAAACACCTCGCGGAACGTCTTCTCCCACATCTCTCCCAACTTGCGGATGTTGCCAACCTTCATGGAAAGGGGATAGAACCAGACGAGGCGCGTCTTGGTTATGTCTCCATTTTCCAATAACACCTTCGTCCGCATCAATTGTGCCAGCTCCGTGATGTACGCTTTCACGCGCTTGGAAGTCGCCATCTCTGTAGACCATTTGAGGTTAGCGACGATACGATTTCCGTAACCACTACTCTCCTTCTCGTAGATGAAAGGAATATTGGCATCACCCAAAGAGACGATGGTATCCACATTCTCCGCATCCAAACGCTCGCATTCAGAGAGAACTGTGCGTTGGGGGAAGCCATAGCTTTCGCCAATCGTCTTGGGCAAGAACTCCTGTTTCATGAACACGTCATATAGATTCTGCTCTCCATTATACAATGTGGCGAGCAACCGTTCACGTGCCACGGAGTCGATATGGATAGGTTCTGGCATATTGCCAGACTTCATACACTCAAGATGGGAGTTAGTCGTACCGAAGTCAACGGCGAAGGTAAACGCCTCGTGACCAGGTATATAGTTGTTCCAACGAGGGCATACCACACCGTCTGCAACACGACTTCCACGGTCGTCAGTAAGGGTGATGTTGATGTAATCAAACTCCGAGTTCAACTTATAGTAGCAAGACCCCACCCGCCTTTCTGACTTCAAACTGCGCTCTCTTGCCACGATGTCATCGTCTTTCACCTGGTTCAGGTAGCCATTCTTGAAGAATGAGAGCGACAGGCTATAGTTTTGCAACAGCCCGAGGGCGCGGTCTACCAATTGCACGTTGTATTGGTTGCCCGTAATGGTACGAACAAACGGGAACACACTAATGGCAAATGGCACGGTAATGAAATATCCACGATTGTTAGCGGTGTCATAACGGAGGTCTGTATTCCGAGCCGCCACGTAATTACGTTCCAGTTTGATGAATTTTCCTTGTTTCTGCACGGGAATGCGCAAGATAACTTGTACCGTCTCTGTTGCGCCCACTTGGTTGTGAATCAACTCAAACTTGGGTCGTCCTCCTATTGTCCCCCAAAGGTCGGAAACCTTGAAATACTTGAAGAACAAGGGCTTCAACGGCAACACAAAGTCACATTCGTCAGTGTCAGTAGAGCCAATGGAGAGGTTGCCATCGAAGAAACAGTCACGATCAATGGTATAATCCAGTTTGATGAGAGTCGGTTGGAAGAAGTCATCATCCGTCAACCACGGATATTGGTGTGTGGTAGCGGGTAGTACACGCTTATCTGGCGACACGGCATAGTCTTCTGGCGTGATGACGGTAGCATCATTCCACGGACTCGAAATATAGATAAAGGGATCTGTCTGTGGTGCATTCAAGTGATTTTGTAGCACCAAGGGCAGACGGTCTTTCACCTCCTGCGATGGAACAATCATGAAATCACTTGCCGCAATAGCCGTCTCAATGTCCTGTGCTTTGACGCAATAGAAAGGCACACCAAGAGCCTGAATGCCCTCGTCCATCTTTGAGAAAGTGGAATCAAGGAACGTCTTGGCTTTCTCAATGCTCTCATAGTCAAAAGCAGTAGGATTTCCCACCTCCTTAATAATCTCGTCTTTCAGCTTGAGAGGCAACAGGGAGAGGTTGGTGATGAGATAGTTATTCACCTCGCCACAGCATTTCTTCAACTCGGGATAAGCGGTAAAGAGGGCATAGATGTATTTCACGAACTTAGGCGTACGCTTATACAACGGCCTCCATTGGTCAAAGAGGTTGACATTCTGCTCAACAGGGATGGGAAAGAGACCCTCTTTGGCATTCGGTGTTGCCATGAACAACGTGACAGGAGAGGTTGATCCCACCACTCGATTACCATAGACAAGGAAATACAGGCGATCCATCTTGTCGAAATTAAACGCCTCCTTGTCTTGTTCAAGGAACATCTCGATTGTCTCACCTAACAACCTATGCTGGGGAGATGCCTTCAACATCTCCAATTGGGTGTCGCGGTTCCATTCCACGATACGTAATTGGTTGCGCAACTCCCCATAGTTGAAAAAGAGCTGTGCCACGTCGAAGGCATTGGCAACAAGCTTTTCATCCATCGCCTCACCTTGTAATGAAGGATTGGCAGAGAGACGCTTGAAGGCATTTTTCACCAAGTCCATCTGAGCGAAAGGAGATGGTATCGCCGTGCGTGGCTGTTGTGACAACCCACCATTGGGGTCGTCTATCATGTCTATCTCGTCAGCATTATACTGTCCTGTGAGAGGAATCCACCCCTCTCCAGTTGTCTTATTGTTGTATGAAAGAATTTTGCTCACTTTCGTATATATTATATAATAATGTGTGAATGGTGTCTTCTCATACGATAGAGTTGAACTTCTCGTCTATCAGTTTGTCAAGCGTCTCATCGAGGAGGTCAAGAAGTTTCAACGAAACCTTGTCCGTGCCATACTTGGAGACCTTGGTAGCCTGTTGGGAAGCTTTATTCAAAGCCGACAACACCGACTTGTAATCGATGGGCGACCTGAATATACCGCTCCGTGGAGCGATACCATTGAGACTATCGCTCAACTTAACCGTGTCAAGGTTAAACGGCACGAAACTACGTTGGTTGCCACGAAGCTCCTTCAGCCATTGCAGATAACCCACATAGAAATCAGCAGTCAATGTGTTGAAGAACGACGTGGAGAGGAAGCCATTGTTGATGACAGGCTTGTCCTGTGTGTACCCTCGTCCGATGTCTGCCTTCAGTTGGTTGGTGATATACATATAAGCCAAATGGAACTTCACCATCTGCCTGTTCACCAAGGCACGTGTCTGAACGCCAAAATCCATGAGGTTCAACGTGCGCTTGTCATAACTCAATCCAAATTCCTTATAGATAGGATTCTGCGCATTACCGCCAACGGTTTGTAGTTGGTCATTAGGTATACCCATAAAGTCCAATATGGACAGGGCACCAACATATTCCACTAAGTGTGCGTCATTGCGTTGTCCATTGCTACCTGGGTCGTTGAAATAAGGATTGCTCGGTACTTGGTCGCCAAGATAATAACAGGCATTGATCTTCGACAAAGGCAAGTCCACACCATTCTGGTGTAGTCCCGTAAGGTTGTCGTGGTAATAAAACAACGCTGACTTGGTCTTTGAAATAAAGTCGCCACGCGAAATGGGACTATTATCATCCTGTTGCACGTTGAAGTATGGCAACACGGTGAGCGCACCAATCCGAGCATCACGGAGGTCGCCACGGTTATTAATCTGCGTATTGTTGCCCGCATTGCGAATGTTCTTCACGATAATGGGATAGCCTGCCGCTCCCGTACCACCAAAGATAGAACTCACCACGAAGATGCGGTCATTCTTCTGGAACACGTTAGAGAACTGACGGAACTCCTCGGAATCCTTAAACTGGTTCAACGCCACACTACCAATATTGGGACTTCCCACAAAACCGATGTCCATCTTCGTCTGCAACTGGTAGTCGGAGAACATCATCGAGCAAAGGGCTTGGTTACCTGTGTCGAGCGTGGAGAAATTGATGAAGTCCTGAAACTTCTTCGACTCGATGGCTCCCATGTTGAAAAGGAACGTGTCACTCAGGTTGGAGCCGTTGGGCAGAATGTCCGAAAGTGTTGAAATCTTCACCGAGAAAAAGCCCTTGGCAACATCCACCTGCTCACCATACAAACCCCTGCGTATCTGTTTATACCAGCGCATGAGGTTGTCGGTGCGTTTCAAGTCCTCGTTGGCTTTATGGGGATCCACCACGATGGGTATGATTTCGAGCGGCATGGGTTGCCCCTGCTCATCTATAGGGTGTATACCGGCGGCACATTGCATGAGTAATGGGCGCATCACACGCGACCCTGTACCACCTACTAAGAATAAGAATAATCTCACTTTTATGATACTTAATTGTTAATGCGATATTGCCTTTAGTTTCATTCGGGGATAGGTGTATGTCTACAATTGGACGACCACCAACGCATCGAGAACGACGCGATGATGAAAAGAACAGCCTCCACGGCAGCATTCACCACACAAAAGCTGAACAATTGGGCTGTAAAGTCCAACCCGTCAGCAGAAAAAATATTATTAGGATAGATATAATTAACCACCGATGTCAGTACTACTGCCACGCCCAAGACCACCAACCAATGGTACCAACGGGAGAAGCTAACCGAATTGATGGCATAATAGAAGATACCCGCCAAGCCCCAAGCAATTAAGGCAGTTATCACAGCCACCACGAAATACAGGTTTTGGTTGTACATCTCATTGGAGAACTGACGCTCGTAATAGAGCATTTCAAATATCTTCGTAGAGAATACCAGAAACAACAAAGTAATCACCGCTCCAATAATAAGGAGGATAAAATTCTTCTTCATCTTATCTATCAATTTTTAAAGTTCAAATCCAGTTCAAAATAATAAGGCGTACCCTTCGAGTTCTTCCGATAACTGTTATAGATGCCTTGCATCAAGTACTTCAAGCCGAAAGTGGTCTGTGCGAAATTCTCTCCACCTACTTGCGTGTCGTCATCGATAGACGACTCCTCAATCCATGACGGCAAGCGGTTGAGCAATTTAATTTCCACCTCTTGGTCATTTTTGATTTCGTCCATGCCAAGGACGAAGATATGGGTTGCCGTACCAAGGTATTTCTTCTCTGCGGGCGAAATATCATCCTTGCCAATCTCACGGATTTGAAGGATTTCCACCTTGTCATCCGATTTCACTTGGTAATTGGCGGGGTCGGTGAGATATGCCTTGTCAATCAGCATACCATCCAAATCGACAGCCAAAGCCAAACGAATGTCACCCGAATTACGGTCTACCTCAAGATTCTCAATATTCTTAATCTGCGTATCCTTGCCATGTTCAGGCGAGAAACGGCCGCGAATCTCAGGATTTCCCAGCAACAGAGAATAATAGGGCTTATAGACATCATCCGTCTCAAAGAGATACATGTTCTCATATCCCTTCAAATCCTTGAAGTTGCTGAACGCCAAATAATTTTTGTCTTTCGTCAAACGGGCGATATTCTCATTGCTACCCACCACAACGATATAATAGGGACGGCGACCCGTGTATGTCTGTCCTCCTCTCGGCGAGTTATAGGAATAATAAGGCCCCGAATAGCTCCCGTTCATCTTCACGATAAGCATAGACCTCTCCTTGACCTGCTCCTTGAAAACGGCATTCGCCATTCCTTGTGCCTCAGCGAACACCTTTTGCGGGTTCACGCCCACCATGTCCTTCGTGGAATAAATCATGTCAGTCACAAGGATGCTCAACTCATCCTTTCCCGTATTGTCAAGCAATTGCGAGAAGATGGCGGAAAAGTCCGTGAAACTGGGGTCACCTATGCCTTTCGTTGCGTCGAAGATATTGGTATCGGCGATGAACTTACTGAATCCCTCGGGATATTCGTTGATGGAATTGTTGACGACGTAAATCTTGTTATCATCATTGTTGCCCGGCAGGTTGTTGAGCATCTGGACGATAGCTGCCTTGAAAGAGCCGTCGCCATTGGGCGAGTCGTAAGGTGTCATGGACCCAGAACGCTCTAAGAAGAAGTTGACATTGAGGTATTCCTTGCCTCCCACCCCGACAAACTGTATTTCCTTGGAAGGGCGACGGCGGTCGAAGAAGTCGGAGATGTATTTCTTCACCTCGTCCACATCTATCTGCCCCTTCTCATAGAAATCGCCAAAATGGGCTTTCTGGGAGTCCAAAAACTTCTCTATCTCTGCCCAGTCGTCGCGGTCGATGGTCTCATCCTTATCAGCCAAATCCAAGAGCAAGCGATTAAAATCCTTCGTATGACTATTGCCACAACCCACAAAAACAAACGTCAAGAATGCCATCATGGCAGTCAAAAAAGTTGTTCTAATGACTTTATTCATATCAAGTTCGACACGTTTTTACACAATATGGTTGCAAAATTACTAAAAATCATCGAATAAACACATGATTTCGCAAGATTTAATATCAAATAACAAAAATAGCGGTTTGTGTTTGGGTTTGGACTCTATCAAAGTGATGGGATGTAAATGCGGCATTTAGCCGTGCCAAATGCCGCATCTAAGCTTGCCAAACCGTATGTTTATGAGAAATAAACGGCATCATCTCAATGCCTATTTGCATATCCAATAAGAAATTGTAGGGGCGGGCTTGGTTTTCGTTTTTGGGTTCAGTTCTTCACGCGTTTTGGGAAGAATGCACTAATTTCTAACGACGGGACGCACACTTTGACCGCCGCTGCGGTAGTCGTTGTAGCTCCAGTTGGCGCTGCCCGAGTCGAAGTCCATGGAGTAGGCGGAGTACAAGTGCGCCGGGTACTGCGTAGACGACCAATAGCAGCCGCGCTTGCCAGCGTAGAGACCGCCATTCCAGCGAGAGCCCGCAGCGGGCAAAAAGATGCTGTTGCCGTTCTTCTTGCTGGTGAACTTCATTCCGTTCACGCCGTTGAGCTTCGTCCATTCGCTCGTGCAGTTGTCAAGCAACTCCTTGATGTCATCCAAGGTGGGCATGACCCAATCGCCGCCCCACTTCACATGGGCAACGTCGTACTCCGTGCCGCTGATGTCAGAGCCAAGGTCATTGCAAGTAGAATACGAGCCGTCGCAATAGAGGTAGTTTTCCCAAGTGTAGGTCTCTTTCTTCTCCGTCTCGCCCCAAGCGTAATAGCCACCATACTCTTCGGGCTTGGTAGCTCCCACGTTGCAACTCGCCCACTTCGTTTTGCTCGGCAAGCCAAGGTCGATTGCCTCGCCCGTGGTAATGCTTCCACTGCCACTCCCGTTGCCGTTACCATTATCCTGACCCAGGATATAAGTAATCAGCAACGTCACATCCGACACGTTCACTTTCCCATCGTCGTTCAAGTCAAACTTGTTGCTCTGCGCACTCACGCCCATGACTCCCGTCCACAGGAACATGGCAAATACAA
>JAFYZV010000148.1 GCA_017548525.1 Prevotella sp.
ACCTGGCAGAATTTAAAAGACGGGCAAAGGTGTTGGAGAAGAAATACAACTCTTTCAAGGATGACTACAACACATTCCTTGATGAACTTGAGCGAAATCCATTTGGTGGAGAGTCTCTTGGACACCACACCTATAAATACCGAATGACCATCTCCTCAAAAGGAAAAGGCAAAAGCGGTGGGGCGCGTGTCATCACCTATAACGTTAAGAAAGTAACAGATGATGAAGTCGTGATAACGCTTATGACTATCTATGACAAAAATGAAATTAGCAATGTGTCGGATTCATACATCCGCAGCTTGATACATTTGTTAGAGCATAAATAAGCAAACTAAACTTTCGTAGGGCGGAGAGATAATTGATTTGGGAGCATTTAACTGGATAGAAAAACAAAGATATATAGAATTTTCATCCTTTCTCTTTATTTCCTCTCTAACCATAGTTGGAAGAAGTGGTCATAAATAAAATACTCTCCGTTGTCTTGGCTGATAAAATCTTTTTCCAACAATCCTTTTACCGCTGAGACGACCGAACTTGGGGAGGGTAGGCGATATTTGTGGGAAAACTTTCCACTTGAGATGCTTCTCACCTTTCCCTCGGCAGCAATAGCCAAAAACACATTTCGTTGTTTTTCTGGCATTTGCCGGAGCAATGCCTCATAATATTCTGAAGATAGTTGCAAATAGATGTCTATGGCATGGTCTATCATGTCCGTTGTACACATCTCTGCTTTCGGTGTGAGCATATAAAGCATGTTCATGATGCGTTGCACATTAGCTGTTACCCCGTTGAAACGTTGATAGACTTCCTCTACTACTTCATGTGAAATTTGTCTGTCACCATTCTTGCCAAATTGTCGTTCTGCAAAATCCCAATATCGTTCCAAGGGAATGGAATGGAGGCTCATGGGTACCACCGACTGATAGAAGGGGCGTGAAGGCGAAAGGAACATCTCACTCATCAAATGGCGTTGTGAACCGGCAAAGATGAAGTTGGCATTGGCGCATTGCTGGATGAAGGTGCGCAAAGCTGTTTCCACATTCTTGTCGTCATTGTAGTAAAGAATCTGTTGAAATTCATCAAAGGCTACCAAACAATGTTTATCGGCAGAACACAGATAGGCGAATATCTCGTCAAGGGTCGTTTGGGGTGGAGTTAGTGTACCAACGCCCAAGCCCCATACGGGATTGCCATTGATGTCGAAAGAAATGTCGGAGCGCACCGATTGCAACACATTCAAGAAGCCTTCCCATGCTTTACGTCCTTTAGATTTCAGTCCATTGAGTATTGACTTTCCAAAGATGTTGACAAAATCACGAAAAGTGTCAGTGGCATAGATGTCGATGATAAAGGAGTAATAGTTGCTGCTGATAGCCTCTTGGAAGAAACAATGTTTGATCAAATCAGTTTTGCCCACACGCCTTGGTGACGTCAACGCAATGTTGTTGCCGTTGATTAAGAGATGTGTTAGCATCTTTGTCTCTTCTATACGGTCACAGAAATATGCTGGTCCCGCATAGCCGTTTGTCACAAAAGGATTGTCAGTCATTATTAACCTCGATTTGTTGGCAAAGATAACATTTCTATCATGATTATCAAAAAATAATTATCAAAAAATGACAAAAACCAAAATTATTCCTTATCTTTGCTGCTATATTCGTATATATAAGGTTTTTATCTATGGTTTACAAATACGATTTCCTCATTATCGGTGCTGGCGTGGCTGGCATGAGTTATGCGTTGAAGGTGGCAAGGGCAAACAAAGGCAAGGTATGCCTTATCTGCAAAACCACGCTTGACGAGGCAAACACGGCGTTTGCCCAAGGTGGCGTTGCTTCGGTTACTAACATGAAAGTAGACAATTTTGAGAAACACATCGAGGACACGATGGTGGCGGGCGACTACATCAGCGACCGTGCTGCCGTGGAACAGGTGGTGCGCAATGCGCCATCGCAGATTGCCGAATTGGTGAATTGGGGAGTCAATTTCGACCGCAACGAGCAAGGCGAATTCGATTTACATCGCGAAGGTGGCCATTCGGAGTTTCGCATCCTACACCATGCCGACGATACGGGAGCGGAAATCCAGCGCGGCTTGATGGCGGCGGTACGTAGCAATCCCAACATCGAAGTCAAGGAAAACCACTTCGCCGTGGAGATTATCACCCAGCACCACCTTGGCGCAAGGGTAACACGGCGCACCCCCTACATCAATTGTTATGGGGCATACGTCCTCAATCCAGACACGGAGAAGGTAGATACCTACCTCTCACGTATCACCGTGATGTGTACGGGCGGATGTGGTGCGGTGTACCAAACAACCACCAATCCCGTTATTGCCACAGGTGATGGCGAGGCGATGGTGTACAGAGCCAAGGGAACGGTGAAAGACATGGAGTTTGTACAGTTCCATCCCACCGCTCTCTACCATCCTGGCGAGACACATCCCGCCTATCTCATCACCGAGGCTATGCGAGGCTATGGCGGTATCTTGCGGTTGCCTAATGGAGATAGTTTCATGGAGAAGTACGATGAACGGTTGTCATTGGCACCCCGCGACATCGTGGCTCGTGCCATCGACAAGGAGATGAAGATTCATGGTATCGATCATGTTTGTCTCGATGTGACACACAAAGACCCAGAGGAAACCAAGCGTCATTTTCCCAATATCTACCAGAAATGCCTATCCATTGGCATCGACATTACCAAGGATTACATCCCCGTGCGACCCGCCGCCCATTATATGTGCGGAGGTATCAAGGTAGACTTAAATGGTTGCTCTTCCATTGAGCGGCTATATGCCATCGGCGAATGCTCATGCACGGGGTTGCATGGTGGAAACCGCCTTGCCAGCAATTCCTTGATAGAAGCGGTGGTTTATGCCGATGCTGCCGCCAAGCACTCCTTGGATCATGTAGACCTTTACGACTACAATGAGAAGGTGCCCGAATGGAATGACGAGGGGACGATGACCAACGAGGAGAAAGTGCTCATCACGCAAAGCGTCAAGGAGGTATGCGAGATTATGGCGAATTATGTGGGTATCGTGCGTTCCGATCTCCGCCTTCATCGTGCATGGAATCGTCTCGATATGTTGTACGAGGAGACGGAAAGCCTCTTCAAACGTGTCAAGGCAAGCCGAGATATTTGCGAGTTGCGCAATCTCATCAATACCGCCTACCTCATCACTCGCTTCGCCATTGAGCGCAAGGAATGTCGGGGATTGCATTACACCCTCGACTATCCCGTGCATGGTTACGATGTGGTTTGACATAGTAATTGTTTTTCAAATCGTTTATTTTGACTATGGGCGCAAGGCCTTTTGGCTATAGTCGCAAACCTTTTTGGCTATAGCCGCAAGGCGACAAAGGACACATCCGAACCCGACAGATGTCACATATGCTCCCGACGATGGCATCTGTTACTCTCAAACACCGATGACTCTATGCCCGTCGAAGGATAGCAAAAAGGAATTCATAGTTCATGTCTATAATGACGTAAGCCAACCATGAACTATGAATCCCTAACGATGAATTGCTATAAAGTCAGTCTTCCCACACGGACTTCTGCCTTCCGAAGACCCCCTCGTCTATCATGCCGCCCTTGGCGGCCTCGTCGTCAACGGTCGTCCCATCGTCATACGTGATGGTTCCAGGCAGCATCAAGTGGTTTCTGGTGCCATACCGCAACACTTTCGTTAGCGGAGGCAGATAGGTTTTGCTATGAGTCGTCATCATTTTCCAGTCCTTTTATTTCACCACAACCTTCTTTCCGTTCACGATATAGATGCCCCGTGGCAAGGAGGAAACGTCATGACCTGTCATCCGATGGCCCATCAGGTCGTATATGGCATGGTCTTGCTGGCGGGTGGTGAGGCTCTTCACGCCATCCACGAAGCCGCCATCCTCGCTGACGACAACATCGTCTTCTGTCTCCTGTGCAGGTACGAACTTCAAGGAGAACGCCTTCAAGGTCTTCGCCTCTTCGGTCATTTTCGTCTTGTCGAGGTATGCCTTGGCAGGTGTCAGATACTGGCCACTCCAGCGATAGAATCCCAACTTGCCGTCGGAAATGCTAAATGTGAGGTATTTCTCGGGGTCATACGCCACACGGCTGATAGCGGTGCTGTTCGACAAGTTGAAGTAAGTGCCTATCAATAGGTTGTCCGTGATGGTGGGAACAGTCTTGTCGGTGCATGTCAACACGTTGGTTTGGTAATTATATGAGCAAGGTAGTGGCACGAGGCGGTTCTCCTTTGGGTCGAGACCGTTGCATTCGAGGATGACGGCAGTATTGGCAGGCACCTTCCCATTTGTGAGTTCTTGGCAGATTACCTTGCCCACACCATCTTCCTTTTCTACCTCCGAAACATAGTATGCCTTGACACCATCCATGCATTGGTAGGGGAAATAGGTGTACATCGTAGTATAGTACTTTTTTCCATCGGTATATTTAGCACCGCATTTCGCACCGAAATAATAACTATCCATGGATGCTGAGGTTACGGGTTCCAATGCCCAGTGGGTGTTGATGTTGGCGTTGTTCTGTGTGCCTGTCAACGTGCCACTGGCATTGCCTGTCAGGTAAACGTTGCCAAATGCTGGCATGATGAGCAGCGACCCGTCATCGGCAAGGCTCATGCTCAGCCATTCACTCGTACCATTGCGGATGCCGTAACCTTGCGAGAACATGTCGCTGACCGACGCACTGTTTTTCACATAAAACACAGCACCAGGGTCAGACAGGGCGACATCTGCGGACTTCATCGCCGCCACGCCCTCAAAGTTGGGTGGGTTGGATGGGGAGAACGTGTTGCCTACGAATGAGGCATACGTCCCTGTCCCAACATTCCTCAGATGACACCAACCTTCAGCAGAGGAGAGATAGGCATCTGATGGTGTTTCAGTGTTCCATATTGCATAGTTGGTGTCGCCATTGGTACTATAATTGATGATACTCCCGTCTGTCGATGCTACCAAATAGTACTTTCCCCCAGGGACGACATTGGCATCAAAGACCTTGGCGATAAACGCTTTCACGTTATTAGAAAGGTTAGAGGAGGGTAAGGCGGCGGTGACGGCAGACTTAATTTCCTCCCACGTCTTGCCATAGGTTAGGGCAGGAAGTTGGTGATATGCCTTATAACCGCCCGCCACGGGTTCGATATACAACATTGTGGCGGTGTTGACAAATGTGGAAGCGTCGGGGTTACTGACTCCTAAACCCTCTAATACTCCATTGGCAAAGTCGGTCAACTCTGTACGGTAGGCATACAGGTTATCGCTGCCCGAGGTGAAGGCTGTCAGGTCTCCGTCGTTGCCTACCGCAATAGTGAATGACTGGCAATATGCCTTGTCGCGGTTGGCTGTGGGTGAGAGGATATCGGTGCCATAGCTGGCGTATTTCTGTGTGCCAGCATTCTTGAACACATAAGTTCCATTGTCAGGGAAACTCGGCGTGAAGAATACCGCTACATACTCGCCATAGTTGCCACTCGCCACCGTGAAGGTGTAAGTGGCATCCTCACTCACCGTCACCCCATTACGTGTCCAGTAGGCGAAGACCGCCTCGCTCCCGTTGTTCACTGTTGCCGTAAGGGTTACGGTTGTCCCGTCATTGTTAACGACGGGCGTACATGTCGCCACGCCGTCATTGCTCGCCGTTGATGCCTTCACGCGGGCGAAGTTGGCGTAATAGAACTTGCAGCTATTAGGGTTGTTGTTTGCCCATGTTACCATTTTAGGCGCATCGTCGGAGTAGTTAGTAGTCGACACATCTGTTTTATACCATGTCAAAGCCTTTGCCAATGTGACACTGCTTTCTGTGGAGATAAACGAGGCATTGGTAGTCCAAGAGGCATCTTCTGTCCAACCCACAAAATACCAATTGGATTTGGCGGTACACCGCATAGTGATGTCTTGTTTTGGAGATGGTGTACTTGACCCATAAGCTTCACCCCATCTCTTAACAGAGCCAAGTGACTGGTATTTGGGTGTGTTTCCACCTGCTGATGGCTTATCAGGAACGTCTATATAAACCGTTCCTGCCCCAGTGGGATAGGGTACCACCTCGCCTGGGGCTATATAGCGATAGCTTGATCCCATGCCCATCATGCCAATTTTGAAGAAAGCTATGAACAATAGCATTCGCTTGCATGTATGTGCAAAATGATGTGTAATGTTTTTTTTCATGATAGTTTTGTATTATAAGATTTATATTTACTGATGCATCTAATCATCATGCTGCCAAGAAGCAACAAGTGTGGAATTTCCATTTGTCCTGTATAACAAGGCAGGAATACCATGAATGTAGAGATGACGATGGCGTAGATTAACCATATCTGTCTGTACCAAGGCTTTTTTCGGCAAAGAAGCCAAAGCAGGAAAGGTAAGGGGTTGAATACCACTAACATCCAGTTCCAGCTAATTCCAAAGAGTTTTATCACAGAGACATACACAAGGATGAGGGAATAGAATGTGTAGATGGCAAACAGGATGGTGTCTGTCATGCTTATCCATTTTTTCCTTCCTCTCCAACATTCTATAATAGACAATAGTATGCAGAATGCCAGCAATAGGGAAAAAACCTTAATGGGTGTCAATGGAGAATGACTGACTTTCAATTTCTGCTTGACAAGCGTAGAAGGCTTCCCTGCCAATGCGGGTCGGTTGCTTCCATCAAGTCCTTCGATAGTGGCACTCTCTAATAATGTTGCCATCAAGGGTGGGCAGAGTAGATTGTCAGTGGCTATTTCTTGATGTGTGTATGCGGACAATAACGCGATATACAGGAAGTCCATCCATGGCGACTCTCCATACATGCTTGTCACGTATGGGCGGTTTCCCTTGGACAAGACCATTGGACGAGGATAGCGAAAATCCTCACTTTGCATGATGGATTGTATTTGTATGAAAAGCATGGATGTGCAATTGTGGAAGATGAAGTCGAAGGGTTCACACAGCCCTTTCATAACATGGTTGTCTAAACTGCGCCAAAGTTCCTGTTTCTCGTGATGGGTGAGATTGAGGGTGTATTCGGTTATTCCCCTCCCTTCTTGCCGATAGTCGTTCAGATACCTGTCTGTGGGTACGGCATAGAAACCAGCTTTGGTTTGTCCCAATATGAAAAGTAGGTAAGCACCAGCATGGTAATTTGATTCGTAAGAGAAACAGTAGTCAAGTCTTTTTGACGGGCATTGCAATCTGATGGCACTATGTCCCAAAATGGAATAGAAGTCCTTGCCAGGCGATGTCACCAACACACTTGCCGTCACGAAATTGCTGCTGTCAGGCAAAACGACAATGGAATCATTGCGTTGCTGCGCCCTTGCAACAAGGGCGAGCAACGCAATGATTGCGCATATAGATACTTTAAAGGTATGATGTATCAGAGATCCCACATCGAATCGTTAGGTCTATTGTCGTATGGCTTGACACCTTGGCGACCACCACCTGTTCCTCCGGTGCCATCACCGCCAGTGTGTACGGAACTTAACAATAGTGTCTCGTTTGTCGTGGCAGACAGTTCCCTGCAAATGGGTTTGCTATAATTTGCTTTCATGTTTCTTTCGGTTTAAGTTATTATTTCAATATGACTTTCTTACCATTGATGATGAATGCGCCACTGAATGGACGTGTTACCTTACGGCCCTGGAGGTCGTAGATGGTGGTGTTGGTGTTGTCCGTGTTGACGTTATTGATGCCATCCACGAAACCACCGTCCTCGCTGACAACAGCCTCATTGTTGTTATCGCCTCTCACTCGGAACAAAGTACCTCTCACGCCAGCTGGAGAGGATGCGTTTTCCTTTTGTTCTGTAATGTAGTCAGACATGAAATCCGTGTCTTCAACATAAATGAAAGCGCGGTTGCCATTCAAGAAGTTGGTATAGTTGAAAGCATAGAATCCGAGCTGCCATCCATCTTCGTCGTTCCATTTCTTCACGTCGAGGGTGCGTACCTTGTTGGCCCAATCTTCTTTCCATTCGGTGTTGAAGAAACGCTTGCCGTTGATAGAGTAGTCGCAGGGTTCCAAGTATTCATTGCCTTTCAGGATGTTGGCACTGACATCCACGTCATACTCATCGATAGTGGGGTAGAGCTTGTTGACGGAAGCCTCCTCGCTGGTACATTCAAGCAGCACGGGTGTCTGTGCAGGTACATAGTCGCCGATGGGTTCGCAGATGGCATCGTTATGCTCGTTGAATCCCGTGACGATATAGGCATTGACCACACCGGCACTGGTGTTGATCGTTCCGTTGTTGTCGGAGAGGTAATAGGGGAAGTCGAAATATGCCGTAGCATACCAGTAGTCGTCTTGCTTCACGTCGCCATATTGTCCGTCGGAAGTACCCGAGAGGCAGTTGATGCCAAAGTAGTTCTCCTCATCCACTGGCTCGAGATACCATTTGGCAAGATTACCCTTAGCTTCCAAGCCACTTTCAGCAACATTTCCGAAGGAGCCGCCATCATCTGTCAGGAAATAAGTTTCTCCTGGGTTGATAGGATACAGGTATCCCTGGATAAACATTTCTGCGATACCGAATTGTTCGGCAATATCTTCCTTTGCCAAGTCAACACCCTGGGTCCATATCTCTTTCGGGGTGATTTCGATGCCATTCTCAGCTGCCAAGGCGCAGAGGTCTTCCAATGAGGGGATGGTAACGGTGGCATAATAAGCCTCCTTGCCATTGACTTTACCAGCGGGAACGATAACCAAATTCACTTCTTGGATATCATAGTCTACGTCTCCAAGCTGTTCAAGCAACCATTCTTGCCCTGCCTGTAGCACGGGGTTGAAGTAGTTGGGATAAGGAACAGCCTGTGAGCGGAGCATGTCAACAGTGCCATCGGGGTTGGCATCGAGGAACATCACCGTGCCCGCCATGGTATATTTGCTGTCGTTTGCCACGTTGGGGGCGGAGAGGAATTGCATCATTACATTGGTGTATTTCTGGTTCTGTACACCTTGGATGCGGTAGTAGCCATCGGGTAGGTCAAATTGTCTCTGTACAACATCCAACAAGGAATATGCCCTGTTGCCAATCATCATGCTCTGTGCGTCGTTGAATGCCAACTCGCCATTCTCAACAGAGAGCGCATAAACCTCCGCATTCTCGTTGAAGAACACACCTGTCAGCTCGTTAGGATAAATAGGTGGGTAATCGTCAAAGGCATATTCAACATCGTCTCCGCCGGTCATCTCGCCGATAGGGAGCAAACGGTTGTAGGTTGCCTCTTGCTTTTCGCACTCCAACACCACAGCTGTCTGCCAAGGCACGATGTTACCCTCAATGGGAACGAGCGTGGCAATGCCAGCCACAGCGTTGCTGATGGTGTAAGCTTTCACGCCTTCAGGTAACTGATAGGGGAAGTCGGTGTAAAGCGTAGTATAGTTCTTGCCGTTGCAAACTACGGTGGCATTCACGCCAAAGAAGTTGTCATCATCGTCATCAACAGGTTCTAATACCCATTTGGCAAGGTCGCCTTTGGCCGCCAAGTCAGAAGACTTGACTCCGCCAAACGAGCCGCCATCATCTGTCAGATAGAAAGTGTCGCCAGGCTGTGCAAGTCCTTGCAGATAAGCGGCAATAAATTCCACAGGTATGCCCATGCCGTCCATGCTTTGGGCTGCCTTCTCAATACCTTTGTTCCAGAGTTCTTCTGCCGTGATAGTCTTGCCATTGTCAGCAGCAAGTTGCACGAGGTCGTCGATGGCGGGAATCACAGCCTTGGCATAATAGTACTCATCACTATCTGCCGTACGCTCCAAGCAGAGGTCTGCGTGCTTCATGGTGTAGTCACCTGTGTAAGCAATTTCATCCAACAGCCACTCTTGGGCTG
>JAFYZV010000018.1 GCA_017548525.1 Prevotella sp.
AAATAATTTGTAAAAAAAGACGTAAATCTTTTGGCTTTTCCGATAATTCATTTTCTCTTTGCAACGCAATACGTGGAAATAGCTCAGTTGGTAGAGCACAACCTTGCCAAGGTTGGGGTCGCGGGTCCGAGTCCCGTTTTCCGCTCTTTTTGAAGGAAGAAGGGGGAATTACGAAGGAGGAAGTGACTTAAGTCATGAAGTTAGATGGAAGAAGTACATTATATGACACATCAAACCTTTACCACTGCGCATGGCGCACACTTCATCCATCAACACTCGTCCATCAACCTTTTTTATGCCGCAATGGTGGAATTGGTAGACACGAGGGACTTAAAATCCCTTGGCCAGTGATGGCTGTGCGGGTTCGAGTCCCGCTCGCGGCACCTTTTGTAATCAATATTCTTATGCGAAACATTCACATCCTTGCTTTATCAGCATCCACTTTATTCATCCTATCATCTTGTTCATCAAAACTTGGCGCATTGTCGCCTGACAACTTCGTCGTGACCCCCGACCCCTTGGAGGCAAGGGGAGGGCAAGTAGCCGCCACCGTCAATGGCACATTCCCAGAGAAATACATGAAGAAGAATGCCGTGGTGACTGTAATTCCCGAGTTGCGTTATGGTGACGGGCAGGTTGCACAAGGTCTTGCCACCACATTCCAGGGTGAGAAGGTGAAGGACAACAACCAAACCATCTCCTATCGCCTTGGCGGGAAATACAACATGAAGACCGCCTTCAACTACGTCCCGGAGATGCAACAGAGCGACATGTATCTGACTTTCGATGCCAAGGTGGGCAAAAAGAGCGTGAAAGTACCCGCCATCAAGGTAGCCACGGGCGTGATTGCCACATCCGAGTTGTATAAGCAAGCGTTACTCAGCGACGGTGCTTGTATCGCCCCCGACACCTTCCAGCGCATCTCTACACAGAAGCAAGAGGCGAGTGTCAAGTTCCTTGTCAACCAAGCTATCCTTCGCCAAAGCGAGTTAAAGAACAATTCCGTGCAGGAATTTATCAAATTGTTGAAGAATATTCAGGCAGACCAAGAGAAGCTGAACATCAAGAACGTGGAGGTTTCCGCATACGCATCGCCCGAAGGAGGTTTTTCTTATAATGAGAAACTCGCCAACAAACGCAAGGACGTGTCCGAGGATTACGTCAAGCAACAGTTGAAAGGCAACAAGATGAGTGCAGACATCGATGCCCGCTATACTGCAGAAGACTGGGAGGGATTCCAGCAATTGGTACAGGCATCCAACATCCAAGACAAGGATGTCATCCTCCGCGTCCTCTCCATGTACAAGGATCCCGAGGAGCGGGAGAAGCAAATACGTAACCTCAGCGAGGGATTCCGCGAGCTTGCCGACCAAATATTGCCCGAGTTGCGTCGCGCCCGCATGATCATCAACTACGACATCGTGGGACGTACTGACGACCAAATCCTGCAACAATACGCCGCAGACCCCAAGCAACTGAACAATGAGGAACTGCTCTATGCCGCATCCCTTGTGGACGATGCCAACAAGAAGGAGGAAATCTACAAGGCTACTACCTTGTATTGCCCCAACGACTATCGCGCTTTCAGCAACCTCGCCGCCCTCGAACTGAACAAGGGCAACGTGGGAAAAGCCAAGTCGTACATCGAACAAGCCAAGCGTGTGAACCCCAAAGCACCAGAGGCTTTCGCCAACGAGGCTTTCATCAACCTCACAGATGGCAACATACAGGATGCGGAGACATCCCTTTCGCGTGCCATCGATGCCAATGGATACAACTACATGGCGGGCGTGTTGAGTCTCGCCAAGGGCGATTATATCCAAGCAGAGAAATACCTGACGGGCACCAAGACCAACAATGCAGGGTTGGCACACTTGCTCAACTACAACCTGCAAGATGCCATCAATGCCCTTGATGCCGTCAAGAACCCAACCGCCATCACCAGCTACATCCATGCCGTGGTGGCAGCACACAACGGGAACAAGTTTGCCACGTCATCATATCTGCAAGAGGCAATAGAGAAAGACCCATCCCTCAAGGCTTACGCTGACAAGGATTTGGAATTGTCTATATTGAAACCAAATAATTAAAAAAGTTGAAATCCGCCCCTACATTTTTACTATTTTTCCTTCTTACCCTCTTCTCTTGTGGAACAGACAGCCGCCATTTCAAGTTTGACGGTAGGTTCCTACATCTAAACCAAGGCGAATTTTACATATATAGCCCCGACGGGGGTTTGGACGGTCTCGACACCATCAAGGTGGAGTCGGGACGGTTTGCCTTTGAGATGCCGTGCAACCGCCCCTGCATCTTGATGTTGGTGTTCCCCAATTTCTCCGAACAGCCCATCTTTGCCGAGCCAGGGAAGTCGGTCAGCATCAAGGGCGATGCCTCCCACCTGAAGGAAATGGAGGTGAAAGGAACGAAAGACAATGAGTTGATGACGAAGTTCCGCAAGCAGATTGCCAACGCATCACCCCCCGAGACAAAGAAATATGCCGCCCTCTTTGTCGAGGACCATCCCGACTCCCGTGTGGGCATCTATCTCATCAGCAAGTATTACATGCAGACGGACCCTGACTTCAAAGAGGCAAAACGGCTGCTTGGGGTGATGACACTCGATGCTAATAACTACCTTAACCAACTCAAACAAACTGCCGCCAACCTCTCCAAAGCCTCATCCAACAGCAAGTTGCCATCATTCAAGGCAAAAGACATGGAAGGGAACACGGTTGTCTCCACCACCTTGACAACCGCCAAAGTGGGCATTGTCACCCTCTGGGCATCATTCAGCTACGACAGCATGAGTATGCAACGCGAGCTGAAAAACCTCAAGCGCAAATGGGGGAGCCAACTCCAAGTGGTGAGTGTCAACATTGACGGCAGCAAACAGGAGGCACAGAAGATTATCGACCGTGACACCATCCCCTGGCCCAACGTCTGCGATGGCAACATGATGGCAAGCCCCCTCGTGCAAACATTAGGTCTCGCCTCCATCCCAGACAACATCATTACCCACAACGGCAAAATTGTCGCCCATGGATTGAACATCCAACAAATGAGGGAAAAGATTGAGGAACTGCTTGCACATTGACATTTCCAATCCCTCAAACATCATTTATTGACCCTAAAACCATCCTCATGAAGACTGTCAGTCGTCTTCTGGGGCATAGGTGTATTGGAACGTTCCTTTACAATCTTTCACGTCTCCAGTCTTTGCACACTTCAATTTGCAACTGAAGCTGCCTTTCATCACATAGCCTTTTTCAGAGAGACCTTCAAACGTATATGTTCGTTCAGCCACTTGAGTAATGGAATAAGTACCTTCCGAATCCGCTACATATTCGCTGTTATCGTCTAACACATACAATACCCATAGGTCAAATGGCTTACAAACCCTATCAGACTCCTTGAGTTCATAGCTCTTACCGTCAATGTATCCATAATAAAAATCTTCCCAACTACCTTTTCTTAATCTATACTTTCCTGTTTGGGCTTTGAAATCACTCTTATAGGTGTAAAGTGCAATCGGCATACTAATCTCACCCATTTTTCCTAAAGATAAATACTCGACACGAAACAAATCCATTTTGTTCCCTTTCTCGTCATTGACCTCATAAGTGAAACCCAATCCTGGAACATACTCCGTTTTCTTTGTCGTCCCATCAATCGTCACTTCAATATAATCAAGTTCTGACGATGAGCCTTCATCGTCATCATCATCGCCCCCGCAAGAGGACACCACAAGGCTGCAAACAGCCATCACGGCAAATGCCATGAAACTCAAGTACTTTTTCATTTTGTTTTGATTTTTGTTATACATGATAGAATAAAATCCATTGCAAAGATAATCGTTTGTTGTCATAAATCAATCATCC
>JAFYZV010000149.1 GCA_017548525.1 Prevotella sp.
CGTCATGACCAGCCATACAGAAACGCCGATAGGTGTTTCGAAATGGCTGGGAGGATAATGATGGAGGGGGGTGTGCCGTTAGGTACACGATAAATGGTGATGTCGCCTACCCAAGGACAAGCATTCCACCACAACTGATAATTGCATGGAAAGCAATGGGGACACTCCCGAAAGAAGTGCCCCCATTACTTTGAATGACCGAAGAGGTCATGAATCCTGTCAGTTACGGATGTACCACTTTCCGTTTGCCTACGACATAGATGCCCTTGGGCAAGCCGTCGAGGGCAGAATGACTATTGGCGGCACGGCGGACAAGTTGTCCTGAGAGCGTGAACACATCGACGGGGACATCTTGACCATCGTCCACGACATCAAAGATTGCCGACGGCACCTGTGGCGAATAGTCCTCGTTGTTGGTCAGGTACATATCCTCCACCACGATGTCGCCACTGCCATTCGACCAGAAGTCCACAATGTGGATATTCTTCGTGTCGAGCGGCTGTCCCTTCTTGTTGTCCGACGTGTACTTGGCTGTCTGCAAGTTCACGACGATCTGTTTTTTGGAGCCAAAAGAGGCAGTAGCGTAACATTCGCCCCAAATGCTGTTGGAGGTGAAGATGTTGAGGTGGGCATCGCAATTCTGCGCCTTTTTCAACTTGATGACCAAGTACTTGTATGCCGACATGTCAGCCCCGTTGGGATATTCCCAACCCATCTGTCCCCATTGTCCGGGATGGAAGGTGCGGGTCGCCTCGTTGTATGTGCCTTGTGCGAACAGCGACGTGTTGATGTATTGTGCGCCGAAGGGGAAGAACGTGGAGCGAACCGTGAACTCCGTCGTCAACTCATTGCCCAATGGGTCCACGTAGACGACCCTCACGTTGGCAGTACCCTCGCTGAGTCCCCGTATGTACCCATTCTTCACTTCCACGACTTCATTGGCATCGGTCTCATAGCGAGCCATCGCCGCCACGTTTTCCGTATGACCATCGAGATAGGTCGCCATGACTTGCAACTGTCCACTGTTGCCCACCATCACCTCTGATGCCACGCCTGTGAGCGACAACGACTTCACGGTGAGCATCTCCTCGCTGAATCCCGCGAAGTCGGTGGGATAGAACATCGCCTCATCAAAGTTGGTCTCTGTGGAGAACCAGTCGAAGTCGGCATAGCCGCCACTCTCTTGGGTGGCATAACAGAAGAGTCCAAACCGTGCGCCCACGAAGACGGAGAGGTTGTAGCCCAACTGTGTCTGGCTGCCAATGGAAGTGAAGTTCTTGTTGTTGAGCGAATAATAGAACTTCACGGTGCTGGCAGTATAGCTGACATAAGCACGGAGATAGACCACGCTATCAATATCGACCGTCACCACTTTCTCCGCTGGCGTAAACCCGTCATTGGTACGAAGGGTGTCTTGCCGCCAAACGAGTTGGCGTTTGCCATCTTTCACCTCCACGGCAAGCATAGCGTATGGGTCTTGGAACACGCAGATGCCAGCGCGGTCGCCTTCTTTCAGGTTGCTCACATCAAGTCGGATGGTACCCATCGACGGCTTCTTCTCATTGTAGACGACGACGCGCTGTGTCAGCATGTTGCGAGCCTGTGTGAGGCGGTCGGCGACATCCGATGTCTTGAGGCGGAGCCATCCCGGGCGTTCAAAGAGCGACCATGCCCCATCGTTGGGGTTGTGGTTCCACTCCCATTGTTGTCCTAAGGGATAGGAACGGAAGTTGTCGTTTGTCGGAAGATATGTGGGGGGATTGTGCAGTCCCGTCTGTGGTTTGGTGTAGGTAGCGTAAGGTACGCCATTATTACCCACGACGGGCCAGCCGTCTTCCCATATCACGGGTTGCAGGTTTGGCATACGTCCCAATGCGCCAAGGTCTTCCTGCATGATGGTCCACCACTCGCCTGACGGTGTGTCTATCAAGGCACCTTGATGCACGGTGTTGGGTTTGTTGTTGATAATCTTCTCCACCAACATCTTCTCCTCGTAAGGGCCAAAGATGTTCTTAGAGCGGAACACCGCCTGGCCAGAAGGCCATCCGCCGTATGTGGCATAGATGTAATAATAGTCGCCTATCTTATAGAGGTGGCAACCCTCCAATCCCGACTTATCCTTGATGACATTTTGCTCACGGATGAAATTGAAGTCTTCGTCAAGTTCGCACATCTGGATGTTGCCGATGCCACATGCCACATATACCTTACCGTTGTCGAAGAGCATTCCCGGGTCATAATAGATCCGCGACAAGTGTTTCTTCTCCCACTTGCCCTCGGGATTGGTGGCGGTAAGCAACCACCCACCGGCATCGTTGCCGTTGATGAGCAAATAGAACTTGCCATCATGGTACTTCATCGAACAAGCCCACATCCCTGCTGCGTAGGCGTTGTTGCCATTTGCCAGGTTGTAGCGGTCGGTGGAAGACAACTGGGTAAGCGGTTGTGCGCAATACTCCCAGTTCACCATGTCCTTTGACTTGACAATCGTGGCACCGGGGAAAAGGTGCATCGTGGTTGTTACCATATAATAGGTATCGCCCACGCGAATCACGTCGGGGTCGGGGAAGTCGGCGAAGATAATGGGGTTCTTATATTTGCCATTCCCTTGGTCGCTCGTTGCCACATTCTTGAAGTCGGCGTGTGGCCAATCCACTTGGTAATAGTCAGCATACCAATCCATGCAAGCCTTGCCACAGGCCTCCTCCAACCCACCGAAGGCGGGTACTACCTTTTTCTTATTGATTAAGGTGTCGATGTCGATGAGGCAAGCCGTACCCGAGAGCGTCATGGAGATATTGCCGTAATGGTCAAGCATCGCCTTGAATGCCTTTCCCCACTTCGACGTGGAACCTGTCGCCCATGTGCCATAGTTGGACTCCACCCATTCGCCATGCTCATTGTAATGGCCTGTGCCTTCCTTCTTGGGACTCCAGTCCACCTCTGTGATGATGATGGGGTTTGTGTCTACCACCGGTACCTGCTTGTGGAATTGGTTAATCTTGTTGGTCGGACTGGGTGTGTCATCACTACATCCATACCACCCGCAATAGTCATGGACGGCATAGCCGATGTTATAACTCTCGATGGGATAGGTGGCATAACTGGTGTAATTGGATTGCCATCCCGTGCCAGGCACCCATACGATTCCCGTAAAACCATTGGCGCGGATCTTGTCAACGATGGGTTGGAAATAGTCGTGAAGCGCGGCGGCATCCTCCTGACCATTGGCGTTCTTCAGCGAGACGGGCTCATTTGCCAACTCGATGCTGATTTGTCCGGCATATTTTCGGATGGAGTCGTTCTGTGTGAAGATGTCCCATACCGTCATGAGATAGTCTTGGTAATAGTCGCCCACTTGCAGGTTGCCAGGGCATACGCCCGGTGGGCGCACGACGACATACATGCCGTGGTTCATCGCCCGTTTTGCCAATGGGAAATAGAGCGTGCGAAGATAGGTCTTTAGGCGGGCGGAGCTAAAGCGCGAGATGTCTGCCTCGCCGCTCTCCTTGCCATCGCTCTGCTTGTTGGGGTCATTGGTCCAAGCGGGTTCCAAGTGCAGACGGAACACGTCGCACTTGGCAATCTCCAAGCCCGCAAACAGTTTCTCAAAGTAGCTGATGCAATTGCTGCGGCCTGTCTCATCATAACTCCATCCCCATCTGCCACCATTGAAGTAGGCACTCGGCGTGTCCATCACACCGTGCAACACCACGCGGTTTCCGTGTGAGTCCACCAACCACTTTCCCTCGACATGCAACGTGGGCAGAGGTTTCACGCCCTGTGCCCATGAGCATAAAGCGATGCTGGCAACAAATAGAAAGGAAAAAAATCTTTTCATCTTCAAATAATGTTGTTAGAATAAAAGTGGGCAGACACACAAACCTGTCTGTCTGCCCACTTACAAGGATAAATAGAATTACTTCTTAATAACCTTCTCGGTGGTCATCGTGCCGTCATCCATGTACTTCCTCATGATGACAACACCCTTGCCAGCCTTCGAGATTCGACGGCCATTGAGGTCGTAGAGTTCGATGGAACGGACATTTGCGGGACGTGCCACCATGTCTTCAATGGAGGTGATTGCCTCATCGTATGCTGCGCTATAATCGAAGTTAGCGGCAGCACCAGACATCAGCACACGCACATCGTTGAAGAAGGTGTGAGACGAAGGACCACCATTTGCGCCGATGGTCAACATACCGTCGGTCACAATCACGTTCTCAATCACGGCATTAGCGTATGGGAACGACTGGCCAATGCCAGGAACCTCTGCAATTTGACCATCTTCGCCTTCGGCAGTTTCGGATGTCTTGGCATAGACATAGCTGTCAACCATGTTGGCCTCATCGTCGTTCATGCGCTCGCCAAAGCCCATCTTGATGGTATAGACACCTGCGGGCAGGTCGGTAATCACTTGCTCCACACGGTAGCTGCTACCCCATGTCTGGAACATACAGTCCTCAGCAATCTCGTCATTGCCTCTTGGCTGACCCCATCCAACGCTCAATCCTGGTAAGCTGTATCCTTCTGGAGTGTACCATCCGGGAACATTGTCGCTGGTGAAGTTCATGTTGTCTTGCTGTTTGTAGATGTTCGGGTTCTTCACAAACACCGTCATGTCATAGGTATCGGTGTATGTCTCGAAGGTATTCTCATCCACTTTCTCCTCGAAGAGCGTGTTGGCGGGATCCTTCAATTGACCATAGATGATAACCTTGAGGCGGTTCTTAATCTGGTCGGCAATCTCATCGTCATCAGAGAGAGCGTTCTTTGCGGAAACAATGAGTGGATCTTCGTCAGCAACACCCAATGACTTCAAAGAAGCAATACCTAAGCGGAGACGCTCAAGAAGCACCTTGAAACCGGTGTCAGAGGTCTTGGACTCACCCTCGGTGAAGAGCAAGCTGGCAGTGTTGACAGCACCCTTCAACTCATCGATGGCAGCCTGCAACTCACCGTCGTCGGTCAGTTTCTTGACATCAAGCACCATGACTGTCACATCCTGCTCCAACTCGGGATCATAATAGGTCTGAGGAGACTTCGTAGCATACTTGTCAACGAGAGCCACCAAATTAGCATAGAGGCTGGTGTTGGCAAAATTCTTCTCAGCATTGTTGTCGATGATGTCCTGTGCCTGTTGTGGCAGTGGGTCATACGTATCGCAAAGTGTGCGGTGGTCTTTCATGGCCTGTGCAGCCTCGTTGAGGGCAGCAGCAGCATTTCTGTATGCTGACGGAGCAGTATAGTTAGGAGCCTCTGCCTCATACTTCTTGATGATCTCATCCAGAGCGGAGTAGGCAGGACCAGCATAACGCTCGTCGCTATTCTCCTGGAGAGTAGTCTTGGCGTTTGCCAAAGCGGTGTTCAAGAGTTGTGTCTCTTCCACACCAGCGACATTAGGCACGTACTTCACTTGTGGGTTACCCAAAATCACCTCGTTGAAGTCACCCTGGTCACCATTGGAATTGGTGGCAGGTCTCCATCTCAGGCGATAGTTGCCATCGGTCTGTGGATAGAACTTGATGTCAACACTTGTGGAGCCATTGACGGCACCCGTGCTACCATTGACATTGGGATTGGTCTTCACCACTTGCTCGTACTCAATCTCGTCGCCAGCATTGAGAATCTCAAACTTCATGTAACCACCATTGTCCTTCCAAGCGGCAGCGTTGAAGTGGATGTTGTACTTCTTGCCAGCCTGCAATGGGAGTGGATAGTCTGCGAAGCCACCATATTCCACATAGTTGTTGCGGAAGTAAAGACCCTTCGTGAAGTCGCCACCAGCAGAGAAGTCAAACATACGCGCACCAGAGCCGTATGTGTTGGGAGCCACACGCTCCTCACCGTCAAAGATGACGAGGTATCCCTCGGGGATGCCACCATTGCTGGTCGTAGCGAAATAGTCGGGCAAGAGGTCAGCGGGAACATCATCAGGATTGCTGTTGACCTTACCAATGTTCACCGTATAGATGGTATCGCCATAGATATTGTCATCAAGGCGCAACTCAGGATAAATCTTCGTGATATGGATTTCGTATGCGTCTGTTGGCAGGTCTCCTGTGCTTGTGCGAACAAGCGTAACTTCCTCTGCGAATCCTTCTGCGGGATTAACGGCCAACTTCTCGTTGTTCAACCGTGCATCAAGTGCTGCGCAGTCAACCAACTTGTCGAAAGTCACCTTGAACTCTGTGATGCTATTGGGCAGATTGAATGAGCCATCCTCGGGATCTGCACTCATGATAACAGGAGTCACATAAGCATAGGGATAGCCATCACCTTCCTCAATGTCGATGTTGTTGGTAGCCACGCCTGAGAAATAAGCCACATCGCCACCAGGACCTGAGGTATAAATCAAGTGATAAGCTGGGTCTGTGGGGTTGGTGAAGGTGACCTCAACCAAATCGTCTTCGTTGGCACCTTCTGCCATGAATGCATAGAAACGACCATCCTCACATCCCTCAACAGTAGCTATGCCCATCGGCTGTCCGTTGACTTTCACGGTAACACAATTGGTTGGGAACATGATACGTCTTCTACCAGTGGCTTTCACCAATTCGCCAACGTTGGTCTCAAAGCCAAAGTCAAAAAGGATTACGTCATTGCTAAACTCTGCGACTGTACCATATTTGTAAACCTCAAACTTGATGTTGTCGAAGAAGAAGTCAATGTCATTGGCTCTGTCCTTGGAGAGGTTGAATGCGATAGAGTGCATGGTTCCCTCACCTGATTGCTGGGCAGTAATCACGTCCTCTTTGGAATAAACCTGCCATTCTGTGGTGAAGCTGGGCGAGCCAATCATCTCATAGTGAATGTAGTCACTGGGATCACGGTGAGCTTGGGTATCAGCAGAAGCACCCATGCTGGCACGATAAGCAAAAGAAACACGATACTTGGTTCCCTCGGGAAGGGTCTCAGGAAGGTTGATCCAGAACTGAGCATCCCAGTCTTGGGCAGCACCTGCTGCTGAATGCACCATGATACCACGGCTACCATCAACACCAACGCCATCAGTGATAATTGATGGGAATGGCGCGCTGGCATTCTCCTTGGAATAGAAGCAGCTCACGTCGTCGCCCTCCATGTCGCCATTGGTAATCAAGTCTGTCCAACCGACGACTTGTGCCTTACCCTCGCGGATCAAGACCATCTCGGTAACTGTCACGTTAGACCAGTTTGCACCCTTGATAGCATGTAAATGGGCAAAACCTTTATCCTTGACCATCTTCTTCAGGTCAACGATATAGTCGGTGCCATCTACCGAAAAGTAACGATCCGTCCAACCGCTCTTTGGGTACTCGAGTAAGCAGGATTCCTCCTCTGTGGCACTGTATTGTCCTTCATCCTTGGTACGGTTGAAAAGGAAACGGGGTGTTCCTTCTGTTACCGTGACAATCAGCTTTGAATAAAGTGACAAGTCCGCATAGTCGATAACCCTCGAGTCACCGTAAGGCTGTCCCGTGGATTCACCGAGAACGTAAAGACATGACTCCGAGGGACCGATTTTCTGGGCATTCTCATCCCATCCGTCCCATTGGAAGAACATGTCGGCAGTCAGGGGCACACGCTCCTCTGCATTGACATTCATTGCACCCAATGCACAAAGCATCAGGGCAAGAAACATTTTGTAAAATTTTCTCATTTTGGTTTTGTATTAAGTTAAAAAAACAATTTGTTAGTAATTCGTTTGCAAAGGTAAACACCTTTTCTATATAATACTTTGCACAATGTAACATAGTTTTTCCACTTTGTAATTATGCCGTTGCAGTATCGTACCAAATGTAACAAAGAAAGAAGAACATGATACATATTTATATAGTTATAATATTAATATATATTAACTTTGCAGCGTAATAGAAATCGAGCATGAATCACCTGTTTTTCCGTTTGGTATTTATCTTATCGCTATTGGTTAGCGGATTATCACTTACTGCCCAAGAACGTCGCCCCATCGACTCTAAACATCCATTATGGCTCATCCACATTGACGTATGGA
>JAFYZV010000150.1 GCA_017548525.1 Prevotella sp.
CCCTGTTTTTCATAGAAATGGTTGCCATGCTGACAATGACCTTGGCTGCATGTGGCAGTAATGACTATGAATCTTCGACAGACCCCAGATTAAGGATTTTGGGGACTTGGAAAAAAGTCGTGAGTTATGGATGGCATGTATCAGAAGAGAGCATCTTCTATACATTCTCGTCCGATGGTAAAGTATGTAGGGAAGAAAAACAAGAAATGGATGGTGTCGTTGAGAAAGGGATGACATTTGAATTTGATGATGAATGGACTTATGATGAGAAAACAGATGAAATCACTGGAATAATATATATCACATACTCACATAAAGACAATGATTCTACCTACATGGCTAAATTTGAATGTATATTGGGTAAGAACGAAATGCGATTGTATGGTGCCTCTGTATATAATGAATGGAACATACATGTTTTTGAAAGACAATAATTATATATTTTAGATATCATGAAGAAATCCATATTTTTGTCAAGTATTCTTTGTTTCGTCTGTCCGATGGTTTTTTCACAGACGGAAGCTCAAGTCTGAATATCCCCCAGAGCCAATTGGATATGTTAGACACACCGTTTTTTTGTGTTCTATAAAACTATGTAAGTAATTCATCCTTTATGAAGAAAGTAAGATATGCCTCCCTTATCTTGACAACGTTGAAAAAATGATTGCCTTTTTGGCATTATATCTTTTTTCTATATTTGCGAAAGAAACGGATTATTAACACTTAAACAGTTGAGACAATGAAAGAAAAAAACACATTTATGAAAGGAAAAACATCCCTGTTTTTCATAGAAATGGTTGCCATGCTGACAATGACCTTGGCTGCATGTAGCAGTAATGACTATGAATCTTCGACAGACCCCAGATTAAGGATTTTGGGGACATGGAAGCAAACCTTACGTTATGGAAATGATGTGTCTTCAAAAAGTATATATTATAAATTCTCATCCGATGGAAAAGTATGGATTAAGAAAAATGAAGGATGGGAGAGAGTTGAAGGAAAAGATACATTTGGGTTTTATGAAGGCTGGACTTATGATGAGAAAACTGATGAAATAAGTGGAAGAATATATTTCACATACACTTATTACACAGACTCTGGTTCTACTGAAGTAGGTAAGTCTAATAGTTATGAATGTATAATAGGCAGAAAGGAAATGCGATGGTATGGAGATAGTGAATTCCTTGGGGTTGCCGATAACAGACACGTTTTTGAAAGGCAATAATTTAAACGTTTATAACGGACGGCAACCGTCTTTCCACGGATCTGTTACAGACATGTATGATGTTTCGACTGAATTTTCACGAATATGAAATGACTCATTTCGTGAATACCGACAATTAACGTATAAACCGAGTGAAGCAACAAGGATAAAATATAAAAATCAATATGAAACTATATGAAAAAGAATCTTTATTTGTTGGCAGCCATCGTGCTGAGCAGCTTGATGCTGTCGTGTTCATCCGAGGATGAGGAAAACTTGGGTGCGGCTAAGAAAGTGGTGAACATGCTTTCGGGGTCGCAACCAATAGAGCTAACGAAGGAGCAAGAGCAATTTGCTAACGACAACAACAGCTTCACGTTGAATTTCTTGAAGACGGTGAACGAGGTAGATAAGAGTGGCAAGAGCTTTATCTACTCGCCACTCAGCATTACCTACGTATTAGGAATGGTAAACGATGCGGCAACGGGAGAAACTGAACGGGAGTTGGAAAAGACATTAGGATTCCATGAGGGAGGCATTCAAGCTGTGAACGATTATTGTCGAAAACTTATCGATGGGTTGCCGAAGGTTGACGAGAAGGTAACGCTGAACATCGCCAATGCTCTCTTTGTAAATAAGAACATAGCGACATTGAAACCGAAGTATCAGGAGGATATGGAGAGGTATTATAATGCTAAAGCTGAGAATCTCGACTTCAATTCGCCCGCAACACTCCACACCATCAACGATTGGTGCAATGACCATACTAATGGCATGATTCCCAAGATTCTCGATGACGTAGATCCTATGATTGTGACCTATTTGCTCAACGCGATTTATTTCAAGGCTGACTGGGCTTCGAAGTTTGACCAAAAGAATACCAAGACGGAAGCCTTCACCACAGAAAATGGCAACACCCAAGTACCTTTAATGCACCAGAATGTGCTTATCAGCTACGTGAAGAACAATACCTATTCTGCCATTTCTATTCCATACGGCAATAGTTGTCTATGGAGTATGACAGTGTTGCTACCCGAGGAAGGAAAATCCACCGATGACGTGATTGCTGCAATGACAGAAGATGGTTGGAAAGTGGGTTTTACAAGTCTTATGGGTTCTTATGAGGTAGATTTGAAACTACCGCGTTTCGATACCTACTCAGACACTAACGACATCGAGGATGGTCTTAAAGGACTCATGCAAAGGATGGGTATTCATCGGGCATTTGATGGTGTGTTTTCCGAGATTCCCAACATGTGCGAACTTCCTGTCTATATTGATATGATGCGTCAGAAGGCTGCCATTAAGGTAAACGAAGAAGGCTCGGAAGCAGCAGCTGTCACCGTGGCAGGTGCTGTGGTTACTTCTATTGGCGGTCCCATAGAGTATCCCAAGGCTATCTTCCACGCCAACCGTCCTTTCGTTTATGTCATTAGTGAAGCCTCTTCGGGTGTCATCCTCTTCGTTGGTAAGTTCACGGGAGAGTGATGACCAAGGGGATTGTGTTTGCCATTTGAGGTTTTTTATTCAGGCTCGCTATTTGGCGAGCCTAATTTGTATATTGGTAAACGTATGGTTTGGCAAGGGCAAGCAACATGTTTGCGTGTTGTAAATGTGGCATTTGAAGGATTGTTTTTTGGCAGTTGCGTAAAATAGCATTAATTTTGTGGCGGTATAGAAGAATGTAGATGGCGAAGGGAACTGATAAGAACAGTAGCCGAATGTTTGTGGCCCATTTGAGCATGTTCGGTGCTTGTGCAGGCTGGGGGTTGATGGCACCTGTCGGGAAGGAGGCGATGCTGCATGGCGTAAGCGGCCTGTCGATGGTAACTTTCCGCGTGGTGGGGGCTTGTCTGCTATTCTGGTTGGCATCGTTGTTTGCGAGGAAAGAGCATGTTTCCCGAAGAGATAAGTTCATGTTTGCGGGTGCGGCGGTCTTTGGTTTGTTGTTAAACCAATGCTGTTACACGTTAGGATTGAGTTTCACATCGCCCATCAATGCGAGCATCGTCACCACCTCCATGCCCATTTTCGCCATGTTGCTGTCGGCATTGATCTTGAAGGAACCCATCACGGGCAAGAAGGCTTTGGGCGTGTTGATGGGCTGCTCGGGTGCGTTGATGCTCATTTTGACCTCTGCCGCGCATGTCAGCGACAAGGTGGGCGACATCCGAGGCGACTTGCTCTGCCTCTTCGCCCAATTCTCCTTTGCCCTTTATCTCTCCTTGTTTAATCCCCTTATCCGCAGTTACAATGTCTTCACCATCAATAGGTACATGTTCACGTGGGCAACCATCATGCTCATGCCGTTCACGTTTGGCGAGACGATGGCTACCGTTTCCTCCCATCTGTCGATGAAGACATGGATGGAGGTGGCGTATGTGGTGGGCATCGGCACGTTCCTCTGCTACATCCTCACGATGGTTGGGCAGCGGGCATTGCGTCCCACGGTGGTCTCTGTCTATAACTATGTGCAACCCATCGTCTCGGTTTTCGCCTCGTTGCTGATGGGTGTTGGTGTATTGAAACCTACTCATGCCCTTGCCGTTATCCTGGTGTTCATGGGTGTTTGGCTTGTCAACAAGTCGCGGGCGAGGGGCGATGCCAAGTGACCTTTTTTAATGAAAGATGAAAGATGAAAGATTGTTTATTGTTTAATCCGAAATTATGATTGTTTATCTGTATCTTTGCAAAAGAAAATAATAACCTATAACCAATGAAACAATTATTGATAACCCTCATGTTGACAGCAACCATTTCAACATCTGCGCAAGACGGACGGGTTCGCCTTGAGCAACAAGCAACTGACATCATCTCAAAGATGACGCTCGAAGAGAAATTCTCACAGTTGGTAAACGAGACACTCGGCATCCCACGGTTGGGCATCGAGCCTTACGACTGGTGGAACGAGGCGTTGCATGGCGTGGCTCGCGACGGACGAGCCACCGTCTTTCCACAGCCTATTGGGTTGGGTGCTACCTTCGATCCCGCCTTGGTGAAAGAGATTGGCGACGCTATTGCCACGGAGGGACGCGCCAAATATGTGGTGGCACGAAAGAACAAGAATTACTCCCGCTATACGGGACTGACCTTCTGGAGCCCGAATGTCAATATCTTCCGCGACCCACGGTGGGGTAGGGGCATGGAAACCTACGGCGAAGACCCATTCCTCACGGGAACGATGGGTACGGCTTTCGTCCAAGGAATACAGGGCGACGACCCCGTCTATCTCAAGGCGGCGGCTTGTGGAAAGCACTATGCCGTCCACTCGGGACCAGAGGGAACGCGCCACACGGTGAACGTAGAACCGTCCAAACGCGACCTATGGGAGACATATCTGCCCGCATTCCAGATGTTGGTGCAGAAAGGGAAGGTGGAAATCATCATGGGAGCCTACAACCGCGTGTATGGAGAGAGTGCGTCGGGAAGCAAGTTCTTGTTGACCGATATCCTACGTAAGCAATGGGGATTCCAAGGACACATCGTGAGCGATTGCGGAGCGGTGACAGATATTTATGAGGGTCATCGGATTGCGCGGTCGGAGGCGGAGGCGTGTGCCATCGCCATCAAGGCAGGACTCAACGTGGAATGTGGTACGACGTTTCGGGCAATGAAGGATGCGTTGGCTCAACAACTGATTACAGAGGCAGACATTGACCAGGCATTGAAACCGCTGATGATGACCCGATTGAAGTTGGGCATCCTCCAGCCAGACGACCAATGTCCCTACGGACACGTGGGCGAGGAGGTGATTGGTTGCGATAAGCATATCGCCCTCGCTAAGCAAGCTGCCGTGGAGAGTATGGTGTTGCTGAAGAACGATGGCGTGTTGCCATTGAAGAAAGACATCCACACGTTGTTTGTCACAGGTGCGGGAGCTGCCGACGTGTTCTGGTTGATGGGCAATTACTTTGGCATCTCCGACCGTTATTGTAGCTATCTGCAAGGCATCGTGTCAAAGGTGAGCAACGGCACGGCGGTCAATTATCGTCCTGGCGTGATGGAGAGCGCACCCACTCGCAACTCCATCAACTGGGCGGTGGACGAGGCTGCTGCTGCGGATTATACCGTGGTGGTGATGGGAAACAATGGAAACCTCGAAGGCGAGGAGGGCGAGGCAATAGACTCCGAGCGTGGTGACCGCGACGGCATCGGTTTGCCTGAGAGTCAGATGAAGTTCCTGCGCGACATCCGTGCGCTAAAGCGAAGAGGGCTTATCGTGGTGCTGACAGGTGGAAGCCCTATTGACGTGAGGGAAATATCGCAGTTGGCAGATGCCGTCGTCATGGCGTGGTACCCAGGACAGGAGGGTGGTTATGCGTTGGGCGACTTGCTCTTTGGCGATGCAAACTTCTCGGGAAAGTTGCCCGTGACATTCCCCGCCGATGGCGACAAGTTGCCACCGTTTGAGGATTATTCCATGAAGGGTCGCACGTATAAATATATGACCGACAATATCTATTATCCGTTTGGCTATGGGTTGAGTTACGGCAAGGTGGATTATAGCAACCTGCAAGTGACAGCCGACAAGAAGACGGGAGCGACCGTCAACGTGACATTGGCGAACCATTCTTCATGGGAAATTACCGAGACCCCGCAGGTGTATCTCTCCGCACCGGGTGCCGGCGTTTCAGCACCTATCCAGCAATTGGTGGGATTCCAGCGCGTTGCCCTCGCACCGGGGGAGAGTAGGGAGGTGCAATTTGACATCCCACTCGAACTGCTGAAGACCGTGCAGGAGGATGGCAGCAGCAAACTCCTCCGTGGCGAATATGTCTTTACGGTGTCAAGTGCCGCCCCCTCTTCGCGTAACGAGGCTCTCGGCGTGAGTGCTTTGCATGGTCAAGCAAGAATCAAATAACTTTTGCAAGTAGGGGAAATTAAAGGGTTCCCTTTAACTCCCTTTTAACTCCTGAAAGATGAGCGAAACATTTGCTGATAACTTTTTCTTGTTCGTTTATTTCGGCTATAGTCGCAATCCTTTTTGCCTATAGCCGCAAACCTTTTTGCCTATAGCCGCAAACCTTTTTGGCTATAGCCGCAAGGTCGCGGATGTGGCATTTGTTCCCGACAGATGTCACATCCTTGCCCGACATCCGATGCTTCCGTTCCCACGAAATAGGTGAGTTATAGTCAATTCAAGGGTGTTCTTTCGGCTTGTGACTCATGCCTTGGCAGCTCGTCGGAGCCGTTTTCTGAGGTCGTTGTTGTCTGTAAAGAGGTTCCACACGCCATCTTCCGACAACACGCCGCGCTTCATGTCCCTCGGCAAAAGCCCCGCCTCATCCGCCTCGAAGTCCTTGCGCCATGCGCCGTTGTCATAATAGTCTTCTAATGCCACGATGTCAGGCTTTGCCTCCTCGTACCTCTCCAATGCCTCAATGAGCCGTGCCACGGCATCTTTCGCGATGTCGAAATGAGCCTCCATCCGCTCGATTCTCTCTATTTGTTCCATATTGCTTGTCATTATCTGATGGCGAATATAATGCTTTCTTTCATTATCGCCAAAAGAAAATGTGGATTTCTTTCATGGGTATTTGAAAAAAAGATGTATCTTTGCATCATCAAACATGACAAAACTATGGAAGAACATCAATACCCCAAATTTGAAGAGGAAGAAAACCTTGACACTTGCAAGGAGCCAATAACCGTTGTCTCGGCAGCATCAACGGGTCGTAAAGGCACATCATTGTCGAACGATGGGATGGATAATATTGACTGGGATAGATTGCCGAGCCTCGGACCTTTCTCTGAAGAGGAGG
>JAFYZV010000151.1 GCA_017548525.1 Prevotella sp.
AGAAATTCCCCCTATTCACCCACAGAAGAAAATTCTTAGCAAAAAAAATAACAGCTATTGCTATCGAATATGGCAATTTTGGACATGAACAATATAAGAATATGGTGTATGATAGCTTAAATAAAGGTACTATTGTACACATGTGGAAGACAGCTATTTATTATTTCAAGTTGAAATTTTGGTGTTTTTTAGTGTCACCACGAGCTACTTGGCCATCCAATGTAAAATTTTCTTCATTTGTAAAGTCTGTTTATTTGAAAAAATTGAAAAGAGCTTATTTTCGTTTCAAGTTATTTTTTCACTTATAAATAATTAGATACCACCGCCGAGACTTAATGATAAGCTTCGGCGGTGGTGTTTTATTCTATTAAAGTCTTATTTCACTACAAACTTTTTGCCGTTCTGGATATAGATGCCCTTGGCGGGATTGTTCACCATGCGACCGCTCAAGTCGTATGTCTTGCCGTTCTTTTCATTCTTCTCCACCACATTGCTGATGCCCATGTATGTCTCTGGGGCAACGAAAGTGAGATGGTAGATATATCGCTTGATGTCGATTTGGAAGCACATGTCGCCATCCGTTCGATAGCCGTCTTCTACTTCCTCGTCGGAGATGACATCGATGATGTAACCGTCACCCTCTTGTACGAAGAGCAGGTGGATTTGTCCAAGTTCATCGTATGCACCATTGGTGATGTTGAACGACAAACCGTTCTCCACAGGATTGAAGCCCTCGCCAAATAAACCAAATTCATTCATGCCTTTGAGGGTATAATTATTCATCAGTTCATCAACGGTTATTTCCAACGCGGTAGCTGCTTTACTTACATCAACGTTCGTGAAGTAATCGTCCATGTCAACCGATAGAATGATTGATTCTTCACCTACGATGTCATAATTGACAAGCTCGTTCACAAATTGCACAGTGAACTTGATTTGAATCATTTCTTTTGTGTCTTCATTTACTAAGTAGAGATTTGCTTTGAAAGATGAACCAACGGCATTAACGCCAGGACATTGATAGATGGTAAACTGACCATTAGATAAACTATAGCAAATACCTACTGGTGCTTCTGCATTACCGGTCCATTTGTGTCCTTGTCCTTCTGTTCCGAGCCAAACGCCAGGACGAGGGTCACAAGGATATTTTGAATAGTGGGCATATTTCTCCCCTGTGGTAGCGGTTATCGAGTCTGCAAGCTCACAATATAGCACAGGAGAAGATGTCCCTATCAGTTCTTCTGCGGTTTCTGGGGAAAGGGTGTAGACAGTTTGGTCACCGTTCATATTATATGAGTTGGAATGATATATGACTTGAACTACTGCAGTTCTTGTTGCAACGATTTTGTAACCGCTTTGGTCTTCTGACTCTTTTTCCTTCACTTTATAAAGAATGTCCAATAAGTGATACTTGCCTTCGTTCACGATATACATATTAAAACGAACCTCATCACCAACTTTCAGGTTACCTGGATAATGGCCCACATTCAATGTTGACAAGTTACCAGTCGTGGTAGGCTCAACGAATACGATTGCACTCGATCCCCATCCACAAACCGTACCATCGGCGGTCATCCAATAGCCGCCATTATTGGCTGTAGGTGTGCTTGTCAAGTTTCCATTGGCATCAAGCACCTGTAGGCTCAACTGTGTGGATTCGCATCCCAATTCTTCGGCAATGGCATCAGTATCAAGCGTGAAAGATACCGTTTCATAATTATATTCATCATTTATACCCTGTTCTTTCTCGATGAATGTCTCTCCGGTTTTTACCATGTCATCTAAGCCTGTATATTCTGCCTCCTCGATGGTGAGGTTGATACGGATGCGATAAGCCTTATCATTATATATAATGTACACGAGGTTATAGTAATTGTCACCAGCCTTCAGTGCATTACCGTGTTGACCAAGGACGAACTTCAGGGTGTTGTTAGTGAAAGAGAATTGCTCTGTGTAGTAAACCTCACCATCTGTGTTATAGGGAGCAGCCAGCACCTCGTCCGAAATAATACCTTGTTCATCCTCGGTTTGTTTTGCATACCACCATCCTGGGGCGGAAGCGGTGCTGCTGTTGGTAAGAGAGTCTTTCTTGTCGCCAATAGCAGCATCTCTTTCTGTCGAATAGATGATTTTGGGAAGGATTGCACTAAGTACTTCTTCAGAAGGTACACCTAATTTCTCCACCAAGTCATTGATTTCAAACTCGTAAGTAGTACCATTGGTGCCACTACGTGGGAATTGTTTCACGTCAAGCGCAATCTCACCAACCACATTTAATTCACTTTCTTTCAAGGTGGTGGGGGCTGTCACTTCGGGGATGGGCTTGATAACATAAGTAATGTCGAAAGTTGCTTCCTTCTCTCCATAGACTAATTTGAAGTGGGGAGTGAATGTTGCTCCAGTCTCCAATGAGTCAGGGAATTGCCCCAAACTGATTGCGAACAAGTCACGTTCTGCATCCCAAACCAAGTAATTGTAATAGACAACATTAGGCCAATCGCCTACCATACCGTCACCTTGAATCCAGAAACCACCCTTTCCACCTTGTGTGTAGTTGTCAGAGAAGTTTCCGTCTGCCTCTTGATAGAAGAACATGTTGGTGTCGGTGCTTCCTGCCGTCCATGACCGAACAGCATCCATTAAACTTGTTGTATCCGTTCCCAAAGTGGTAGCCACTTCAGTAAGACTGAAAATTACGTCATCAGCCTGATAAGACGAGCGGGCGTATTGTTCAAGCGTAGATTTAAACTGCGCCTGTGCAGCCATTCCCGTGAACAGGCACATCACTGCTAAAAGCAGGTTTCTTAAATGAGTAGTAGTCATCATCATATATAAAAATTTTAAGTTAATAATATATTCTGTCAAATGTTTACGCAAAACTATGAAAAAAACATTTATCACCCAAACAAAAACGTTTAAAAATGGTCTGCATAGACGATTTTTATATCTTTTGGACGATATTTCCACAATTCTTTTTCACCCAAGTTTTTTTGCCCTTTTGCCCGTTTTTTTCTTAAAATATGTTTGTTGGAGACGAAAATATGCCGTATATTTGCCATAGTTTTTATGTGTTGGGCTTTCCCAACATCTTTGGGGTGGTCATTAGTAATCCAAAAATACACTACTTTTATGAAACTATCATGGAATTTTTTGCCCGCATGGGCATGGGCATGTGTCGTCATGGGTACCTCCCTTGGCGCACAAGGGGCAGCCAAGGTCAACCTCGCCCGTGAGACGGTCAGCGTCTTCGCATCGTATTCCTCCGCCATCCATCCCGTATCGCTCATCAACGACGGCAGTTCGGGTGTCACCTCCTATTGGAGTAGTTACCAAGGACGAGACCACTATGGGCAGTATGACTACGTGGAACTTAACTGGGATCGCCACAATGAAATCCTCCAATCCACCATCTACTGGGCAGTAGTGGGCGACAGCATTGCCCTGCCTACCGATGCCTACCTTGCCTTTTGGGATGGTCACAACTGGGTGAAGGCACACACGCTAAATGCTGCCGACAAGCAAAACCGCTCTGTCACCGACGATACGCTCACCACTAACCGTCTTCGCATCTATATGAAGAGTGACGTGGCATGTGGTATTCGCGAGGTGCGTCTTGTCGGCTATCTCGGTGAGGTGTGCCAGGCGGCACACCTACAAGGCGAGACCCTCATCCCTTATCGTGATGAACCTATCGTCCTTTTTCCGCAATTGACTTTGCCCGATGGAGAGGAAGAGGATGCCATCTGGAACTGGACACTCCCCAATGGCACCACTGCCACCACGCCATCGATTGTTGCCGAAGGTCCCGGTGAGTACACCGTCAGCTATCAACGCCCCTGCGGAAATATCACAACCATGACTTACGTCGTCTACGACCCATCGGAAACATATCATTGGCCTACCTATTCCCCTACATTATTCTATGATTATAGGAGCGAATACCCCAAATTGGACCCGCCCACAAAGTTCCTTCCCGAGAACAATAACCAACGTGGCTACAAAGCTGACGGTTGGTGGGCGATAGCGTGGGGACCAAGGACGAGCCATTATGTCACAGAGGCAGCCAAGGAAGGATTGCTGAAGAAGATGAACGAAGACTTTGCCTTCTTCCGCGACAAGATGGGTTGGCCACCCGACAAGCGCGCTCGTAACGGCTATTATAGCACCGTCTATGTATATGGCAGCGGACTCTATTCCGATGGAGAGGACTCTACGGCTCTCGGCGGATGGCAGAGTGCCACGAGCTATAACGGCAGCAGTTGGCCAATGGTCTATCTGAGCTATTATCCTATCGCATGTTTTGACCCAAAGTTTACTTACGATAGTTACCAGAAGAAAAGCGTGGGCGACCAGACTTACCAGCAAAATGCCTGTGTCCATGAGGGTATCCACGCCATTTTTGCCGACCTTGAGGGTTGCAAGAATTCCGCTTGGTACCAAGAGGCTGGCAACACCTGGCTACAGGGAGAGGCGGAATTGGTGAAGACAGGCAAAGACCCTGAGAGCATGGGGTGGCTCAGTGCTGGTAATATGATAGCCCCTTTCATGCCGATAGAATGCTATTCCGGGTGGCTGCTCGATGACTCTTTTGGCGGTCCGAGTGCTGAGGGTGTCAACATGTATGGCTCATCTGGGCAGATTTGCACATGGCGCAGGCTGCTTGGCGGTGTGCAATATGGGGAGTTGTTCCCCCATTTCGTGAGCGAGATTCTTGGTCGTGGCAGTATTCCATGGATATGGCGGTATTGCAAGAGCCGAGTTTTGGAGGGCATGGCAGACTCCCTTGGTGACAGGCAGATGCGCCATCTCATCATGGAATATCGCTCGCGTCAAGCGATGATTGACGTGGGACAATGGAGCAAGGCGTGTAAGAAGTTGATTAATGACAATTGGTTGGGGAGCATAGAGCAGGAATGGAGTCCCTATTGGAAGAAGGTCGAGCCTTGGAAAGTGACACCATACGCCAATATGTACAAGTGCGACCCCGTTGATAGCGTGGGCTGGTGGAAACCCGAATGGCGTACTACACCAGGGTGGAGTGGTGCCAACCAGATACCCCTCCACGTCAATGGCAAGGTGGGCAACTTGGTTAGCATCCACTTCAAACCCCTCGGAAAGAATATGGTTTGCCAGCTCTGCTACCGTTCGAAGAATGGCCATGTCTACTACTCGCGTCCCGTAGAAGGCGAGGGCGACGTGGTGATGAAACTCCAGGAGACTCCTGCCAATGGCGTGGTGATAGCCGTAGTGTGCAATACTGACTATATATATAAAGGTGAGGCGACGCGCAAGGCGCATTACAACTACCACCTGAAGATGGGCGAGAATGTTTATCAGCCAGCCAAGGCACAACTCAAGTGGTACGAATATGCGCAGACCATCCGCGACACCGAATTCATCACGGGCATTGAGACACCCGTTGAGGAGGGTTCCAAGTTTACCATTGTCCCTGCGAAGACCGTTGTGAGAGCAGGGGAGAACCTACCTTTGCACATTGCCGCAGCCACCCAGTTGCAGATAACGGTGCTATTGTTTAATACGAGTGGTCAACGGGTTTATTCCCAAAGCTTTATGCGCGACGGTGATTTCCTCCTTCCCGCTGGCCTGTTGCCAGGCATCTATATCCTTTATGCCGAAGATGGTGGGCAGAAATCATCGGTCAAGCTTGTTGTTAAGTGACTATGCGGGTAGCATATGCGGCATTCGTCGTTGATAGAAGTATCATTTGCGTTTCGTATATGTGGCATATACCTAACCTAAACCATATAGTGGGATAGACTATAATATACCCAACTGGTGGAGGAAGACCGCCATGATGCAGACGGGACAGATGAAACGCACGGCGAAAAGCCATACTTGGAAAAATGTTCCCCGTAATGTTCCCCAGTTGGTATACTCATCAAGAACGATTTGCTTGGGCACATACCAACCGATGAAGAGGCAGGTGAGGAACGAGCCGAGCGGCAAAAGAAATTGTGCGGTGAGGTGGTCGCAGAAGTCGAGAAAGGGCATTCCAAAGAGCGATAGCCCTTCCACCGCCCCCATTGATAGCGAACAGAAAATGCCGATGATGCAACAGACGATGGTCTCTATCCATGCGCCGCGATGCCGTGTTGTGTGCAATTCCTCATAAAAGAATGCCGTACCAATCTCATGCATGGAAATAGTCGAGGTCAACGCCGCCAACGCCAACAACCCATAGAACAAAATAGAGATGACATAGCCCGCACCCGACACGGCAGAAAACGCTTGTTGAAACACGTTGGGCAACGTGATGAAGATGAGCGACGGCCCACTATCAGGGTTGATACCCACGGAGAAAGCCGACGGAAATATCATCAACCCCGCAAGAATGGCGATGAGCGTGTCAATCAGGGCTATCTGGAACGCTGATTTCATGAGGTTGGTCTGTCTACTGAAATACGATGCGTAAGTGCAGAGACATGCCGTACCAAGGGAAAGGGAGAAAAACGCCTGCCCCATTGCCTCCAACAAGACGTTGCGATTGACTTTGGTGAAGTCGGGCTTAAATAGGAAATCAATGCCTTTCATCGCTCCTGGCAACATACATGATGCCACCACGATGACAATCATCAACACGAAGAGCGTGGGCATCAACAGATTAGATGCCCGCTCGATGCCGTTTCTCACCCCATGTACCACCACATAATGAGTCACCAATATAAAGGCTATTGTCCACAATGTGGGCTTGATGGGATGAGATGAGAATGATTGGAAATAAGTGGTCACATAGTTGGCATCGCCTATCAGTTGCCCTGCTATCGACGCAAAGAGGTATTGGAGACACCATCCTGCCACCACGGCATAGAATCCCAGGATAATCATCGACGTGATGACACCCATATAGCCCACCACTTGCCATGGTTTGCCACGTGATAATGCCTTGTAGGCACGAGCTGCATTGGCGGCAGAATGTCGCCCGATAATAAACTCACTCATCATGCCAGGTATGCCTAACAGGAAAATGAACACGAAATAAATCAGAATAAAAGCTGCCCCGCCATTCTGCCCTGTCATATAGGGGAATCGCCAAATATTTCCTAATCCCACCGCAGAACCTGCTGTGGCGAGGATGACCCCTATCTTCGTACCAAAATTTCCTCTGTCAGACTGACTTCCCATGATTATTCCTTTCAATAAAGATATAGACATTTGGAGTTCAGGAGTTTAGGAGTATAGGAGTTCAGACATTTGTTTTTCCTTTTGCGGACAATTGTCTGAACTCCTGAACTCCATGAACTTCTAAATTCCATAAACACAATGATCCTTTTACAACACCCCAAACTGATGCAGGAATATCGCCAATATACAGAGCGGGCACACATAACGGATTAGGAACAGGTATGCTTGGAAGAAACCGCCCTTGAGCGTTCCCCAATTGGTAAATTCATCTTTGACGATGTTTTTGGGTACATACCACCCCAAGAACAGGCAGGTGAGGAAGCCGCCAATAGGCAGGAAAATCTGTCCCGTCACGAAATCGAAGACATCAAACAACGACTTATCGCCAATCCGTAGGTAGTCCATCTTCCCCAAGGACAAGGAACTAAGTGCCCCAAAGATGAATGTCGTAACCGTGACGATGAGGGCTCCTTTCTTGCGCGTGATATGCAATTCCTCGAAGAAAAACGCCGTACTCACCTCATGGAGTGACATCAGGGAGGTCAAAGCTGCCAATGATAGCAACACGTAAAAGAGCAATGAAATTACCCATCCAATGATGGAGAAGCCCACAAAAGCCTGGTTGAACACGTTGGGAAGGGTAATAAAGATGAGCGAGGGACCGCTGTCGGGATTGATGCCCACGGAAAAGGCGGCGGGGAAAATCATCAGTCCTGCCAAAATTGCCACCATGGAATCGACCAGCGACACCTGCACCGCCGAGCGCAACAGGTTGGTCTGCCTACTGAAATAGGATGCGTATGTGCAGATGCACCCCATGGCGATGCTCAACGAATAGAACGATTGTCCCAAGGCATTGAGGAACATGCCACTGTCAACCTTGGAAAAATCAGGCTTGAAAAGGAATGAAATACCCTTAGAAGCTCCTGGTAAGAGGCACGAAGCCACGACGATGACAAGCAAAAGAATGAACAAGGCGGGCATCATCATCTTGGATGCCTTCTCGATACCGCCCCTCACACCGTGTATGATGACAAAATGTGCCATCAACAAAAACACCAATGTCCAGAAGACTGGGCGGAAAGGATCTTGCGAGAAGGCATTGAAATAGGTCGTCACATACGTCGGGTCACCCTTCAACTCGCCCATGACTGACGAGAATACGTATTGCAGACACCACCCCGACACCACGGCATAGTAACCCGTAATGAGGAATCCCGTAAGGACACCCATGAATCCGATGTACTTCCAAAGTGTGCCATTGGAGAGCTTGGTATAGGCTCGCGCCGTGTTGGACGCGCCATGCCGTCCGATGATAAACTCACTCACCATGCACGGGATGCCCAACAATAATACACATACTATATATATGAGGATGAAGGCTGCCCCTCCGTTCTCTCCCGTCATATATGGAAACCGCCACACGTTGCCCAAGCCCACCGCCGATCCTGCCGTGGCAAGAATCACTCCTATCTTGCTTCCGAAGTTCGCTCTTTCTTCTTTCATTTATAAACAAACATACAATAAACGATGCAAAATTAAATATTTTTTCTTACTTTTGCAGCAAAATTGTAAGCAAACATGAATTATTTGAAGCATCTTATTACATGTTACCCCTTCACATCAACGCTCATTGTGGTTATTTTCTTTCTATGTCTCTGGCCAATTATTCCCGAAACACCCCTCAACCATGTGGCATTGATTGACAAATGGACACACATGGTGATGTACGGAGGCACATTCGGCATCATGTGGATAGAGTACCTATACAGGCATACTACACACAATACCACGAAGATAGTATGCCTGGGGTTCATCGCACCCATATTGATGGGCGGCTTGATTGAGATATTACAAGCCAACTTCACGGGCGGACGGCGCAGTGGAGAGTGGATGGACTTCTATGCCGATGCCATCGGTGTCGTCCTCGCAGCTATCTTCGGTATTCTTCTGGGATGGTATCGCGCCAAAGGGAAAAAGGAAACTTGAGCATGTTCTTGTTGTAGAAACGACAGTCGCCTGTCACCTCCGGCCCGATGAAATCGGGCTTTTCAAAGCTTTCATCCTCCATGCGAAGCTCCACTTCCGCCATCACAAGTCCCTCGTTATCACCATAAAACTCATCGACTTCAAACGTATGGTCGCCACTCTTGACTAAATAGCGACGCTTATCGATGACACCTCCACGGCAGAGAAACATGAGGTTTTCCGCCTCTTCCATCGTGATTTCCTTCTCAAACTCATAGCGGGTGAGCAAACCGACAAAGGGCTTCCCCTTGATGGTGAGATATGCTTTGTCATCACGGATGCGGATGCGGACAGTGGCATTCTCGCAAGGGATGTATCCTTGTTTGATATGGGTACTTGAAAAGGCGGCGCTTTTATATGCGTCGCCTTTTTTCACGAGAAACTTTCGTTCTATCTCCAATCCGCTCATGACACGAGGATAATGGTGTAGATCATGTAAACAAATGCTGCGGCAAGTAGGATTCCTAAAATCCAATTCACCACTTTCTTGCCCTTCTTCTCTTGTTCTGCCTCGCGACGAGCGCGTCTTATTTTACCTTTCTCACTCATTGTTAGTTATTATTTATAGGTTGATTATTCATTCTTCATCTGTCACAGGAAACTCCATCAAGTATGCCTTGATGAAGCCATCTATCTTCCCATCCATCACGCCATCAACGTCTGTCGTCTGGTAATTGGTGCGATGGTCTTTCACGCGGCGGTCGTCAAACACGTAACTGCGTATCTGACTCCCCCACTCGATTTTCTTCTTCCCCGCCTCGATCTTGGCTTGCGCCTCAAGGCGTTTCTTCATCGCACGGTCGTATAGTTGCGACTTGAGCAAGAGCAACGCCTTCTCCTTGTTCTTCGGCTGGTCGCGTGTCTCGGTGTTTTCAATGAGGATTTCCTCCTCCTCGCCCGTGTCGGGGTCGGTATACCAATAGCGCAAACGCACACCAGACTCCACTTTGTTGACATTCTGGCCACCCGCGCCACTGGAGCGGAAGGTGTCCCATGAAAGCTTGGCTGGGTCTACATATACCTCGATGGTATCGTCCACCAATGGCGATACGAACACAGAGGCAAAAGAAGTCATGCGTTTGCCCTGGGCATTGAATGGGCTGACACGCACCAAACGGTGCACGCCGTTCTCGCTCTTCAGATATCCATAGGCATATTCGCCACCCTCAATCTCCATCGTGACACTCTTGATGCCCGCCTCATCACCATCTTGCAGGTTGGAAATGGTCACCTTATGCCCATGAGCCTCCGCCCAGCGCATGTACATCCGCATGAGCATCGATGCCCAGTCTTGACTCTCGGTGCCACCAGCTCCTGAATTGATTTTCAGCACACAATCCATCGGGTCCTCCTTTTGGCGGAGCATATTCTTGAGTTCAAGGTCTTCTATCGCCTTGACAGCCTTCGCATAATCATCGTCAACCTCCTCTTCGGAGACCATGTCATCATGATAGAAATCGAACGCCAACTGCAACTCATCAGCCAACTGCCGCACCTCGCGGTAGCCTTTGAGCCACTTCTCAATGCCCTTGACCTTTTTCATCTGCTCTTGGGCACGTTTCACATCCTCCCAAAAGTCTGGTGCTTGGGTACGGAGTTGCTCTTCCTCAAACTCCACTTGCTTTTGGTCGATGTTCAGATAGCGATGAAGTGCGTCGGCACGGTCCATCACGTCTTTCAATTGATCGGCTGTAATCATTCCTCGTACATTTTGTCGATGATGTCCTTATAGTTCTTGCTGATGACAGGACGCTTAAGTTTCAAAGTGTTGGTAAGTTCTCCATTCTCCATGGAGAAATGATGGGGCAGCAAGGTGATGCGCTTTATCTGCTCATATTGCGCCAAGGACTGCTGGAGCGTTGCCACACGTTCCATCATCATCTCCTGTACTTGCTGGTTGTCACAAAGGTCCTCACGGGTGGTGAACGGTATACCCCGATCCTTCGCCCACTCCTCAACAAGACGGAATTCGGGAACGATGAGGGCGGAGACAAACTTCCTTTGGTCAGCTATCACTGCCACTTGGTCGATGTACTTATCTACCAACAACATGCCTTCCACCATCTGCGGCGCAACATACTTGCCATTGGAAGTCTTGTAAAGGTCCTTGATACGGTCGGTCAGGAACAATTCGCCATCGCGCAGATAACCCGCATCACCCGTATGGAAGAAGCCATCCTCATCGAAGGCCTCGGCATTGATGTCGTCACGCTTATAATATCCTGGCGTGATAGTCGGCCCCTTGAGCATGACCTCGCCATTCTCCGCGATTTTCACTTGTATGTCTCCCAAAGGACGACCCACCGAACCAACAGTATAGGGCATACCCTTGTGGTCACACGAGACAGTAGCAAGACTCTCCGTAAGACCATATCCCACCACCATGTTCACGCCGATGGCATGGACGAACTCCTCCACTTCAGGTGACACGTAGGCTCCTGCTGTGGGGAAAATGTTGGGATGCTCAAGTCCTAACTGTTGACGCACGAGGCTCAAGATGGTACTATTCACCACCTTATATTTCAAAGCCAAGGGCAATGGAGGCCGCTTACATTTACTGATATAGTCGATGTTGTATTTCTTACCTATCGCCAATGCCTCCCTGAATATCTTTTGTTTGGCGGGTCCAGCCTCCTCTATCTTCTCCTTGACACCGACATAGACTTTCTCCCAGAAACGCGGCACAGAACACATACACGTGGGATGGGTCTCGCGCATGGATTGTTGGATTTCCAAAGGATAGGTATTGATAATCATCTGTGCACCCTGTGTAAGGCAGAGATAAGACCATCCACGCTCAAAGATATGGGCGAAAGGCAAGAAATTGATGACCCTATCTTTCTCGCCAACAGGCACCGGACCATTATGATTGCGCATGGCGGCAAAGTATTGGGAGTATGTCAAGATGACTCCTTTAGAGTTTCCCGTCGTGCCACTCGTATAGATAATGTTGCAGATGTCATCCATCCTCGCCTCTTTCCACAACGCCTCCACCTGTGTTTGGCGTGGCAAATTTTCCCCTAAAGCCACAAAATCCTCGAAGTAGAGGGCATTGGGGTCGTGGGTGGAGATACGAACACTACGGTCGAAGATGATGATACGTTCCAACGAAGGACAAAGGGCGAACACGCGGTGTGCCTTGTCATATTGATCCTGTTCACCAACAAATAGGAATCGGATGTTGGCATCCTTGACCACAAACTGTATCTGCTGCTCGCTTGACGTGGCATAGATGGGTATCGTTACTGCCCGTATGCCATACGCACCAAAGTCTGTGTAGAGATACTGGATGCAATTCTGAGAAAAAACAGCGACATTCTCCTGCGGTCGAATGCCCAGATTCAACATCGCATTGCTCACTTGTTTGACACGAAGGGAGAACTGATTCCATGATACCGTCTTCCATTCTAAGCTGCCAAACATACGGAAAGTTAGTGCCGGGCGGCTACCATACTTCTTCGCTTGCTCATGAACGAGAATGGATAAATGCTGGTTGTTTTGCATAACTGATTCTGACTTGTGTAATGCAAAGATAATGCAAATCGCCCAAAAGACAAAGCAAAATGCAAAAAAGATTGGTTTCAAGGCAAAAATACTGAAAAACGAATCCCTTTTTACCTTTCATTTGTCAAGAAAAATGGCATTTATTAGATTTACGAACCATGGTCTTAATATCTCAATACCATAGAAAAATAACTATCAACAAGGCGTTAAATCATATAATTTCTGTAACAGTTGAGGGTAACGGAAAAAGCAAACGACGATTGCACGACGTTCTCTAAAGCAATGAGACAACGTGCTGTCAGGTATGGCTGGGGCAACTTTCCCCAAAAGAAACATGCCACCTGCTTTCGTTCCACATCGCTATAATTTGTTGTAAGAAATTCCATTTTCATGGGAAGACACCAAGATAAGGGCATTTTTTTACATAAACAATGCACAATAAACTTGGTGTTGAGGGCTTACAAACATCTTTGATGATGTGATAAAAAATTTGTAAAAATATTAACAAAATCATGTTCAGGAAAAACTAGGAAATAGAGAAATGGAGAGCGGATTATAACGATAAAAAGACCAATTTCCGTCTCTGATTCTCCGAAATGAATAAATTTAACATATTTTGTGCGGCATTTATCGATCACAGATGCCAAATTTGTGAGGCGAGATTGTGGCATTTATCAGGCATAAATGCCACCCAAATCATGTTAAAATGCCATATTTAAGAGTGGTGATAGAAACCCTCTTTTGGTAAGTCGTTGGCTTTCAAAGCTTTACAAAAAGTGCCAAAAATCGCGTTTTTTCGACCAAAAGATTTCTTTTTCGTAAAACCGCCCTGTATTTAAGCTAAATTTGTGACTTTTTCTTGACATTTTTACCCTGTCGGAAAGGCTGTGGGGCATTTTCTCTCTATCGCTTGGGAAAAAAATGGGTTGGGCATTCATTTCCTATCATAAATCAATAAACGATTGAGGAGTGTATGGATTTTAATGTTTTTTTGCATAAAAAAGTGGGGAAATGTGGTGGATTGTGGATAATTATGTCTATCTTTGTGGCAGAAAAAACCATACGACACCAAGATGCAATTGTTTGGGGACATAGAGGCGAAGATTGACACGAAGGGAAGGGCATTCCTCCCTTCGGTCTTTCGCAAAGCACTACAAGCATCGGGCGAGGAGAACCTGTTTTTGTGCAAAGACATCTTCGAGTCCTGCTTGGTGCTATACCCCGAATCGGTATGGTACAAGCAATTGGATGTCGTGCGGAGCAAGCTCAGTCGATGGAATCGCCAACACCAACTCATCTATCGCCAGTTCGTATCAGACGTGGAGATGTTGGCACTCGACGGAAGCGGTCGCATCCTCATTCCCAAACGATACCTCAAGATGGCTTTCATCGACCAAACTATCGAATTTATAGGATTAGGGGAGAGGATAGAGCTATGGAGACCAGATAAAGAGAAAAAGCCTTTCATGGAACCAAACGATTTCTCCGAGGCCATACAAAACATCTTGGGAAACACGTTTGAAGGGAATTTTTCAGAAAGCCCCTTATATAAACCCCGCCAAGAATAAGAAAGACACCCTTTTAGACACACAGGTCTTGGTTGTATACCAACCATCCAAATTTTGAGAAAGATTATGACGATTGCACCAGCATATCACCTACCTGTCCTATTAAAGGATAGCGTTGACGGATTGAACGTCAACCCCGGCGGCATATACGTGGACGTGACGCTCGGCGGAGGCGGTCATACACGAGAAATTCTGGCACGGATGAAAGGGCAAGGCCATCTCTATAGTTTCGACCAAGATGCAGATGCCGAGGGCAACATCACATGGAAGGACAATTGTTTTACATTTGTGAGGAGCAACTTTCGATACCTCAAGAACTGGATGAGATATTATGGGGTGGAACACATCGACGGACTGCTTGCCGACTTAGGCGTATCATCCCATCACTTTGACGATGAGAGCCGTGGCTTTTCGTTCCGCCACAATTCCCCACTCGACATGAGAATGAACAAAAGAGCGGGTAAGACAGCAGCAGAAATCGTGAACGAATATGAGGAGGAATCCATCGCGTACATATTATATATATATGGGGAGATGAAGCAGTCGCGACGCATCGCAGCCGCCATCGTCAAGGCAAGGGCAAAGAAGCCTATCATAACTACGGGCGACTTAATAGAAGTGGTAAGTCCCTTCATCAACAAGGAACACGAGAAGAAAGACTTGGCACGACTCTTTCAAGCCCTTCGCATCGAGGTGAACCACGAGATGGATGCCTTGCGCGATATGCTCCTTGCCGCTACGGAACTGCTCCGCGAGGGCGGAAGGCTATCGATCATCACCTACCACTCATTGGAAGACCGCATCGTGAAGAACGTGATGAAAGCCGGTAACGTGGATGGGAAAGTGAGCCAAGACTTCTTCGGACGCATCGAAAGTCCATTTATATTAGTAAACAACAAGGTCATCACCCCCTCTATCGAGGAACAACAAGAGAACCCACGCAGCAGAAGTGCCAAACTTAGAATAGCAGAAAAGAAATGAAAGAAGACGATAAAAACAAAACCAACGAACCCAAGCTCACCATCGAGAGCGTGAAGGAGACAGAGAAAGCCAATCCCAACGTGGATCTGGCAGGGAAACCAGACGAAGGACCATCATTGAAAGAGGTCATCCGAGAGCAAGCCATCGAGGACGAGGCTCCGCAGTCGAGCAACTTCACCTTGCGCAAAATCCTCGGCGGAGACATCCTCTCGACACGTGCCATCAGGCGGCAAGTGCCACTATTGATGCTCATCACCGTCATCCTTTTCATTTATATTTCCAACCGATACAGTTGCCAGAAGAACCTTATCGAGATTGACCGTTTGAACAAAGAACTGGTAGACGCGAAATACCGGGCGTTGGCAAGCTCAAGCGAACTGACGGAACGTTGCCGTGAAAGCCACGTCCTCGACATGCTGAAGAACAACCAAGACAGCGTCTTGAAGATTGCCAGCCAACCCCCATATATCATTGAAGTACCCGAACAATAACACCAAGAGGAAGAATAAGAACATGGGAAAATTTGACCACAAGAAAATCATGCCACGCTATAGTGCCATTGCCATCATACTGAGCATTATAGCAATAGCTGTCATCTGTAAGGCCTTTTACATCATGACAGCCAAGAACGATTATTGGATGAAGGTGGCAGACCGCGTGAAGAAAGACAGCGTGGAAATCAAACCCATGCGTGGCAACATCCTGAGTTGCAATGGGCAGCTCATGGCATCTTCCCTTCCCGAGTTTAAGGTGTTCATGGACTTCAAGGCATTGCACGATGCAGGCAAAGACTCATTGTGGGTGGAGAAACTCGACTCTATCTGCCTCTGCCTCAACCACATATTTCCCGAAAAGTCAGCCATGGAGTTCAAGGAGGATCTTGAGTTTGGCCGTGCCAAGAAGAGCCGCCACTGGCCTGTCTGGAAACATCGCATCAACTACAACACCTTCGGCGAGGTGAAGCAGATTCCTGTCTTCAACATAAAACAGAAATACCAGAGCGGTTTCCATTTTGAAGAGTTCAATGCCCGCCAACGCCCATACGGCTCATTGGCAGGACGTACCGTAGGCGACCTCTATGGTGGGAAAGACACTGCCCGCTGTGGTTTGGAACTGTATTATGACTCCACCCTTCGCGGCACAAACGGCCTCATCCACCGCCGCAAGGTTCTCAATAAATTCCTCGACATCATGGACACGCCCCCCATTGATGGGGCAGACATCGTGACCACCATCGATGTCAACATGCAAGACTTGGCGGAGCGGTCGGTCATCGACGAGTTGAAAGAAATCAATGGAAACGTGGGTGTCGCCATCGTGATGGAGGTGGCAACAGGCGACATCAAGGCCATTGTAAACATGGAGAAATGCTGGGATGGCGAGTATCGTGAGATCAAGAACCATGCCGTAAGCGACCTACTTGAACCGGGGTCGGTGTTCAAGACCGCCTCCATACTGGTAGCCCTTGATGACGAGGTGGTAGACACTACCTATAAAGTAGAGACTGGCGGGGGTGTTTGGCCGATGTACAAACGCGAGATGAAAGACCACAACTGGCGCAAGGGCGGGTATGGCCGTCTGACATTGCCTCAGACCCTGCATTACAGCAGCAACATCGGTGTGAGTCGTATCATTGACGAGCATTACCATAGCCATCCCGAGAAGTTCGTGGAAGGCATCTACCGCACAGGGCTTGCCGATGACCTCCATATCCCATTGCTCGGATCATCACCAGCGCGTATCCGAATGCCCAAGAAAGACAACAAAGGCAAGCAATATCTTAATTGGAGCGACACCGCCCTGCCTTGGATGAGCATTGGGTATGAGACACAAGTTCCACCCATCTCGACCCTAACCTTCTATAATGCCATCGCCAACAACGGAAAGATGATGCAACCACGCTTCGTCAAACAAGTGGTGAAAGACGGCGAGGTCTTGGCGGAATATCCACCAGTGGTACTCCGCGAGCAGATTGCAAAACCAAAGACCATCAAGACCATGCAAACTATCTTGGAACAAGTGGTGAGCCAAGGTCTCGGGAAAAAAGCCGGGTCAAAGACATTCAAAGTGGCAGGAAAGACGGGTACGGCACAGATGTCAAAGGGAGCGGCAGGCTATAAATCGGGCATCACCAACTACTTGTTGAGTTTTGCGGGATTCTTCCCTGCTGACAACCCACGATATAGTTGCATCGTTTGCATCCAGAAGTCGGGACTTCCCGCCTCAGGCGGTGGCATGAGCGGTGTGGTGTTTCACAACATTGCCGAGGGCATCATGGCACAGAGTCTGAAACTGGATGTGAAAGACGCACACGACTCCACTTCCGTCGCTATTCCCGACGTGAAGGACGGCAACATCTTGGCTGCCGACTATGTTCTCACCCATTTGGGAATCAACACGAATGCCGACTGGTCAGAGTCTTTCACCAACGGCAACCCCGTATGGGGAAAGGTTTCTGTAAAAGACAACAAACAGATAGCCCTGCTCAAGGATGAACAGCCCAACGACACACAGATTCCTGACGTACATGGAATGGGTGCGCGTGATGCCGTCTTCCTCATTGAGAAGCGCGGGGTGCCTGTGAGAATCAAGGGACGGGGTAAGGTGGTGAAACAAAGCCTTGAGCCTGGCCATAGCATAAAGCCTGGTGAAATATGTATGCTCATGTTAGAATAAGGATAAATTTATTATAATATCAATCATGAAACTCATCGACTTAATAAAGAATATCAAGCCTCTTCAAGTCATCGGGAACGGGGAGGTTGACATCTATGGCGTGAATATCGACTCGCGCCAGATAGGGAAAGGACACCTGTTCATTGCCATGAAAGGTACCCAAGTAGACGGTCACAAATTCATTGGGAAGGCAATAGAACTGGGTGCCGCAGCCATCCTTTGCGAGGACTTACCCGATACTGTGCCCTACCCCAACGTTACGTTTGTGCAAGTGGCATCGACAGAGGATGCCGTGGGCAAGGTTGCCACATGTTTCTATGGCAATCCCTCGACAAAAGTTCAGCTGGTAGGGGTGACAGGCACCAATGGCAAAACAACCATTGCCACCCTATTATATAGTATGTTTAGGAAGATGGGACATAAATGCGGACTCCTCTCCACGGTGTGCAACTACATCGACGGTAAAGCAATACCCGCCAGCCACACCACTCCCGATGCCATCGAACTGAACAAGCTATTGGCGCAAATGGTTGATGAGGGATGTGAGTACGTGTTCATGGAATGCTCCAGCCATGCCATTGCCCAGAAACGCATTGGTGGATTGAAGTTCGCTGGCGGCATTTTCACCAACCTTACACGTGACCATCTCGACTATCATAAGACAGTAGAGAATTATCGAAATGCGAAAAAGGCATTCTTCGACATGTTGCCAAAGTCTGCTTTCGCCATCATCAATGCCGATGACAAGAATGGGATATTCATGATGCAGAACACCAAGGCAGCCGTCAAAACCTACTCCACTCGCACACTTGCCGACTTTAAGGCACGGTTGTTAGAGTGTCATTTCGAGGGTATGTACCTCGACATCAATGGCAAGGAGGTAGGAGTACAATTCATTGGGAAATTCAATGTCAGCAACCTTCTCGCCGTCTATGGCACGGCTGTCATGCTTGGCAAGAAGGCAGAAGATATCCTATTGGTTATGAGTACGTTGCATAGCGTCAGCGGAAGGCTCGACCCCGTGCGCTCACCCGAAGGATATACCGCCATCGTCGATTATGCCCACACACCCGATGCGCTGGAAAATGTACTCAAAGCTATCCACGAGGTACTCAATGGCAAAGGGCAAGTCATCACGGTTTGTGGAGCTGGAGGCAACCGCGACAAGGGAAAACGCCCCCTGATGGCACAAGAGGCTGTCAGACAAAGCGACAAGGTTATCATCACGAGTGACAATCCCCGTTTTGAAGAGCCGCAAGACATCATCAATGACATGCTGGCAGGACTGAATGTCCAGCAGATGAAAAAGGTCATCAGCATCGTTGACCGCAAGGAGGCCATCCGCACGGCATGTATGATGGCAACCAAGGGCGATGTCGTCTTGGTGGCTGGCAAGGGTCATGAGGACTATCAAGAGGTCAAAGGCGTGAAACATCACTTTGACGACAAAGAAGTTTTACGCGAGATTTTCGCCAACCAATAACGTTCAACCTATAAAAGAGTCAGAATATGCTTTTCTATCTATTCAGGTTTTTAGAGCAGTTTAACATACCAGGGGCGCACGTCTGGTCATACATCTCTTTCCGCGCCCTATTGACATTGGTGCTATCGTTGATGGTATCAGCATGGTTTGGCGAGAAATACATCAAGTTCATGAAACGGCGTAAGTTCTATGAGACAGCTCGTGATGCCACCATTGATCCATTTGGGGAAAAGAAGAAAGGTGTGCCAACCATGGGTGGCATCATCATCATGGTGTCAATATTGGTACCTGTCTTATTGCTTGGGCGTATGCGCAACATCTATCTCTTGCTGATGATTGTCACAACGTTATGGTTGGGCTTCTTAGGCTTCCTTGATGATTACATCAAGCTATTCCGCAGGAACAAGGACGGATTGAAAGGGAAATATAAGATTGTAGGACAGGTGAGTATCGGGCTTATCGTGGGACTTACCCTATGGGCAAGCCCTGATGCGGTAACCCATGAGAATGTCTCCACTGAAAAGGAGGGGACGGAGATGGTGGTTACACATAAGTCTAAACCCGAGAAATCTCTTAAGACAACTATCCCGTTTGTGAAGAACCACAACTTGGACTATTCCGCCATCATGTCATTCTGTGGAAAGCACAAACAAGCGGCAGGTTGGATTCTCTTCGTCATCATGACCATCTTCGTTGTTACGGCAGTCAGCAACGGTGCCAACCTCAATGATGGCATGGACGGGATGTGTGCTGGCAACTCCGCTATTATCGGCGTGGCATTAGGTATTTTCGCCTACGTAAGCAGCCACATCGAATATGCGTCGTACCTAAACATCATGTACATTCCAGGAGCACAGGAGCTGGTGGTGTTTATGTGTGCCTTTATCGGTGCGATGATAGGTTTCCTTTGGTACAATGCTTTCCCAGCACAGATATTCATGGGTGACACAGGGTCGCTGATGGTGGGTGGTATCATAGGAGTCTGCGCCGTCATCATCCACAAGGAGTTGATGTTGCCAATCCTTTGTGGCATCTTCTTCGTGGAAAGCTTAAGCGTTATGATGCAAACGGGATATTTCAAATACCGCAAGCGCAAGGGTGAGAGGGTGCGTATCTTCCGCGCCACACCCATCCATGACAACTTCCGCAAGTTGGACAAAGACCTGGACCCAACAAGCAAATACATCTTCAAGGGATGGCCCGAGAGGCAATTCCATGAGTCGAAAATCACCGTGAGATTCTGGATCACGACCATCATATTGGCAACATTGACTATCATCACATTGAAAATAAGATAAGAAATCATGAGAATCGTTATATTAGGAGCGGCAGAGAGTGGTGCCGGAGCAGCCGTATTGGCAAAGAAAGAGGGTTTTGAGGTGTATGTCTCAGACCTGTCTGCCATCAAGGACAAATACAAGAAAATCCTTGATGACCACCAAATAGAATGGGAAGAGAAGCATCATACTGAGGAGAAAATCCTCAATGCCGACGAGATTATCAAGAGCCCGGGCATTCCCGACAAAGCACCCATCATCAAGAAAGCCATCGAGAAAGGCATTCACATCATCAGCGAAATCGAATTTGCTGGCAGATACACCGATTCCAAGATGATTTGCATCACGGGGTCGAATGGGAAGACGACAACGACATCACTTATATATCACATTTTCCAAAATGCAGGATATGACGTAGGTTTGGCTGGGAATATCGGCCACTCGCTGGCATTGCAAGTGGCCGAGTCCCCACACCAATACTATGTAATTGAACTGAGTTCATTCCAACTTGACAACATGTATGACTTCCGCGCCAACATCGCGGTATTGCTGAACATCACACCCGACCACTTGGATCGCTACGACACCATGCAAGATTATGTGGATGCCAAGATGCGTATCTTGCAAAACCAGACAGAGCAGGATGCTTTCATCTATTGGGATGAAGACCCTATCATTAAGCGCGAGTTGAAGAAATACGACATCAAGGCGATACAATACCCCTTCTCGCAACTGAAAAAGAATGGAGTCATTGGTTACATAGAGGAGGGTCAGTATGTCATTGAGAAGCCAACACCATTCAATATGGAACAAGAGGAACTTTCACTTACTGGAAGACATAATATATATAATTCATTGGCAGCAGGAATAGCATCCAATATTGCTGGCATCAAGAAAGATGTCATCAGGAAATGTCTCTCCGATTTCCCCGGTGTGGAACATCGTTTGGAGAAGGTGACAAGGGTTGGAGGAGTGGAATACATCAATGACTCAAAAGCCACCAACGTAGACGCCTGCTGGTATGCTTTGGAGAGCATGAAGGGCAATACCATCCTGATTCTTGGTGGTTTGGACAAAGGCAACGATTACAATGAAATCAAAGACCTCGTGTTGCAGAAATGCGTGGGGCTGGTATATTTAGGTGCCGACAACACCAAATTGCACGACTTTTTCGACAATCTGGGGATTCCCGTACGTGACACTCACTCGATGAAAGACTGTGTGGAGGCATGTTACGAGATGGCAAAACCTGGCGATACGGTACTTTTGAGTCCTTGTTGTGCCAGCTTCGACCTCTTCAAGAACATGGAAGACCGTGGCGAACAATTCAAGACATTGGTAAGAAACCTATAATAGCAAAACACCTAAATCAATGGAAACGAAAATTGGAAACATCTTCAAAGGAGACAAGGTGATTTGGATGGTATTCTTCTTCCTCTGTATCATCAGCATCGTGGAGGTATATTCCGCATCGTCACAACTCACCTACAAAGGTGGTAGCTATCTCGCCCCTGTCATCAAACACGTAGGAATACTGGCTATAGGAATCTTCTGTATGATAGTCACATTGAACATAGGATGCCGTTATTTCAAAATTGCAACTCCCTTCCTATTGATCTTTTCCATTGCCACCCTATTATGGGTCATCATAGCAGGACATTCCACCAATGGCGCAATGAGGTGGATCAGCCTTCTGGGAATACAATTCCAACCGTCAGAGATTGCCAAAGGAACGTTGATATTGGCAACGGCACAGATCCTAAGTGCCATGCAGACACCATTGGGAGCCGACAAAAACGCTTTCAATTACATCCTCATCGTGTGCTTGCCCATCATTCCACTTATCATGGTAGAGAACCTCTCTACAGCCGTTCTATTATGTGTCGTCGTCTTCTTCATGATGATCATCGGACGGGTACCCATGCGGCAACTCGGAAAGTTGTTGGGCATTGCCGTCATGGCGGTTGTTTGCGCCTTTGCCATCATCATGCTTCTTGGAAAAGACAATAGCAATACCGACCCCAACAAGACCTTAACAGAGTATGTTGACGCAGGGAAGATAGAAGATAGGGCAAACAGAGGTGTCTTCCATCGTGTCGATACATGGAAATCGCGCATCATGAAATTTGCGAAAAACGAGGAATTAGACCCCGCAAAAGTTGACCTCAACGTTGATGCACAACGCTCTCATGCCAACATAGCCATTGCCTCATCAAACATCGTAGGCAAAGGACCAGGTAATTCTGTCGAGCGTGATTTCCTTTCACAGGCATTCTCAGACTTCATTTACGCCATTATCATCGAAGAGATGGGCATCGTTGGTGCCATTGCAGTGGCATTCCTTTACATCATCCTATTATTCAGGACGGGAAGGATTGCCAACAGATGTGAGAACACGTTTCCTGCCTTGTTTGCTATGGGGTTGGCTTTGTTATTAGTGACTCAAGCACTTTTCAATATGTGTGTTGCCGTCGGACTGGCTCCAGTCACTGGACAGCCTTTGCCATTGGTGAGCAAAGGGGGGACCTCAACCATCATCAACTGCATTTATGTCGGTGCTATATTGAGCATCAGTCGCTCTGCTAAAAAGAAACAATTTGACAAAGAAGAGTTGAAAAAGCCCCGATTGGCTGTCGCTTTAGTGGTATGAAATCATCAAGTAAAAAGCCATAATATCATAAAATCATACAAAAAATAGCAGAAGAAAGAAAAAATTGTTTAACTTTGCAAGTTCAGAAATTAGTTTCTATGAAACAGGAGGTTAGGGTCATTATCAGCGGCGGAGGAACTGGAGGGCATATTTTCCCGGCCATTTCAATAGCCAATGCTATAAAGGCAAAACGCCCAGACGCAAAGATTCTCTTTGTTGGGGCGCAAGGACGCATGGAAATGCAGCGCGTTCCCGATGCTGGTTATGAAATCAAAGGACTTCCTATCTGTGGTTTTGACCGTAAGAACCTTCTGAAAAACATCTCCGTCTTTTTCAAGATTTTGAAAAGCCAACGACTCGCAAAACGCATCATCAAGGAATTTAAGCCCATGGTGGCAGTGGGCGTAGGTGGTTATGCCAGCGGTCCCACGCTCAACAAATGTGCGGCAATGGGCATACCCTGCCTCATCCAAGAGCAAAACTCATACGCTGGGGTCACCAATAAGCTATTGGCCAAGAAGGCCGAAAAGATTTGCGTAGCATACGAGGGTATGGAAAGGTTTTTCCCTACCGAGAAGATAATCCTCACGGGAAACCCCGTCCGTGAAAGTGTCCTTAAGACCAAAGAGTCAAGGGAAGAAGCCATTAAGGCATTCGGTCTTGATCCAAACAAGAAAACCATTCTCTTCGTGGGCGGCAGTCTTGGCGCACGTACCATCAACGAAAGCATCCTTCAACACCTTGACCTCATAGAAAAAGGAGAAGTGCAAATCATCTGGCAAACAGGAAAATATTATTCCGAGACCATTGCCAAGGCTTTAAAAGCTAAAGGAAAGGAATATCCTATGCTGAAAGTGTTAGACTTCATCAGCGACATGGGACGAGCATACAAGGCAGCAGACCTTGTTATCAGCCGCTCAGGGGCAAGCTCTATCAGTGAGTTTTGCCTGATAGGTAAGCCCGTTATCCTTGTTCCCTCTCCCAATGTGGCAGAGGATCATCAAACGAAAAACACGATGGCGTTGGTCAATAAGGATGCTGCACTTTACGTGAAAGACGCTGATGCACCTGACACCTTGCTTTCCTTGGCAATAGCAACTGTCAAAGACAGTGGAAAGCTG
>JAFYZV010000019.1 GCA_017548525.1 Prevotella sp.
AATGCCACGAAAAGCAATACGACGATTATTTTGAGGTAAGAAGTATGGATGTTGAAGGATGAAGTGATGTGCCTTGCGCAGTATAGAAATTGAGTAGTGTGATATACATTTTCCTTCACACCTCTGACATCTACACTTAAAAATCCACCTCCTTCGTCATTCATACTTCCTACTTCAATTATTTCCTAAGCGGCTTTGTACGGTATGAACAATGATATTTCCCCTGTGTCAAAGCCTTGAGCTTGTTCTTGACAAGCTGTTTACGCAAGGGCGAGATGCGGTCAATAAACATCTTGGCATCTAAGTGGTCAAACTCATGTTGCATCACTCGTGCCAGATACCCTGTCACCCATTCGTCGTAAACATTGAAGTCTTCGTCCATGTATTGCACGTGGATGCGTGTGGGACGTGTCACTTTTTCATGGATTCCTGGCAAAGAGAGGCATCCCTCTTCCATGCTTTCCTTCTCCGAATCCTCATCCACTTCAATGATATGGGGGTTGATATACGTCTTACGGAATCCCTTGTATTCGGGAAAGTCTTCACCTAATGGGTCTAAGTCAATGATGACCACACGGATATTCTTGCCAATCTGCGGTGCCGCTAACCCGATTCCCTCCGACGCTGCCAATGTCTCATACATGTTGGCGATAAGCTCTTTTAATTCGGGATAGTCTGCGGTGATGTCTACAGACTCCTTCCGCAAGACGGGTTGCCCATATATATAAATAGGTAGTATCATTTCTTGCTAATTCTACGTGACTCCATATAGTTCTGCAATAGGATTACGGCACTCACCTCATCCACTAACGCCTTGTCCTGACGGGCTTTCTTACTGATGCCACTTTCAAGGATGGCGCGATGTGCCAATACGGACGTAAACCGCTCGTCATAATACTCGATGGGTATTTGGGGCATGTTTTTCTGCCAGCGATGTACGAACTGTTCCACACGGGCGAGGTTTTCGCTGGGCTTGCCATTGGTCTGCATGGGCTTGCCAATGACGATGCGCTCCACCTCCTCGTGCTCGAGATAATTCTTGAGGTAGTCGAAAAGCGTATATGTAGAGACAGTCGCTAATCCACCAGCGATAAGCTGAAGTGGATCAGTGACTGCCAATCCGGTGCGTTTCTTACCGTAATCTATTGATAGTATACGTGCCAATGATTATTTATTGTATAACAACCAGGCATCTGGATATTTGCTGCGGAACTGGTCACGCGAGCGAACAGCGTCTGCCTTGTTGTCGTGCGTGGATGCCACAACACGATAAAGGTTGCGCTCCATGTTCTTCACGATTTGGGCATCATAGCCTGCAGCCTTCAATTGGTTCTGCAATCCCTGTGCATTGGCTGGCACGGAGAAGGAGCCAACAATCACGCTGAAGTTACGCAATCCCGAACCATTGACCACTGACACGCTTTCCTGGCGTACCGTCACATTGTCATAGTTGTCGGTAACGGTGGTCTGCGTGGTGGGTTTCTCCACCAACGGAGTGACTACGGGTACGTCGTTGGTCTCTGTGATGACGGGTGTGACCACTGTTTCAGTCTCGGCAGCCTTAGCCTTGTCATACGCTTTCCTGTACGCACTTTCCTTTGATCCACAACTTGTAATTGTCAGTGCGGCACACAATCCTAAGCACAAAATAGAAGATTTCTTCATAACTTTCTTGGAAATTTGGTAATTAAACTTTGCTTACAATAAATTTTGGTGCGAAGATACGAATAATTTGAGAAATATCTTGTTATTTGCGACTAAAGTTTGTTAAATCGAATAAATACATCTTTTTTAACAAAAAATGGCATTCAAAACATGGATTTTCATAAAAGAATCGTTATTTTTGCGAACAACTTATTTATTTACTAACGATATTGATAGCATTATGAAGACTTTAGGTTACATTGGGGCTTTCCTTGGGGGAGTCATTGCGGGAGCTGCCATGGGATTGGCTTTCGCACCAGAGAAAGGCGAGGAGACACGTTCAAAGATCACGGATGCCGTGGAAGAGTTCTGCAAGAAGCACAACATCAAGCTCAGTCGCAAGGATGTTGACGACTTGGTAGACGACATCAAAGAGGCAGCAGCCGAAGTTGTAGACTAATCTCATGTTCTCCAACGACCGAAATATCGAGACGATTGGGCAACTCGCAGAGGTTCTCAAGCATTACGCTGGGCTACAGAAGGAATACGTTAAGCTCGACGTGATAGAGAAGGTGGTACGATTAACCACCGTCTTCACGCTGTTGCTCGTCTTCGCATTCTTGGTGATGCTCATGCTCATCTACCTCTCCTTTGCGGCAGCGTATGCACTCGCACCGCATGTGGGCACGGTGTGGGCATTCTCTCTCATTGCGGGATTTTACCTATTCGTTCTTATCCTCTTCTTCATTTTTAAGAAGAGATGGATTGAGAAACCCCTCGTCAGGTTTCTTGCTGGTCTCTTAATGGATAAATGATTTCTATGGAAACAAACACATCATATTCATACAAGTCACTCGAAGCCATCAGGGCACGAAAGGAGTATATCCTCAAAGACATCCAGAAAGATGACCAAAAGATACGCAATCTGTGGGGCAATCTTTTCCATAAGCCCGACATGATGGTATCATCGAAAATGCCTTCCAAGCGCATCAGCAGTTTGATGACCACGGGAGCAGGCGTGTTTGATGGCATCATCTTAGCATGGAAACTGTATAGGAAATTCGGCAAGAAAAAGAGGAAATAACACAAGGGGGGTAATCATCCCCCCTTTGTGTTTACATCATGTATAGAGACTTTTCAGCGTATCTCTATCCATACTCCCTCGCCACGGTCTTTCGCCTCGACGATCTTCTGTTTCACTATCTTCACGTATTTGCGCGAGTTGAAAACCTTTCCTACTTCCTTGTTCTCGCCAACCAAGATACATCCTTGCGTATCTTTCACCGTATTGCCAGCATGTATGCGAACATCCGAAAAGTTGTGAATACCTAACAACAAGGGCAACCATTCCTTGAATTTTGACGAATGAGTAATTACCACGGCATAACGCCCTTCTGGAATGGCACTTTTCCCCTTTATCTTACGTGCACCTTTTGCATAGTCTCGCCATTGAGGTTCAAGCGTATCACAGATGTAAATAGACTTCTCGCCACTCAAATATTCATCGATAATAGGTTGCTTGAGATCGGAAGAGGCACACG
>JAFYZV010000152.1 GCA_017548525.1 Prevotella sp.
ATGCTTGTGCATATTCCAATAGAATCATTAATCATCACAACAAATAGAATCATGAAAAGAGTTTTTACAACCCTTGCGGTTCTCCTCATCACCATAGCTGCAAATGCGGACGATGGGAAACAAATGATACCAAGAAGTTGGACTGCCGACAACGGCAACGGCACGTTTACCAATCCCCTATTTTATGACGAGTTTTCCGATCCCGACGTGATTCGAGTGGGCGACGACTATTATCTCGCAGGTACGACGATGCACGCTGTGCCAGGTTTGGTATTGTTACACTCGAAGGATTTAGTGAATTGGGAAAACATTTCCTATTGCTTCGACCGTTTCGACTTCGATGATGATGCCTTTTCCTTGAAGAATGGGAAGGAGATTTATGGCCAAGGAATCTGGGCACCCTGCATCAGATACCACAACGGGATGTTCTATATCTTCTCCAACATCAATGGAAAGGGGTTGCAATGCTACACGAGCAAAGACCCCAAAGGTCCATGGGAACATCATAACATGCAAGGACGCATCTACGACCTAAGTGTCTTGTTTGACGATGACGGCAAGATTTACGCCATCCACGGTTACGGCAAAGTGCTTTGTACAGAATTAAAACCCGACATGAGTGGTCCCGTGGAAGGCACAGAACGGGTGATTATTCCCGAGGGGAGTGCCGTGGGCGAAGGTCACCATATATATAAAATAGGTGGAATGTACTATATCCTCAGTGCCGACTATCGTCCAATGGGACGCATGAGTTGCGCCCGTGCAAAGAGCATCTACGGTCCTTACGAGACTTGCGTGGTGAGTGCCAACGAGACATACGGTTACTACCCTGGTTATAGCACCCAACAACAAGGACGAATTAACGATGATGGTTACGATTTCAAGATAGCTGAACCTAACAAGGATGCCGTGGGATGCGCCAATATTCACCAAGGAGGCATGTTACAATTACCAAATGGCGACTGGTGGGCAATCTCAATGCAAGACTTCCATAGTATCGGGCGCACGGTGTGCCTGTCGCCTATCACATGGAAAGACGGGTGGCCCATGTTCGGTCTCGCGGGCAACCCTGGCCGCTCGCCACGCACATGGACTAAGCCCGCCACGGGAACGGTGGTCACGCCCCACGCTCCATACGACCGCAACGACGACTTCTCAAGTAAGCAGTTGAAACGCATCTGGCAATGGAACCACAACCCCGACGATAGCCAATGGAAACTACAAAAGGGCGTATTGCGGCTGAATGCCCTACCCGCCAATCAACTGATGTGGGCTCGTAACACCCTCACCCAACGGGTGATTGGTCCTGTATCGACGACTACCGTCGAACTCAATGCTAAAAACCTGAAAGATGGTGACGTGGCAGGACTTGGCAACATCAATATCCCCTGTTCTTGGATTGGCATCGTGAAACAAGGGAAGAAAGACATTTTGCGATGGTTTGACCAGTACCATAACGACACCATCGACACCCCCATCACCCTCAACGGGAAGATATGGTTGCGGTTTGTGGGGGATTTTGACAACGACCGTGGTTATTATGCCTATTCCACAGACGGGACCAACTATGTAAAGCCAGGGAAAGAAATCCTATTAGGCTACCAATTGGTCACCTTCCAAGGATCACGCCTCTCTCTCTTCGCCTTTAACCATCAAGGAGTCAAGGGAGGTTATGCTCTATTTGACAACTTCACGGTAGAGGAACCCATGGCAGACCGCTCCGAAAACATCCCATACGGCAAGACCTTCCGCATCATCAACCTTGCCACCAATCTCCCCATGAATGCAACCACCCACGGACTGATGTATGACGCTCGCACCAACGACGTTTCGCCCCTCTCCCAATTCCAAATAGAAGACCGAGGAGAAGGGAAAGTGGCATTGAAATGCGTCGATGGAAGATATGTGTTTATTGCGGGCGAGGGTCTTGCTGGCGACGTGCGCCTGACCAAAGATGCCTCGCAAGCCGAGGAGTTCATGTGGCAAGACATGTTGCGCCAAGAGTTTATGCTTCTTTCTATGACTCGCCATCTGTACGTAGGAAAAAGTCCTACCGACGGCAGTCCCTATTCATTGGAATACAAAGGTGCCGACCCTGCGAGGCGAAATGGTGCCGTGTTCCGTTGGGAGGAAGTCACAAAATGAAGTCTGACACTTTTCATTTTCAGCAATTCACCATATACCAAGACCGTTGCGCCATGAAGGTCGGGACGGACGGGGTATTGCTCGGTGCTTGGGCAAAGGGGGGTAAACACATCCTCGACATTGGCACAGGCACAGGACTCATTGCCCTCATGATGGCACAACGATACCCCCATGCGGAGGTGGTGGGCATAGAAATTGACGCGGAAGCATGTCAACAAGCAATGGAGAATGTGTCACAAAGCCCGTTCCATCGGCAGGTGCATATCGTGCATACGCCACTCCAAAGGTTTCTTCCACCCTTCCTCACCCTCTCCGACGGGGCTACGGGCGAATGTTTTGACTCCATCGTCTCCAATCCTCCATATTTCATCAATAGTCTCAAGAATCCCGATAGCAAACGGACAATGGCTCGCCACGCCGACACACTTTCCCCATGTGACCTATTCGATGGTGTAAATAGACTTCTTGCAATGGATGGAACTTTCAGTATCATCATCCCGTCAGACCGTGTAAATGATTATCTCACAGAGGGCTATCTCCACCATCTGTACCCCTTCAGCAAGTGCTACGTGAAAACCTTGCCCAACAAGCAACCCAAGCGTTGCCTCCTTTCTTTCCAGAAACAACGTCCAACAAACATCGATGAAACCGTTGTCAACATGATGGAGTCACCAACGGAAAGAAGTGAATGGTACAAGAAACTGACCGAGGATTATTATTTATAAGTTCAACTTGCGTTGTAACACCTTGCTCAAGGCTTGGATGTGACGAGTCTGCTTGGTGATGTCTTCCCTCACGACATTGATTTCATTAAATAAGTAAACCGCCGCGTTCTGCACTCGGTTGGGCTTGCGTAAACTCTTGTCGGCATCAGGATTCACCACCACGCGGATGCCTTTCTCCTTCAACTCGATGTTGACATCAGCTTCGGTCATCACAGGATCGCCGTCAAAATGGATAACGCCCTCCGCCTTTCGATGGATATGGAGTTTCTTACTCTTGAAAGTCTTGATCTTGGAACTCTTATCCAACGTCTTATTGAACATCTCTATACTAATCTGAGGGGCTTCCAACACGTCGAAAGGCTCCATGATGATTACATCCAACCATCCATCGCTCATCGATGCTTGCGGGGCAATATAGGCATTGTTGCCGTATTGCGACGCATTGGCACAAGAAATCAAAAAGGCCTTGTGACGCACTCTGCCCTTCTCATCTTCTATCACATACGTCTCGGGTTCATACTTCAATCCCTCGCGCAATACGTTCTCTACATAGGTAATGAGCCCCCGTTTGCCCGCCTCGGCAAACTTCATGCTCACAAAGGCATCGAAACCCATGCCGCACGTGCAAAAGAAAGGATGGTCATTGATGATTCCATAGTCCAAGTCGTGTATCTCACAACGGTTGATGACCTCTATGGCCTTCCGTGCATTCATCGGCAACATCAAGTGTCGTGCCAATCCATTGCCAGAGCCACAGG
>JAFYZV010000153.1 GCA_017548525.1 Prevotella sp.
GAAAATAATCCGGACTGAAAATGAGATTAGGTTCTCGCAGATTGGCGAGACCCTTGTGCCATACCAATTGTCGAGCGGAGAGAAGCAAATCCTTGCCATTATGCTCACTGTTCTGGTGGAAGACAACCATAATTATGTGCTATTCATGGATGAACCAGAGGTTAGTCTCCATGTGGATTGGCAGCAGCAGCTCATTGATTTGGTATTGGAGTTGAATCCCAATGTGCAAATCATTCTTACCACCCATAGCCCTGCTGTTATCATGAATGGCTGGATGGATAAGGTGACAGAGGTGAGCGACATTACCGACAACATGGATTGATATCTGAGAATACGGGTATGGGCAAGCGTCTGCAAGATAATCTGTCATCGAAATATTTTGAGGCGGCGAATAAGTTGAACTCAAAAAAGTCAAGGCGTAGGATTGTAGCTTACGTTGAGAGTTATGATGACATTTTCTTCTGGCGTTCGGTCTTGAGTAGGTTTGAAAATGAAAATCTCTATTTTGAGGTGATGCTTCCCACGCACGACTTCAAACTTGAACGTGGCAAAAAGGCTGTCATGATGAACTTGCTTTGCGACAAGGTGGGGAAAAATATGATAGCTTGTGTTGATGCAGATTATGATTACCTTGTGCAAGGTAAGACTTTCACCTCCGAAACAATCCTCTCCAATCCCTATATCTTCCACACTTACGCCTATGCCATCGAGAATCTGCAATGCTTTGCGCCGTCTTTGCATGATGTTTGTGTGGCGGTGACACTCAATGACCATGACATTTTTGACATGGTAGAGTATCTCCGACAGTTCTCTGTTGCCATCTTTCCATTGTTTGTTTGGAATATTTGGTACTATCGTTCCGACACTTATCGCGATTTTACCATGACCGATTTCAATCGGATTATTGAGACAGGCAACTTTGTCATGGATAAAGCCGATTCTATCATAGACAATGTCCGCCGCAAAGTTCAGCAGAAGGTGAAGCAGTTGCAGCAGAGACATCCCGATGCCAAGGAGAGTTATCTTGCTGTGAAGGACGATTTGCGGCGTTTGGGTGTCAAGCCAGAGACAGTATACCTATATATTCAGGGACATCATCTATTTGACAAGGTGGTGGTACCGATGATGAAAAAAGTCTGTGACAAGTTGATTCGGGAACGGGAGCAAGAAATACGTCACCAAAGTATACATCACACACAATACCGCAATGAAATGTCTTGCTACAGCAAGAGTGTGATTGATGTGTCGGGAATGCTCAGGCGGAATGTCGGTTATATGCGGTCAGACCTTTTCCTCCGCATCGTTGCCGATGTGGGAAGGTTTCTTAAAGATGGTGTGGATAAACCTACCAAGGAGAAATCTCAAATATAAGTTTCCAAGAATTTGATGGTTCCCTCCACCTTAATCGACTTGGTGGTAGCGGGGATGAGGATGGTTTCGCCAGCCTTAAGGGTGGTGGTGTTTCCCTCGTTGTCCGTAATGAGACCATTGCCCCTCATTCCTATGAGGATGACAAAACTGTCTAATTGTCCATAATCGATAGTCATGGGTTTGTTGAGGTCATACACCGAGGTGAGGAAATAGGGACAATTCACAAGTGAAACCTTACGGTTGGTTTGTGCAATGTAGTCAGTGCGATAGCTTTCTTCCACATGATAGTCGATGCTCTGTGCCGCCTCCTCAATGTGAAGTTCACGATAGTTGCCATTCTTGTCCTTGCGTTTGAAGTCATAGATACGGTAGGTGACATCGCTGGTTTGTTGGATTTCAACCAAGAAACACCCTTTTCCTATGGAGTGGATGCGACCCCCGGGGAGGAAAAAAACATCGCCCTCCTTCACCTCATATTGAGACAAGGCATCGCAGATGGTATTATTTTCCACCATCTCCTTGTATTCCTCTGGAGAAAAATGCTTCTTCAGACCACTAAACAGCTTGGCATCTTGACTGCTTTCCATAATGTACCACATTTCAGTCTTGCCATGTTCCAGACCATGTTTTTGGGCTGTCTCGTCCGAAGGGTGTACTTGGATGGAAAGGTCTTGCCGTGCGTCGATGAACTTGATGAGTAGGGGAAATTTATCGCCGAAACGTTGATAGTTCCTTTCTCCCACCAATTGGCCACGGTATTTCTTCACCATGGCGTTGAGACTCATACCCTTGCATTCGCCTTCTTTGGCGATGGTCTCATCTCCTGGTACACCACTGATTTCCCAACTCTCCCCAACATTATCTTCTTTTGAGGGTATTTGCTTGAATGCTATGATTTTGTCTCCGCCCCAAAGCTTGCTTTTCAGAAGGGGATAAAACTTAATGGGTTTCATAGATGGATGTTTGTTTTCTCTTGATAATATAAATTGTTTTTAATGGTCTTTCCAGAAAGAAGGAGTGACGAGTACCAATACGCTGATAATCTCAAGTCGACCCATGAGCATGAGGACGCAAAGAATCCATTTCACGAAAGCAGGGAGCATTGTCCATGACATACTCGGACCGACCGCAACGTCAAGGGAAGGACCGATATTGCTCACACAACTGATGGCTATGATAATGGAATTGGTGCTGTCAATGCCTGATAAGATCATGATGATAAATCCCAAGACACACATCAGCATGAACATCGTCATAAAAGCGAGTAGTGACACTTGAGAAGAATAGTGAATGATGGTGTCATTAATCTTCACGGGAAGGATGGCTTTAGGATGCAGTGTGCGTTTAATCTCGTTGCGTAGGATGTTGATGACCATCGCAAGTCTCACACATTTGAATCCACCGCTGGTAGACCCCGCACACCCTCCAATAAACATACAAATGCCCATGATGACCCAACTAATATGGGTCCAGGTTCCTACATTGTCATTGAAGATGCCGGTCGTAGTAAGTGACGAGACAACTTGAAACAACGATTTCCTGAACGCATACTCGTAGGAATACTCGTTATGTGTCACCAAGAGATAGGTGATGGGAATGGTAGCAAGGACGATGAGTAAAATGTAAAGCCTAAACTCAGTGTTTTTGAGGAACGCCTTGATTCTCCATTTGAAGATGGTAAGATATAACAAGGTGAAACTCGTTCCCGACAAGAACATAAAGATGATGGCGGTATAGTGGATGGCGCAGCTATGGAAATAGCCCGTACTTGCGTTATGAGTGGAGAATCCTCCTGTCGCCGTAATGGTCATGGAATAGTTCAGACAATCGAAGAGTCCCATTCCCGAAAGGTAGAAACATACAGCGCAGCTGATAGTCAAGAGGGAATAGATACTCCAAATCCATTTGGCTGTGGTTCCTAAGCGAGGATGCATCTTGGTACGGATGGGACCTGTAGCTTCCGCAGAGAACACCTTTACGTTTCCCCCCACCAATGATGGAATGATGGCTATGGTGAAGAACACGATTCCCAACGCCCCCACCCATTGCGTCATGCTTCGCCAGAAGAGCATCCCGTGCGGTAGTTTTTCCACGTCGTCTATGATGCTCGATCCCGTGGTGGTGAATCCCGACATCGTCTCGAAATAGGCATCTGTGAAGTTGGTAATATACCCACTGATAAGGAAGGGAAAAGAACCAAACAAACTAAAGATGACCCAAGTGAACGTGACCAATAGGTAAGCATCGCGTCTGCCAAGGGTATTGCTGGCATCTCTCCCAAGATATTTGAGTCCGATACCGCCGAGGATGGTCAGGATAGTGGAGATGATAAATGCCAAAGTATCATCTTCCCCCATATAGAGGGAAAGCCCAGAGCATACAATCATCATCATCGCCTCGATGAAAAGCAAAGTTCCCAAAGCCTTGTATATGAGCTTGATGTTTAGCACGCTTCCCCTTTTTATTCGTTAGTTGAAGAATTTTTCGATTTTCGACATGTTGATGTCATGGCAGAATACCACCACACAATCGCCCGCTTCAATTTGTGTTCCACCCGAAACCAACTGCCCCTTGCCATCTCTCACCAACCCTCCGATGGTCGTACCCTTGGGCAAGCCCAATTCAAACACTTTCTTGCGGGTCACTTTCGAGCCTTTCTGGGCAGTAAATTCCGCCACGTCGGCATTGGCAGACATGAGGAATCGAATGTTGTTGACATCTGCGTCGAGCATCATTTGGTATATGTGGCTGGCGGCAAGGGCCTTCTTATTGACGATGGTGCCGATGTCGAGGCTCTCCGCCATACTTACGTAATCGAGGTTTTCCACCATCGCTACGGTCTTCCTCACGCCTAACCGCTTGGCGGTGAGACAGGCGAGGATGTTTGTTTCGGCATTCCCTGTCAATGCGACAAATGCCTGGGTGTTCTTGATGCCCTCCTCATTGAGCAGCGTGAGATCGCGACCGTCTCCATTGATGACCATCACACGGTCGATGTCAACCAATTCGTTGAGCTTGTTACAACGTGCCTCGTCCTGTTCGAGTATCTTCACGTTCATGTATTCAGGGATAATCTTAGTCGCCCTGACGGCAGTTGCACCACCACCCATGATCATTACGTTCTGTACTTCCACATAGTGTTCCTTCCCCACAATCTTGCGAATGTAGGGGATATAGTTGCGCGTGGTCATGAAATAGGCAAGGTCGTTCAGTTGCAAAACATCGTCTCCACGCGGGATGATAGTGTCTTTGTCGCGTTTGATGGCTACGATATGATAGGGCGATTCTGGCTTGCAGAGGTCTTTAAGTGGTTCGTTCAAGATTTCGCATGTATCACGAAGCTTGATGCCCAGCATTACCAAGGCACCGTCATGAACATCCCAACGCTGTCTCACCCACGACATCTTCAACCCGTTCACGATGTCTCTCGCCGCCAGGTTTTCAGGGTAGATGATGGAACTGATGCCCACAGCCTCAAAGATTTCCTTGATTTTCGGGTGTGTGTATTCCGAACTGTCAACCTTGGCGACCGTCCGTTTGGCACCCATGGCATGTGCCAACACACACATGTTCATGTTTACGTTCTCGTCGAGGGTTACGGCGATAAATAAGTCTGCGTTACTGATGCCCGCATCTTTCAGTGTTTGCATCTTGGAGTTGGAGGCATGGACCGTCATTAGGTCATAGTCGTTGCTAATGCTGGCAAGCCGTTCCTCATCGTTATCGATGAGTACGGTGTCTTGGTTGTTGCGGGCAAGCAGCTTCGCAAGGTGTGTTCCTATGGCGTATGCGCCCAATATGATGACTTTCATGATGTTAGTGCGTTGATGATACTCTCCTTGTCGATTCCCACGATTTTGTGCAATTCCGCCACCGTTCCATGTTCCACGAAGATGTCGGGCAGTCCCATGCGGTGGATGGTGGGTGTATATCCATGGTCATTCATCCATTCCAGGATTGCGCTTCCCATGCCTCCGATTCTTACGCCGTCCTCAATGGTGACAATCCGCTTAAACCTTTTTCCCACTTCATGGAGGATTTTCTCGTCCAAGGGCTTGAGGAAACGCATGTCATAATGTGCTATGCCCAAGGATGAGGTGTGTGGGTTTTCACTCTGTTCTATGTCATGGATTGCCTTCGTCACGGTATTTCCGATGGGACCTATACTCAAGATGGCCACATCATTTCCATCATGGAGTTTTCTTCCCGTGCCGATAACCACCTCTTCCAATGGACATTTCCAATCTACTATCTCACCCCTTCCACGGGGATAGCGGATTACAAACGTTCCCTTGTCGGGCAGTTGGGCGGTGTACATAAGCTTTCTCAACTCATGTTCGTTCATGGGCGAGGCAATGGTGAGGTTAGGAATGGGACGCAGGGATGCCAAGTCGAATGCACCATGATGTGTGGCACCGTCCTCGCCTACGATTCCTGCGCGGTCTAAACAGATCACTACGGGAAGGTTGAGGATGGCAAGGTCGTGAATGATATTATCGTAAGCACGTTGGGCAAAGGCACTATATATGTTACAGAAAGGCAGTAACCCGTCTTTCGCCATGCCTCCCGAGAAGGTCACGGCATGTCCCTCGGCGATGCCAACGTCAAAAGTACGGTTGGGCATCTCCTTCATCATGATGTTCATCGAACAACCTGTGGGCATGGCAGGTGTCACTCCGACAATGTGTGGGTTTTGCTTGGCGAGTTCCAGAAGGGTGTGTCCAAATACCTCTTGGAATTTTGGGGGCATGTTGGAGTTGTCACTTACGATTCGCTCGCCCGTGTCGGGGTCAAATTTTCCTGGGGCGTGCCAGATGGTAGCTGCCTTCTCCGCTGGTTTGTAACCATGTCCTTTCTGCGTATGGAGATGTAGGATTTTTGGACCTTTCATCTTCTTCAACTGCTGTAAAATGCGCACCATCTCCACTACATCATGCCCATCGAAAGGACCAAAATATCGGATGTTCAACCCCTCAAAGATGTTTTGTTGGTGGCTGATGGCTGCTTTCAAGGCGTTGTTTAGGCGGATAATGCCCTTTCTTCGTCCTTCGCTCATCATTCCATGCCCTTTCAACCATTCTGAAACTTTATAACGAAGACGGTTGTATGTCTCGTTGGTGTTGAGGTTGAGTAGGTATTGTTTCATGCCACCCACCGACCGATCGATGGACATGTTATTGTCGTTGAGGATAATCAGTAAGTCGTTGGGTGAGCTTGATACGTTGTTCAATCCCTCAAAGGCAAGGCCGCCCGACATGGCACCATCGCCAATAATTGCCACCACATGTCTTTTGGTAGTATGGGAGTCGTCACCATCCACATTAACCTCACGGCTGGCGGCAACTGCCATTCCCAAGGCGGCGGAGATGCTGTTGGAGGCATGACCACAGGTGAATGTGTCGTATTCGCTTTCAAGGGGGGATGGAAAAGGCATGATGCCGTGAAGCTTGCGGTTGGTACAGAAGTTTTCGCGTCTGCCCGTTAGGATTTTATGGCCGTATGCCTGGTGTCCCACATCCCATACCAGTCGGTCTTCGGGGGTATTGAATACATAATGGAGAGCTACTGTCAGTTCCACCGTACCTAAAGACGATGCCAAATGCCCAGGGTTTACGGACAGCTCGTTCACGATGTCGTCTCTCAATTCCTTGCAAACCTCAACCAGTTGGTCAATAGGCAACTTGCGTAGGTCGGCAGGGTATATGATTTTCTCCAACAGTCCGTATTTTCCCTTCTCCATTATGATTACAATCGAAACATTCTGCAAAGATAAGTAAAAAAATGACAAAACAAGAAAAAATTAGAAAATGAACGTTTTTATTCATTAAATTGAATGAATAAAAGGGGCTAACTGATAGCCGTTCATACGTAAAATGTTACTTTTGTAACCGTTTACAATACATGAATGAAATGACTGGAAATACTGGATGTTGTCCTCGTTCCAAACATTTATCTAATAAATATGTGTAGGATCTCTTTGATAGCATTATTGTGGATGACGTGTTTATCTGTGAAAGCCCAGCGCAGGATATTACTCCTTGACAGCGATACCAACCAACCGATAGAAGGAGTGTCGGTGAGTACGGATCAGGGAGAGACCACTACGTCGGACAAAAAAGGTATCGCCACACTATCTGTTCCATTCGACACCGTGCGATTTAGCCACCTCAAATATAGCTCGGAAATGCTGAAAAGGGAAGAAGTGCGAGACACGTTGTTTCTCATCCCTACCGTCCACATGTTGCCAGAGGTAACGGTGTCTGAATTGGCTCCCGAGATAAAGATGCTGATTAAGGGCTGGGTAGCTCAGGCTGTGACAGAGGGGGCGGCGATGGCACCACAAGGAATTGCCTCTTTTGACTTCGCCAACATGCTTGACCGCCGTAGGCGGCGTGACAAAAAGCATTTGGAGAAGGCCAAAGAGGTATTGGAAAAATGGGATGAGAAACAATGAAAAAGCCTGGGATTGTGTGTTCCCAGGCTTCGAATAACGCCAAATTTTATGCTAAAGCATAACAAGAGTTCCTTAAAACTATGAATGAATGACTTATGCCTCGGTGGCAGGAGCCTCTTCTGTGGCTGCTGCCTCGGCATTTGCCAATGCCTGTGCAGCTTTCTTTTCAGCCACTTTCTTGGCAATAGCCTCATTCACTTTTTTCTCAGCTTCCAAGTTTTTCTTGGCTGCTTCTTTCGCTGCTTTCACAGCACCCTCACCGATGGCGTTGAGTTTCTTGTCCTTCTCTGCCTTCCAAGCGTCAAACTTTTTCTGGGCTTCTGCCTCGTCGAAGGCACCTTTCTTCACACCTGTGAGGAGGTGTTTCATCATGTACACACCCTCTCTCTTCATGATGTTGCGGGTAGTGTCTGTAGGTTGTGCGCCTACTCCAAGCCAATAAAGGGCACGGTCAAAATCCAAGTCTATCGACGAAGGGTTGGTGTTGGGGTTGTAAGTACCTAACTTCTCAATAAATCTACCATCACGTGGTGCTCTTGAGTCTGCGACGACAATACGATAAACGGCATAGC
>JAFYZV010000154.1 GCA_017548525.1 Prevotella sp.
AATTTGAGCAAGGCGAGTATTGGCTACGATTCAAGACGGTGTTACCCGACAACACGTCTACGGAATTCCACCTCGACTACATCGAGTTGTGTCCCGAGAACATCTACAACAACTCACAATACGTTGAGGATATGTATTAGAAGAGAATAGGAGTTCAGGAGTTACAAGGAGTTCAGGAGTTACAAGGAGTTCAGACAAATGTTCGCTAATTATTTAGCTAATGTCTGAACTCCTTGTAACTCCTGAACTCCTGAACTACCCCATCTGGTTCTTTGGCCAATTGACCAAAAACAATTTCTCCGTGGCTCGCGTGAATGCCGTGTATAGCCAATGGATATAATCGGGTGTGAGCATATCATCTGTCATATATCCTTGGTCAATATAAATGTGTGCCCATTGTCCGCCTTGCGCCTTGTGGCAAGTCACGGCGTAAGCATATTTCACCTGCAAGGCATTGAAATGCGGGTCTTCACGCAACCGTTTCAGTCGGTCGGTCTTTAAAGGGATGTCCGCATAGTCTTCCATCACATTATTATATAATTGGGAACTTTGCTCCTGCGTCAATGCTGGTGCCTCGGTTGTCAAACTGTCAAGGATAACCGTGGTTTGCAACTCATAATCATCATAGTCAGGAAATTGCAACCATACATCGGCAAACGTAAAACCATACAATTTGCGGACATTGCGCACACGCAAGACCTTCGCACGGTCGCCATTCGCCAAGAACTGAATGCCCGCCTGTTCCGACTCTTCATCCTTGGCAGTCCAATAGTAATTGTTCTTCACCACCATCAGCATGTCGCCCGATGTCAGTTGCTCCTCCCTTCCAAGAATTGTGTTACGTATACCTACATTATAAATGTTCGCACGTTTGTTGGAACGGGTCACCACCATCGTCTCATCCATCCCCACTTGGCTATAGCTTGACGTGAGGCATTCTATCAACTCATTGCCAGGAACCATCTGCACATCGGCAAAACCCTCAAACCGCACCTTCGGCAATTGCGTCAACTCATCATGCGTAATCATCTGGCGTATGACGGTGGCATTGTACAAAATCCCACTCTCCTGCTCCTGCCGCAACACCTCATTGAGGTCTGCCTCGTACACCTTCAAGCCATACGCACTCATAAAGGATGCCATCAAGGCGGGTGACTCTTCCTCACCAACAGGGGGCAATTGCGCCTTGTCGCCTATCAACAATGCACGGCAATTCACACCCCCATAAATGTATTGCACCATGTCGTCAAGCAAGCAACCACTTCCGAAGACACTCTCCATATATCCATTGTTGGCTATCATCGATGCCTCGTCTATCAAAAACAACGTATTCTGATGGAGATTGATGTCAAGCGAGAATGCGCCCATAATGCCTCTCTGCCTATAAATCTTGCGATGGATGGTGGATGCCTCACAACCCGAATTGAGCGAGAACACCTTGGCAGCCCTACCCGTGGGAGCCATCAGCACTACTTTTTGCCCCAACTTCTTCATTGTCCGCACAAAGGCACTCGCCAAGGAGGTCTTACCCGTTCCCGCACATCCACGCAAAATCATCATCGCCTGTGGGTCACGGTCGAACATGAATCGGGAAAACGTCTGCAATGCCCGCTCCTGTTCCTCTGTGGGAATATAGCCAAAAGTGGAACGGATTTGTTTGCTTAACTCTTCAATTGTCACGGTTTTTGTCAAGTATTTGTTGCAAAGATAATACAATATTGTGACAATCACGAAAAACACCTACTACATTCCACAACTATTGAAATGAATTTCGTATTTTTGCAACGTAAAACAAGATAACTCTCAAACATCACATGTTTTCTACAGAAATCATCTTTTTCATCATATTCATCGCCGCCATCGTGGGCATCTTGCTCATTGACATGCTTGTCATCGACCGCAAGGCACACGAGGTTTCCATCAAGGAGGCAGGGATATGGACTGCCGTATGGGTGGCATTAGCATTCTGCTTCGGCGGTTTCCTCTGGTTTCATGGCGACATGGTACACGGAATAGAAAACATGGGCGACTTGCAAGAAGTGACCCGCAGATATGCCTCCCACCTCAAACTCAATGTAAATGATTTTGAGGGAGGCCTCGCGCTCTATCGCCACAACATGACCATCACCTACCTCTCCGCCTATCTCTTGGAGAAAACGCTATCGGTTGACAACCTCTTCGTGATGCTCCTCATCTTCACATCGTTTGGCGTAAGCAAGAAAGAATACCAACATGTACTCAATTGGGGCATCCTCGGTGCCATCGTCCTGCGCTTCATCTTCATCTTCGTGGGTACGTCACTCATCGCGAGGTTCGACTGGATCTTGCTCATTTTCGGACTCCTGCTCATCTACAATGCCATCAAGATACTCTTCGAGAAAGAGACCGACGAACCCATCGACGTAGAAAACCACTTCGCCGTGCGCTGGCTCTCCAAGGTGTTTCGTATCTATCCCCGCTTCCATGGCGACCATTTCTTTGTACGCGCCAAGAAGACGGACGACAATTACGAGGTCGCAACCAAGCGGCAAGGCGGCAAATGGTGTATCACGCCGCTCTTCATCACGGTAGTATTCATCGAGTTTGCCGACATCATCTTTGCCTTCGACAGCATTCCCGCCGCCTTCTCCGTGTCATTAGATCCCTACGTAGTATTCTTCTCCAACATCCTCGCCATCGTGGGTCTCCGTGCCATGTTCTTCCTCTTGGCGGGCATCACCGACAAGTTCCGCTACCTCAAGCACGGCGTTTGCGTCCTCCTGCTTTTCATCGGTGCCAAGCTTCTCCTTCACGATTATGTGGAGATTGATGCCGTATGGTCGTTGGCAGTCATCGCAGGCGTGTTGGCTCTCAGCATTATTATCTCCCTTTTCTTCAAACCTAAACCCACATCCTCACAATGACATCAGATTTCATCCTACGCATCACCATCGCCGCCCTTTTGGGTGGTATCATCGGTTTGGAACGCGAATACCGCTCTAAAGAGGCAGGATTCCGCACCCATTTCCTTGTGGCATTGGGCTCCGCACTCTTCATGGTCATATCGGCATACGGCTTCGACGGCGCACTCATCACACCTGAACACCGTTTGGACGTATCGCGTATCGCCGCACAAGTGGTAACAGGCATCGGATTCATCGGCGCGGGTACCATCATCTTCCAGAAACATGTCGTCAAGGGACTCACCACGGCAGCAGGGTTATGGGTCACGGCTGCCATTGGCTTAACATGCGGAGGGGGTATGTATATGCTCGCATTGTCATCAACCGTCTTGGTACTTATCAGCTTGGAAGCATTCAACTTGTTCCTTCATCGGGTCGGTAGGCGTGTCATCAATGTCACCTTCTCATCACCCAACCAAGAAAACATCCGCAAAATCCTCGACAACCTGCGCAACGAAGGCATGGAACTCGACTCCTACAGCATGAAGGAGACACACATCGCCTCAGGCATCGCCTATCGAGTCAGCATGGACATCAAGGTGAAACGCGACAAATACGAGTTGCGCATCATCGACCTCATGGACCAGTTTGACGGAGTGAGCATCGAGAATATCGAGAACTGATACTCTCTATCACCTCAAATCCTTTTTCCATTTTCTATTTCGGGCTAATTATCACAAACAAAAACCTATCATTGTACAAATACAATTAACGGGAAGCTGTTTCACACGTTTCAATTCTATTATAGTACGATTACAACCGACCGATGGCGAATCACGGAGACGGTCATCGACGTTTCAATTCTATTATAGTACGATTACAACAGTCGTAAGCGATACGGCAATTAGCAATGAAGTCTGTTTCAATTCTA
>JAFYZV010000155.1 GCA_017548525.1 Prevotella sp.
CCACGAAGAAATACTCAAAGGAGGCTTTCTTGTTCTTGATCTGTATCGGACTCTTCTTCCGTAGTTCTAATTCGTCCTTATTCACTACCAGCTTGTATTATGTTTTCGTCCGCCTTACACAATCGTGGCAAAGCGGTCGATATGCTCGTCAATATAAAAGGCTATCATCTGCGTCCACTGCTCTTCATTCTCGACAAACTCGTCATCGCAATCATCAAACTGACTGAACTGCTCAAACAATGCCATAAACTCGTCATCTGTGCAATCCGCCTCTATTTCCTCGTGGTATTTATCGTAAAGCCGATGGGCTTTGTTGACCAACTTGGCAAGGTCTTGAAGTCCCCAAATGCGCATCGCCTTGGCGAATGGATTGCGGAAAAAGAACGAGCCATAGCCATTATGGATGAGCTGCACAAAACCGCCATCCATCACCTCATCACGTAGGATATGGTAGCCCAAGAGTGTGATCTGGTCGCTATTGAGCATAGTCATACCCTCTGCCGTCAGCTCACCTCCGATGGCATCATAGATGGCTTTCACGAACACGTCCACGAACGCATCCATTCCTTGCTCAGATGCCACCTTGAGTTGTTCGTCCTTAATCCGTACTTCCATCATTTCTTTCCACTTGATTGATGTGCCAAGACCGTCATTTATTCGATGACCACGGTCGTCCATCCATGCTTGTCTTCTATCTCACCGTATTGGATGGCGCGGAGCGTGTCAAACAACTTCTTTGACATGGGACCTGGCTTGTCGCCAAACGTAAAGCGTTGCCCAGTGTCAAGGTCGTCTATATAGGATATAGGTGAAATCACGGCTGCCGTTCCACAAGCACCAGCCTCCTCAAACGTTGCCAGTTCTTCCTCAGGAATCGGTCTCCGTTCCACCTTCATACCCAAGTCCTCTGCCACCTGCATCAAGCTCTTATTGGTAATGGATGGAAGAATGGACGTGGATTTGGGCGTGACGTATGTGTTGTTCTTGATACCGAAGAAATTGGCTGCACCACACTCATCCATATATTTCTTCTCCTTGGCATCAAGATAGAACTCGCAAGCATACCCCTTCTCATGCGCTAAATTGTTAGCGAAAAGCGAGGCGGCATAGTTGCCTCCCACCTTATACTTACCCGTTCCCAATGGTGCAGAACGGTCATAGTCACGAATAATCACGTAGGGATTAGTGGCGAACCCACCTTTGAAATATGGGCCCACGGGCGTGACGAAAATCAGGAAGCAATACTCCTTAGCGGGATGTACGCCCACCTGGGCACTCGTACCGATGAGCAATGGGCGGATATATAGCGTAGCCCCACTCTCGTAGGTGGGAATATACTCTTGGTTCAAGCGAACGACTTTCTTCACCATCTCACAAAACATCTCGGTGGAAACCTCGGGCATCATGATGCCACGGCATGTGCTTTGCAAACGGGCAGCATTCTCTTCCATGCGGAACACACGCACCTTGCCGTCTGGACAGCGATAGGCTTTCAAGCCCTCGAATGCCTCCTGGCCATAATGCAAACACGTTGCAGCCATATGTAACTTCAGGTACTCATCGGAACAGACCTCAATCTCTCCCCATTTCCCGTCACGATAATAACAACGCACATTGTAGTCGGTTGGCAAATAGCCAAACGACAGATTAGCCCAATCTAAGTTTTTCATCTTTTCTACTTGTTAATCTTTAAACCTTATTATTTGGTGCAAAAATACAAATAAATACGGTTATATGCAATTATTCAATCGTAAAAATGGGAAAAGGGAGTCATTTGTCATCCTCAAGTATCTTTTTAATCTCCTCGTCTGTCATGGTCAAGCGGTCTTTACATAGCTTGAAGAGCCGTTTGGCTGTCTTCAATTGCTCACTCAACTGGTCAATATCCAACTCGTTGCTTTCCATCTTCCGCACGATTTCCTCCAACTGGCGCACGGCTTCCTCATACTTTATCTTTTCTTCCATCTTGTTATGATTGGTATTATAGACTCTCTACTATTGATTTCACGACACCCTTTTCAAGCCTTGTCACAATCTCATCTCCCGCAGACAATTGGTTGGCATCTCGCAAGGCTTTGCCTTGGAAGAGCGTGATACTATACCCACGTTTGAGCAACAACGCCGGGTCAAGTGCCTCCATCCGTTGCGCGAGCATGTCTAAACGATGCTTTTGGATGGTCAAAAGGCGGTCTTTGAGAGGTATCAAGTTATGGTTTATCCGCTCCAAACGATAGGTTTGTTCGGACAATAATGCTTTCGTCGTATATGAGAGGCGTTGGCAAAGGCGGTCGAGATGGGCTTCCTGCCGTGTCTTGACCAATGAGAACAAGGTGGGAATACGTTCCGCCAACTTGTCAAGGCGTAACTGTTCCACCTCCATCCTCCGTACCACATAATGACCTACCGCCAAACGGCAACGCTCTATCCGCTCATATACTTGCGAAAGATTGTCGATTAGGAAATTGGCGGCTGCCGTTGGAGTCTTCACCCTCGTATGCGAAACCATATCGAGGACGCTCTCATCCCGCTCATGACCAATACCCGTAATGATGGGCAAAGGGAAATTAGCGACATTCTCAGCCAATGCCAACGTATCGAATCCCGACAAGTCGGCGGTCGCCCCACCCCCTCGGATAATGACAACGACATCGAAATCATCAACCCTTTCATTGACGCTATTCAACGCAGATATGATGCTTTGCTCCACTTGCTCGCCCTGCATGATGGAAGGAAACAATTCCGTATGGAATACAAAGCCATATTCATTACCCTTCAATTGGTCACAGAAGTCACCATACCCCGCCGCATTCTCACTGGAAATGACCGCTATCCGCTGGGCAAACATCGGGATTTCTAATTCCTTTTGCAAGTCAAAGACACCCTCTTCCTTCAATTGTCGGATAATCTCTTGGCGTTTACGTGCCATATCGCCCAACGTGAATGTGGGGTCAATATCCGTCACAATCCACGAGAAACCGTATGCCTCATGGAAATTGGCATACACTTTCAGCAACACTTGTAAGCCAGGATGGAGTGGCTGACCCGTCACCTGCTCAAACTTGGGACCGACTTTCAGCCACGTGTTCTTCCAACATTTGGCAGAGGCACGTGCCACAGGGGTGTTATTGAATACATCCTTTTGTATCAGTTCCATGTAGCAATGTCCCCGAACCTCCCTTGCCTCAGACAACTCAGCCTCTACCCAATACTCATCGGGCATCTCCAATTCGAGTGTCTCGCGCACCAATTGGTTCAGTTCATACAAGGTCAATGCCTCTTTCATGTTGGTCACTCTTGTGCTTTCCCCATCTCGTATGCCTTCCAGAAATCGGGAATGCCATAGCCAAAGATGTTATCGGGAGTATCATATTGATGGGCAGAGCGGCGCACAAGGTCCATGATTTCCAATGCCGTCTTGTCGGGAAGGGACTGCCAAAGACATGCCACCATGCCACAAGTCAACGGCGAGGCGAAGGATGTGCCGTTCTTCTTCCCCAATGTACCATCAGCATCCACCACCGAACAGGCACTACCCATAGCCATCACGTCGGGTTTCACCCTGCCATCAGCCGATGGTCCCACAGAACTGAACACCGTATTCACCTTGCTCTTCGTCAAGGCTCCCACCGCCAAAATATCACTTGCGTCGGCAGGAGTGCCGATTTTCTTCCAAGTATTGTTACCCGAATTACCCGCACTATTCACCAAGATGATGCCCTTGCGAGCCAACATCGATGCGGAGCGAGAGTTCAATGCCGTCCTTCCATCAAGGTCACGATAGCGGTGGTTGGTACTCTTGTCATCAAACGTGTTATATCCCAATGATGAATTGATGAGGTCCACGCCCACCGAATCGGCATATTCCACCGCTGCCGCCCAATAGTCTTCCTCTGCCAAGCTCTCCGTGGCACTCACCTCGCTACGCACGAGGAGGTAACTGGCATCGGGAGCTGTGCCGACAAACATGTCTGGCAAATTCATCGCCATCGTGGAAAGGACCATGGTGCCGTGCGATGCCTCGCCAAATATATCATCTGTATGGGGCGTTCCAAAATCTTTCACACCCACAATATCTATGTCTTTGAACGCGGGTATCTTGTCTGCATTCATGAATCCGCCATCAAGGATGCCTATCAACATGCCCCTGCCACGGAATCCCGCTTCATGCAAAGGCACTCCATTGAACAACTTGATTTGCTCTTCTGCCACGCCATAAACCCCATAATCAGGATTCTTGGTGATGTTGAGGGTGTCTTTCACTTTCTCTCGCTCGGTCAGCCTAATGGAATCGGGCGAGGAAAAAACTGTCATCGCCTCCCTCACAAAGGGCAATCGCTGCAACATGTCCCGTGCATCTTGGCTTTCGGTCTTCACCAATACACAGTTGTTCCACTTGCTCATGCAGACGATTTCCATCCCCCTGCCACGGAGGGAGTCAAGATAAATAGGCGATACAGGCAAGTCCGTGGAGTCTACCGCTATGCCCTGCCGCCTCCGTCTCTGCAAGGAACGCCACGACAGGTACTGCTCGGGGGCATCCAAAGAACATGTTGTCCCTCGCTTATCAGTAAGCATCACCCTCACTAAATATTGCTTTCCTCCAGGATAGGCTATCTTCCCCCCGTCAGCATAGCCCGATAGGGTCATGACCCATAGGAAAAGCAGAGATAACCTTGTTCTTAATTTATTTCCCATGCTTTATATACATTTCACAAAACAACAATAATCACTCATATTTTATCATGTCATTAGTCCTCATTCAACCTATCTGTCATTCATCATCTTATCAAGAAACTCCTGCGGCTCATAGACAGGTATCTCTGAGATTTCAAAATCATCCTTGTTTCGGGTAATAATCATATCTGCCCTTCCACGTAAAGCAGAATAATACTGCATGGCATCTTCAAAATCTTCAAAATCTGAATACATCGACTCTTCAACAATAATTGAATCAACAGGTGTCACACAGCTCGCCTTGACGAAATTTTGGAATAGTGACTTAATGGCCAACCCACTCATTTTATGGTAGCTGGATAAGATGTAGCTGGTCGTTGCAAACGACAATGCAGAGACAAGAATCTGAAAGTCTTTTTCCTCGCAAAGACTAATGACAAGTGCTGCATTCTGATAGAATTTCTCTCGACGAGCCAGATAATCTATCATGACGTTGGTGTCTAAAAAAATCCGAATCATCTGTATTTGTCCATCAAGTAATTCAATCTCACTTTCTCAACATCCTCATCTGCAGACATACTCTCCACATCCTTGACCATCTCATCCAACCAAGGCGCAATCTTCATATCATCGGAGG
>JAFYZV010000156.1 GCA_017548525.1 Prevotella sp.
AGACTGCCCCCGGTTGTAAATCACATAGCCTTCGAGCACCACCGTCGCCCACTTGCCATGATAAGCAAATCGGGCATGACGATTCTCTTGCGGCGAGGAGTCAGGCTCATCGTCGAAAAATGACGGATAGCGGATGACAAAACCGAAGTCCTTGTCATGGTATTCGTACATATTGGCAAAGGTCAGTTCACGTTTCAGAAGTTCCGAGTCGGACCTCTCTCGCTGGCAAGAGCGAATCCAGTCAATGCTTGCTGCCACAACAATGAGGGCGATGAAGGTGAAAATGGCTTTTCTCATGGTCTAATAAGTTTTCATGATGGCATTGTTGACCGTCTTATTGACATCCATATCGCTGCGCTCCGACTTCTTTCCGTACCCAAACGAGTAGGTCAATGTCAAGTTGAGCAAACGACCTTCGGGTTCATGATAACCCCATGTGTCACGGCAGTAACACCCATAATCCATCGTGACATGCTGTTTATCGTATCGGTCAAAGGGATTGTGGACTAAAGCTTCCACCACCCATGCTTTGTGGTTCCACCCCACTTGCCACTCATAGACTGGTCTGCGACGGATGAGATAAGGCTCTCGGATGTCGAGCGTGGCATAAGGTGAGCGGTAATTGAAACGCATTGTCCAGTCGCCGACGAGGTATGTGACAGAGGCTTTCATGCGGATAATATTTCGTGAGAGGTCATCAATGTCACCTCGCAGCATATTGTATTCCTCGATGGCGGTGGCACTCAATCGCAACTTGTCCGAAAACAGGTGGTAAGAACCGGTGACAGAAAGCATGTTGCCATAGAATGTGCCGCCGTTGATGCTGGTGTCAAAGATGGTCTGATGGTCGGCAGAATATCGATGCAGGATGTTATCGAAGTAAATGTTGTTATCATACGACACGGAGAATCTTGTCTTGCCTGACTGTCCGTTGTATGAGAGCGTATTGCCCAATACCTTCATCGGCTTGAGGTTTGGGTTTCCACAAGTTGCTTCAAAGAATGAGGTGGGTACGGTCATGGCATTTTTGTTGGATGGGTCGAACAACGTGTGTGTAAACAGACCATTCAATGCGAGGGCATGTTTGGCATTGATGGCATAGTTAGCACCATAGAACGCCACGGGAACGCAGTAGTCATCATGGCTGCCATTGAGCGACACGGCAGAGTTTGACATTCCCGCAGAGAAATAATAGAAATACTTCTCGGAGGAACCGCTCAATTGCATCAAACCCATCGTCACGTCGGTTGACAGTCGTTGCTCGCCCATGGATGCTCCTGCGTAGCGGTCTTTGTAATGATGGTGGTCGTGGGTGAGCGAGCCAGAGAGGGTGATGCCATTAGACCATGACTTATAGTAACGGGTGCTGCCATGGATGGCGCGGTTGTCTTCAGTCACGTCAGATGCCATCGTGGGTTGTGATGTCTCGGAATATAGGCTATGATATGTGTTGTGTCCGAATGAGGCAGATGCTGTTAAGTCGAGTGTTTGGTTCTTGGGAAGCCATCGTGTATAATTGACGTATGCCATCGGAGCAAAGTTTCGGCTGTCCATCGAGACAATCCGTTGCGTGATACCATCAAAATGACCTATGTATTGGGCATTCACCAAGGCATCTGACGTCGGCAGGGCTTGGCGTGTCAGGCTCATAAAGGCATTGAGACGATGGCTGTTTCCCACCGATGTCAGTTTCATTCGCACGGCTTGGTTATTGCCCTTACGTACTGATGACTCTCCCGTGAAGTCACGTGCCAACGTCGTGGCATCGGCAAAGGAGAAATCCTCATGCCCCTCCACATAGGAATGATCATGCGCCCAATCACACGAGGCAGTTAATGAGAGCGTCAGTCCCTTTCTCGTCCAATCGGCGAAAGCCAAGTAATCGCCCATCTTGTAAGCAAATCCCTCCCTTGCAGACAGGTAGACATTGCCACCATAATCCATCTTGACCGTAATGAAATTGACCAACCCAGCCTTGCCCGCATATCTGCCACTCGGTGTGCGGATGTACTCAATGCTGCGGATATTCTTGGCGCGGAGCGTTGCGATGTCCTCGGGCAGTGCCTCCATGCCATTGATGCAAAGAGCCACTTCGCCACCATTATGTGTGGTAATGGTACGGGTACGCGATGACACTTCTATCTCCGTGGGTTGCATGACACCTAATAAGTCGAAACCGTTGGCGGCATGTCGCCGTTCCAACGACGTAGGCAGTAGCACGGTCTTGTCTGCCATCTCGATTTGCTCGTCTGCATTTACCATTACCTCGGGCAGCGTCTCCGTCTTGATACTGTCGTTCTGAGCTTTCAAGGCAACGGTATAGAAGATAACCATGAGCAATAATACCCAGTATTTCATTGTACTCAGGATATGCGTTTACAAATGCAAAGGTACGGAAAAATTGCTTTCCCGTACCTTTTTTTATCTGACATTTGTCTGACAATTGTATTTGCTTACATGATGCTGATGACAGCGCGACGGTTGTAGGTGTTGGGTGTCAAGGCATCCGTACCACCTTCGGAGACAATCTTGATGTTGTCGCGGCTCACTCCCATCTTCACGAGTTCGTTGGCGATAGCCTCTGCCCGTTTCTGGCTCAGGGCCTTGTTGATCTCGTCATTGCCCGTCTTGGAATCGGCGTAACCCGTGATGACAATCTTCTTGTTGTTGTCTTTCGCCACCTTCACAAGGTCTTTCACATTTTGTAAGTCGCTTGGATTGGCAACAGTAGCCTCGCCAATGTTGAAGAACACCGATACGGGTGAGGCAATCACCTCTGTCTTGTTGACCACCTTCTCCACCGTCTTCACCTCTGGCTTCTGGTTAGCCAATTGGTTCTTCAAAGAGTTAATCTCATCTTGCTTGGCCTTCAACTGTGCATTGAGTGCGTCGAGCTGGCTCTGCGAGAGGGTCTTGGGCTGCTTGGCACGAACGCTATTGTCGAAGTCGTCTATGTCGTCGTTGAAGAAATACTTGATTCCCACTTGCAACTTCCAGCAATTCGACCAGTCCATATTGGTGCCATACGTCTGTGTGGGATATTCACCGTTCACCTTATACATCGAGAATACAGGAACGTTGTTGTTGTCAACACCGTTATAAGTCAGGATGCGGTTGCCGTTGGAAACGGTATTGCTCTTGGGGATTCCCCAACCTGAGTTGATGAGGTTACCCACATTCAGGAAGTCGAGACTTGCCTGGAACTTGTGTGTCGTGGCACCAATGCGGAAGGCGAAGTCCTCGGCGATGCGAAGGTCAAAGCGATGTACCCACGGTGCGCGGGCAGCATAAGCCTCGGCATATTCGCCCTTATGGTTCTTCAAATAACTATCTTGGTCAACGAAAGCCCAGAATGCAGCACGTTGGGTGGCGTCGTTGACGAAATTGCCACTGCCATCGATGGAACCAATCTGTATCTCATTGTCGTTTGCGGGGATATACATGAGGTCGTTGCTCAAGCCGTCGCCGTTCATGTCGTTGGTATAGCAGAAGCTATAGCTGCCGTACTTATATCCCGTGTAGAACAAGTTGAGATGTGTGCCACGAAGCAATCCCTTGTGGCGGAAGGGGATGTAATAGTTAATGGAGCCAATCACCTTGTTGGGGATGACATACTGCGAGCGTTGCACGGTGGCATTGTTGGGGCCATCTACTGTAATCATGCCCTGCCATGTGGAGACGGGATCAGAACCTGGCATACCAGAAATCTCCTTCGACTCGGTATGGGTGTAAGCCAACATAATATTCAAATCCTTGACGGGCTCGGCTGTCAAAGTGACATTGGCGGTATATCCATGACCCTTGGAAGTGTTGGTCAGCATGACGGCATTCTTCCCTTTCACGAAGTTATACGTTGAGGGGTATCTCAAGCGGTTGTCTGCACCCGCGAAGCGTTGCCATGTGTCATCGGGATTCATGATATTGATATTGTCGATGGTCACAGCATTGATGTTCTTCGTATAGATGAACTCACCCGTGAGGGTCAATGGGAACGAGACGGGCAGACGATAGTCAACTGCAATCGATGACTTCCATACTTGTGGCATCTTGAAGTTGGAATCCACGCCGGAAATCTTGCTTCCTGCCACGTGATAGTTCTCATTGGTGGTGGGAACGCCTGTCTTTTGAACCAACTCATCCACACTGGTAACCATCTTACCTGCGAACTGGTCAAGCTCGGCATCACGATAGGTGACCACACCGACGGGACGACCCTCGCTATCCTTGCCAGCCTTGTACTTCGTACCATATACCTGTGTGAGCTGAACCATTGAGGCGTTGGTGGGCATATTGGTGAAGAACACCAATGGCAGACGGCCTGTGAAGATACCAGTACCACCACGCACCTTGAGGCTCTTATCACCCTTCACGTCCCAAGTGAAACCTAAACGGGGAGAGATTTGCCAATTAGACTCGGGCCATAGGCCAGTATCGACTTTTTGGCCATCGCGGAAGTCAAGGGCATAGATGGCATTGTTACGCTGGAGGTCTTTATTGTCGAACATGAGATTGTCGAAACGTGCACCAAGAGAGAGCTTAAAGCGGTTGGTCATATTCCATTCGTCCTGTAAATAGAAGCCTAACTGGTTGAACGTGACTTGCGCATTGGGGTTGGACACGCCATTGAAACCGTAAGTGAACGCCACCGTCTCAGGAGCGGCTCCCGACAGGAACTCATCAAGGGAGCGATAACGGTAATAACCTGTTCCCTCGCGCATGTAGGCGTTGTTAGCAAACTGATGCTCGAAACTCACGCCTGCAGTCAGCTTATGGTTGGCAAGATAATACGTGAAGTTGTCGATGACATTGGTTATCTTGTTGTGTACACCATTGTTATATGAGAAAAGCTCATAGCCAGCAGACATATAAGGCTCAAGAATCTGGTTGCCATCGGCATTGAGACCATTCATGATGTCGATGAAGGGGAAGATGGAAGAGTTGCTGCCACGCACATCCTCGATGTTGGTATAGGTGAACAACAACTGGTTAGAGATGCTGTTGGTGAAGCGGCTGTTCAAGTCAACGGACCACGACTGCACCTTGTTTTCCATGGAATACATCGAATTGGAGAATGCCATCGACTGCGAACCCACACGATAAGTGTTGTTCAAACGGGCAGCAGAGCCAGAGAGGAAGTCGGCGGAGTTGCCATTGGGTGCATTCCATGCCACATTCTTAGTGTTGTTGAAACGCACGGCAAGGTGATGGCGGTCGGTGATGTTCCAGTCAACACGTGCCAAAATCTTCTCATTCGACTCATCGGCAGGGAAATTGGTGTACGACCCAGGATTATATCCGTATGTGTTGACTAAGTAGTTGTAGACTTTCTGCATATCGGAGAGTGTGGTGCGCGACACCATACCGCCAGCAGCCTCTCCATCTTCACGTGCACGGTATTTGATAACCTCGCCTGGGATGATTTCCTTCTCATAGTTGACGAAGAAGAACAACTTGTTTTTCCAGATGGGACCGCCCAAGGTAAATCCATACGTCTTATGTGCCTCGTCTGCCCGAGCACCCAAATCCTTGTGGTCTATACGGTTGCCACGCATGTCTTGGTCGCGGTAATAAGTATACGCCGTACCCTTAAACTTATTGGTACCCGACTTGGTGATGGCGTTGATGCCACCGCCGATGAAGTTGGTCTGACGCACGTCAAACGGTGCTACTACCACTTGCACCTCCTCAATGGCATCAAGAGAGATGGGGTTGCCACCGCCTGGGAGGTTGGCAGACAGACCAAAGTTGTTATTGAAATTGGCACCGTCGATGGTGAAGTTGGTGGAACGGCCATCGCCACCTGCAAAACTCATGCCGTTAGCGTATGGCGAGAGCTGGGCGATGTCGCTAATGCCACGTGTCACAGTGGGCATACTCATCATCTGCTGATTGGAGATGTTGGTGGTGGCACCTGTCTTCTCTGCCGCAAATTTGGAAGCGGCAGCAGTGATTAACACTTCGCTCAACTCGTTAGTGTCTTCAGAAAGCCATACTGAGAGATTATAGGTCTCACCCAATTGGAGAACAATCTCCCGAAGTGTCTTGGTCTGGAAACCAATATAAGAGACAGTCGCCGTGTAAGGACCGCCCGTCCGCATACCTTGGATGTTGAAGAGACCATTAGCATTCGAAACAGCCGTGTAGCGCGTACCTGAAGGTTCGTGTACCACTTGCACGGTGGCACCAATGATAGCTTCGCCATTGGCATTACCTTCCGTAACCTTACCCGTCATGGAAGACGTGGTAACTTGGGCAATCATGGTGGTAACCATCATCATTGCCGCAACCAGAAAGAACAATCTTTTCTGCATGATACTTAAATAAAAATGATTAATAATATAATAGCGTTATCTTTTCGAGTGCAAAAATACGCAAAAAATAATAAATGTTGTTATATAAACACCAAAAAACGTCGTTATTACCGATGAGAATGCCAAATATGCTTGATTTTACCCCGAATGGCAAGGATATTCAACGTACAAACAATCAAATACAAAATGATACCAAAAACAAGGGAAACACACATGGAGGAAGATGGCAAGTCTGGATATAAAGTCTCCATGACACCTAAATAATAACGGCGTACAAACCACAAGGCAACCCAAGCCACAAGGAGAACGATGCCATTCAACATAATGGATAACATCCAATAAGGTCGTGCCACCTGAGATGGCGAATACCCTATGAGAAGTAGGTTTTCAAGTTTGTCGGAATTTTTCTGCACCAATAGATATATGCTCAACATCAAGATGTAAAAGCTCAATGCAGTAATGAGGAGACCTATCACCATCACTACCACCGCCATCAAGCGGAGGAAAAACAGGGTCTTTTCGGCATCGAGGTTGCCATGATCCAACTCATAGCCATGCTCATCAAGGTATTGGGCGATGTTCTCATTGGCGTTAGGTTCCAACTCCACGATAATCCGTGTCGGATGCGAGGGTTGTTCTTGGGAATAAAAGGCATTGCTCCAGTCCATGAACGACTGGGGAACAAGGATGGCATTCAGGCGTTGGGAGAAGCCGATAACCTTCCCTTTGTAATGTCCCTCATGTCCATTTCCGTGGATGAAAATGTCGAAAGCCAACAAGTCCATCAACCCTTCACTCAATTTGGGCAAGGAATGGCTTTGGGCGAACCCAAAGTTATACATTGTTATATATGTACGAGGGATGATGACAGGTATTTCTGTGTCGCCCTCTTGATATTTCCATTGACTCAGATCCACATCGACAAAAGCATCAGGAACACTCTCGAAAGAAAGTGCCGCATTGAGTAACCTCTTGCCATTAATGCCCATGAAAGCATCCAGTTTGTAATTGGTGGATGTAAAAAAGCCCAAGGATTTCACGAATGGTTGGTCTCGCAACTCTTCTACCTCCTCCGAGGAAAACGCATTAGACCGCCCAGAGATGGTCGTGGCGGCGTTCACTTTCTTATTGACAATCAGATACGAGCCTTTCATGAAACTATCCTCGGCTGTGAAAAGTGGCTTGATGTCATGGTAGGACTGCACACACAGCAAGACGATAAACATGCCTAAAAGGTTGGCGAAAAAGAAACCCAGAAACTGGGAGACGCTGACATGCTCACGTAGTAATTTCCATATAAGTCTCATTGGCTCTCGATAGCTATTGCAATTATAATTGTAAAACGTGATCGTAAGGCAAGTCAAGACGTTTGCCGATGCTTGTCACGAGAACTCCAGCCTTTTGCTTGTGTGCCTCCTCCATCATAATAACACCCATCGTCTTGGCACTCACGTCATCCAAATGGCTAATAGGTTCGTCAGCTAAAAGGAAGTCGAAAGGCTGCGCCAAGGCACGAATCATCGCCACTCGCTGTTGCTGGCCGAAAGACATCTTGCCCACTCGTGTATCTTTCTTGTCGGCAATCCCCATTCGGAAAAACCACTGTTCTATCTCGTCTCGGCTCTTCCAATGGGTGAGGCTGTTCTTGATGTCCACATTCTCCCATGCCGTCAGTTCGGGAAAGAGACGTAAATCCTGAAAAAGACAACTGACATTGCGGCGACGGATGGCAACCCAATCGGACACTTGATATTGCTCGATGTCTTTACCATCTATAAAGATATTTCCTTGGTAATCATGGCGATAGCCCATCAGATAGCTGCAAAATGTACTTTTGCCTTTTCCACTCTCCGCCTCAACAAGATATGTTTGCCCCTTCTTAAACTCCAACTGCTGTCTCCATACGTCAGAAACGATGCCAGAATTGTTGATAAACACCTGCGGGCATACGTTTTGAAACCGAATTAAATCCATCTTTCCTGTACCCATTTCATGTTTCACGCTGCAAAAGTACGCATATTTTTGGAAAACAAGGCAAAGTAGAAGAATAAAAGAGAGATGCCATTATACCAGAAAAGACTTCGTCTGCTCCAACTCCAACAGAAAACGCTTCACAGGGAGACCACCACCATAACCTGTCAACGAGCCATCAGAGCCGATAACGCGATGGCAAGGCACGATGATGCTGATGGCATTTGCTCCATTGGCATTTGCCACGGCTCGCATTGCTGTGGGTTTTCCAATACGACGGGCAAGTTCCGCGTATGAGATGGTCACGCCGTAAGGTACGTTGAGAAGTTCATTCCATACCTGTTTCTGGAAATCAGTACCAACAAATATCAGGGGAATGTCAAACCCAAACCGCTTTCCAAGGAAATATTCATCTAATTGATGGCGGGTTTCCTCAATGACATCGGTTGACTTCTCAACCATCTCCGTTACAAAATAATCTCGGATTCGGTTATCGGTAGCGATACGATGCCGTCCCATTAACCAATCACACATACACAACTTATCATGGTAAGACCCTAATATCAACCGTCCACATGGTGATTCATAGAATTGTATACAAATCATATCATTCATATCTATTAAAAACCCTGATATGTCATAAACATACCAGGGAGATACCTTTTCAATATCTAAAACCCGTGATTCCGTTGGGATTCGAACCCAAGACCCACAGCTTAGAAGGCTGTTGCTCTAATCCGACTGAGCTACGGAACCAAA
>JAFYZV010000157.1 GCA_017548525.1 Prevotella sp.
CATAACCGCTTGATAACAAGCTTTTTGTAATTTGACTTTTCTAATGACCGCCATTAGAAAAGCAACTTTCCAAGGGACTAAATTTCAATACATTACAAACTTGACCACGGATTATAGCACTTCTAATGACCGATTTGGGTTTAAGAAAAATAAATGCGGCATATACGATTGATATATGCCATATATACGAAAGCCAAATAGGGTATTTATCGGAAATGGATGATATGTCGGGAAAAACTCTTATATATAATACTCGGCAGAATCCACTAATCCCGCCCTCAACGCATACTTTGTCGCCTCGTGTACAGTATTGACATTGAGCTTGCGGAAGATGTTTTTACGATGGGTGTTCACCGTGTGGAAGCTGCTGAATCGCTTCTCAGCTATCTCCTTGGTGGTCATGCCGAGGGCGATGTCCTTGAGGATTTCCACCTCCGTCTTCGTCAGGTTAACCTGCTCTTCCACCTTTTGGTCTTGGAAGAGCAACATTTCCATCATCCGTTGGCACACATACCGCTGCCCACGAAGGACAAAACGAATCGCCTCTCGTATCTCGCTCATCGGCGACTCTTTCAGCAAGACGCTAAACATATTGCAACTTGCCATAAGAAAACGCACGAAATCAAGACTCAAATCCTCGCTAAACAATAGCCACTTAACACGCGGAAACCGTTGGTAGAGTATCAATAGTTCCGCCGCATCGTTGATGTCGAAGAGCGTGTAATCGAGGATAACGGTAGCTTGAATGTCATCTTTGAGACATTCTATCAGTTCAACCTTGTCGGAAGTATACTGATATTCCAGTCCCTCACCTTGGATGATATACATCAGTCCTGCACGGGTAATGTCTTGGTTATCAGCCAAATAAATCTTCATATCTACCGTATCATTTATTGTGGTTGCACTTACATCGGCAAGAGTTGCTCATCCTCCACATCACAATGGGTAAATCCCATCTCCTTCGACTTCTCCTCATCGAAAGTATAATAGACCGCCTCTCCCTCAGCGCATACCATTCCGTCAGCATTCTCCACGCTACATGCTATCGTATGCCAATGCCCGTGACTTGCAACAATCTTAGCACGGATGGTGACTTGTGTGTCAGACGTGTGGAGTGGCTTTAGGTATTTCACGTTCAGTTTGGAGGTCACGCTCGCCGCCTGCAACTTCCTTGTGACAGCCCAACCGCACACCTCATCAATGAGCGTAGCGATGATGCCGCCGTGCATCACGTCTACCCATCCCTGGTAATAGGCTTGTGGCTTCCAGAAAGAGATGACTTCATCGTCGTTCTCGAAAAACTCCAAATGCAATCCCATGGGATTATCGGGGCAACAACCGAAGCAGTAATAACCTTCGCGTTGCAAAAATGGGTTCTTTATCTTTCTCATGTTCCTGTTTTGTAGATTGCTTAGAATGTCATCCTCATCATGAAACGGATGCCTTGCTTGTGTGCAGTAGGCAGTTCATTGTAGTTCAATCGGCGTACATATTCCACATGCAATATTTTGAAGATGTTGTGTACGCCAGCAATCAATTCCACGTAGGGTTTCTTCGTATCCATCACATAACAGCCATTGGGAAATGCCATGAGAATGTCGCTATTGGCATTTTCCAAAAGGAAGGGGTTGTTCTTGTCGGAGAGGTCGCCCCAGAGACATTTCACTCCGATGTACTCTCTCCACTTCAGTTTCTTCAGAAGAGGGATGCGATTGAATATCTTACCGTTCATATCCCAGCTCACGTCAAGACTCGCATATCGGTCATTGAGGAATTCCATGTTGTTAATCAGGTTGAAAGCCTCATCCTCCACGATATAGGAGAGGTTGGCTGCGGGCATAATGAGCAGCGGATAAGGCACTTGGTTCCATTGGATGCCACCTTTGAGGTAGGCATCAATTTTGCCCCACGACTTCATCCAGAAACGCTTATAAATAGCAGCCTCGGATAGGTTGAATCGGTAATCTCCGCCAAGGAATCCTTTGATGCCCATCGTATGTCCAATGGTGAACACGGGAGCATCGAGGTTGATGGGTATGCGTCGCTGCTTGGTGTTGATGTAAGTACGTCCTGGGGCGAGTTGCAATTCCACATGAGCCTCGGTGGTGCGAATTTTCCCATTGTGCAGATACTTGTTCAAGTTGTCATCATCCACATTGGGAGCGGTGATGCCACTACTCAATGGATGGAAGAACAATGCCGCACAAGCTTCATTCTCTTCAGCCTTAATGGATGCGGAGGTCTTCAGTCCCCATTCCTCCTCACGTTCAAAGGTCAGTTGTTGGCAATTGTAGAACATCATCTTATCCACCTTTGCCCACTTGAATGCCGTGAACACATTATCCTTGTCGGTATGTATGAACTTATCGGATGGGGAGGTGACATCGTATGTGGAGGTAAATGTGATGGTACGCTTGGGGAACTCACGTGGCAGATAGTCCTTCTTGTTGAACGAATAGGTTAGCTCTGCCTTGTAATAGTTCTTCTTGCTACCCCATCCATGGGCATAATAGCCCGACAAGAACCAATGGGGATCGAGGTTGGCGGTGGTTTGTGCGCTCACGCGGGTACGCATTCCATCAATGAAATTGTTGGTAATGGTGGTATTCATCGGACCAAGGTCCACCTTGCTGGGATGATTCTCGTCGCCCGTCTCCACGAAGTTTTCGATGAGTGCTTTCAACCCAAAGAGGATATACTTGAATCCCTTGATCTGTTCGATGCGGTGGATGAAGGCATCCATAGACGACTCGCTCTTAGTCAACTCCACGGTGCGGTATTGGTTCCAGAATACCTCATCACGCATCATGGCATTGGCATCGCGCCGTTCTTTCGCCTTCCCTCGGAACAACTGCTTGGGCAACTCGTCAAAGGCATACTCACTCAATCGCGTGGTACGTATAACGATGACCTTTGAAAGGAACTTGACGAGCGACATTTCCACGATCATGTCATCCACGGAGAGTGCCCACTCACCATTCGGAAGGCGGGTATATTCCTGCATCACTTGCAAATTCTCCACGAAATTCACATCACTTCGCTTGGGAATGGTGAGGTTGCAGCGTTTCACATGGAGTGTGGTATCTGCAATGATATATAGTTCTCCACGGAAGCCAAAGTCCTGTTGGTTGTTGGGAAGGAACTGGAGATGGTAGCACAAGTCACGCCCCACATACACCGTATCCTCAATATAGAAACGATAAAAGGAGATGGCATCCTTGCCAATAGGGCTGGTAAATGGGTATTGAAGCAACCTTACTTGGTCGTCATAGATGTCAACGTCGGTGAACACATCCTTCAATGTCGTATTCAGGATGTCGCCTGTCTGGAGGAAATGGTTGATGCCAGTGGAGTTTTGTCCCTTGATGATGTCCTTCTCACTCTTGGGACTCTTGCGATAGACGTGCTGGGTGACCGTCTCGTCCACCGAAACGGGCAGCACAAGTTTGTTATTGTAAGGGCAAAGTTCCACTTGGTCGAGCAGCCACTTCCGCTTGCCAATAAACCCACTATCGATGTCTGCGGGATTTATGTCGTTGACGGCGAGAGTTATTTTCTGATATTTGTCGTATTGGTAAAAGTCGTGGTTCTTCAGGTCGGTGCGTTTCTTGGCGGCGATGACTCGGCGCATGAGTTCCACGGCGGGATTATCCTTACGGCTGTATTTGCCACGTTTCTTCTTGATGACCACCTCTGCGAGTTGCTTGGTGTCTGGCTTCAGCTTGACATTGAGGAGATTAGGAGTCTTCTGCGAAATCATGATGCGCTTCGACTCATATCCCACCGCACTGAAGGTGAGATACCACCCGTTGCGTCGCTCGATGGTATACCGCCCTTGCGCATCACCACTCACGGCGATGTGGTTTCCCTTGTATGACGCACTGGGATAGAAGATGGTGTCGCCCGTCACGGCATCCGTCACCACACCATGTATCTGTCCGTTGGCTGTGATGGCCAACATATTGAGCAAAAGGACTATGACATATCTAATCTTCATCATCATTATAATAACAATTGTGCCAAATCAGTAATCACGAGGTCAGGGAATGTCTCATCGTAAACGTCATTGTTCCATCCCTCGCCCTTAAACCAAACGGTGCGACAACCAAGCATCGCTGCTGGCTCGATGTCCTTATAGAAACTGTCGCCCACCACGGCAACATCCTTCGCCTCCATGCCAAGAGCCTCAACTCCTAACGAGAAAATCTGTGGATTGGGCTTTCGGATGCCCACGTTGGCTGATTCGATGACATCCACAAACAGTCCATCGAAACCAAATTCACGCAACACAGCATTGACGTTTCCATAGAAATTGCTCACCAACACCATGGGGCAACGCTCGTGGAGTTGTCGCAAAACATCGATGCTATGGGCGGTAATGGTCTTCACTTGCGAATACAAGTCATCAATGAGGACTTGGTGTGTCCGATAAAAATCGTCTTCCCCCACATTCCACTCGCCCTTGGAACAGAGATATTCCAATTCCAAGCGAATCTTGATATCAAGAGTCTTGAGGAAAGTGAAATGGGGTTTGATGATGGGATTGCGCCCCAAATAACGCTCGGCATAGACGTAGGCATCACGGAAAGCCTGTTCTGAGACTGGTAGGCGATGGCGTTGATAAGCGTGCCAGAGCATCTTTCCCCAATGGCATCCCGCCGTGTCGAGCGTGGCACCATAGTCAAAGATATATCCTTTTACCTCATCCATCATACCTGCTCCCTTCCTTTCTCTTGACAAACCATGTCAGCATCCATCTGCTGGGCAATGGAATGGCTTAACGACTCATGCTCTCTGTGCATATATACATACAACCCTTGCATCACAGTTATCTCAAATAAGGGATAAATCCACGGAAGATCTATCAAACATGAAACATATAGGCAGATGGCGCGAGTATTGAACGTGAGGATGTTGGTATAGGGCATCAATGGACGAGAGCCATTCAAAAAGCTTATCTTATACCTTTCCAAATCTTTCCCCTCTCGATATTTTTCCAAATAATCCTTAAAAAAGGACTGGAATTGAGGTGTACGTTTCTCTTGGCTCTTGCAATAATTGGCATAATTGTAATAAAACACCTTGCCAATGAAAGACCCACTTTTTTTCTGCTGCTCATAGATAGCCCGCTGCTGTTGGTAATTATCCAACTCGCTACCCTCTTTTCCCTTGAGGAAGAAGAGATGTATCTGCCGATAATAGTCGCTCAGAGAACTCTGGGGCGAATGGAAAAGGAAGCCGGCAATGCCCAAAAGCACCCATGCCCAAATGCCCCATTTCACTTGTGTGAACGGGATATCCTGTGGCATGAGACGGCAAGCCAATGCGAAGTAGATACAAAAAAACCATACGTCTCCAGAGAATCCGTCAAGGACTCTTCCCACCAATGTCTTCTTTCCTGTGAGTCTCGCCATCTGTCCATCAGTGCTATCGCAGAAATTGGCAAGCATCAACAACGCTACACCCATGATGTTATGCGCCAAGTCACGATAATAGAACATGACGGCAGCCACTATCCCCAAGAAGATGGAGAGGATGGTAATAGCGTTGGGATGGACTCCCAACTTATTCCAAAAGAGGGCAAACACCAACCCGATGGGACGGGTGAAATGCACGTCAAGCCACTCTTCTGTATCGTTCGACTTGAACGATTCTTGCAATAATTGTTTGAATGTACTCATTTAATTCTATCTTTTACAAGACTGGCAATGGCATTCGCCGCCTCTTCCCTGCAACGAGAGAAACTAGGCCAGTCGTTGAAATCTATGATATAAAACCGCCCCGCCTCGTCCACAATGGCATCGCCACCATAGACATCAAGGGAGATAATCTCAGCCAAGCGCATGACTTCATGACGCAATGACCACTCATCGAAGGAGTAATGGTGTGCCTCACCATTGACCAACTCGTGGGAAAACTTCATCCTACGATCATCAGAGGGGTAATAATATCGGAAAAAACGGTCGCCCACACCATAGAACTTCACCACATCACCAGGCACATGCGCACTGACAACATAATCGTCAATCCCCCTTGCAGCAAACTTACTCTTGGCTTTCACCAAGGCATCCTCGTCGGGGCAAAACACCACATCACCCTCTTCCTGCGCAGCCACATCACCTCGCTTGAGCCAATAGCCATGTTCCCCATGGGAAGGAGGCATGGAAATGTGGTTTGCCCGCATTGTCTCATGAAGCTTGCACCTCATGGAGGCGGCGACACCATGGGCACTATTGATAACAACAACCCCTTGCTCCTCGAAGGATTTCAGCAGTCGGATGGTCTTTGGCAACCGCCCCATGGATAGGTACACATCGGCATCACAAGCCTCGGAAAGCAGTGCCTCGTCAACCATGTTGATCTCTTTTCCTAAGAGACGACAGACCGACTGTAGGATGTCACGGTCGTTCTCTATCGAATTGGGCGAGAACCTGTCATCCCTGCGGACTGCCAATATATGATGTTTTTTCTTTTCCAAATCAAATTGTTTTCAAAAACTGCTCTGCCACCACGATGTCGGAGGCATGGTCAATATCCAATACCTTGCTGAAAGGATAGGCTTGCAGCCGCAACCCGTCCCTTAAGAGCGCACGTTGGAAATTTCGCATACGACTCTCACTCCGTCCCATACACCCCTTGAGGGTGTCTATCGCCTTGGGTGTCAAACCATAAATACCACCAGAAATGAATCGGCAATCATGGTCTTGATCATAAAAACCCGTTATCTGAAGGTTTTTATCCGTTCCCACATAGAGTGGCTTTTCATCTTCTATATAGTCAGTCACGCCCATCAATCCATCGTAAATACCGATGGTCTGGCGGAAAGCGGCAATGTATTCACAAAATTCCTTCTCTTGAAAGATGGTATCAACAGTAGTCAAGACAAAAGGGGAATCGCCCAAAAACTGACACAACTCATAAAAGCTGTGCATCGAACTGGGCGTGGTCTTGATGACATAGCGCAAAGGAACAGGTTTCCCATTCAAGCCTTCTGACTGAATACCAGCCAAATGGCTGCTGACAAGGGTCGTTAGGCTGTTGCAAATAACCACAATTTCCTCTGCGTCATGCGCCATGAATATGCGGATAAGGCGGTCAATGAGACATTCACCATGCACCTCCACCAGGGGCTTGGGAACACTTATCCCCTCTTGGGCAAGGCGGGAACCCTCGCCAGCGGCTATGATTGCGTATTTCATGAATGCCTGATGATAAATAACAACGACACCTTATTCAAACACCTCATCAATGCCAAACTCGTCAATGTCATCGCCAACAGATGCACAGGGATCAAATTCTTCGGGAATATCAAACTTGGCATCGGGGTTATACCCTAATGAACGGTCGGCAAAAATTTTCTTGATATAAATAGCGAAGATAGGTAACGCCATCGCCGCACCCTGTCCTATGCTCGTGGAATTGAAGTGTATGTCGCGATCCTCGCCACCCACCCAGCATCCTGACACAAGCTGTGGCGTGATGCCCATAAACCAAGCATCGGAGTTATTGTTAGTCGTTCCCGTCTTTCCACCCATCTCACACTCGACATTATACTTGGCTCGCAAGCGGCGACCCGTACCATTGTTGATTACCTCCTGCAAGAGAACAAGCATCTTATAGGCACTCTCGGCACTAATAACCTCATTCATGCGTGGCTGGAACTGTGCCACCGTGTTGCCATCGCTATCCTCAATCTTGGTGACGAAGGTCGGCGAGACACGGATGCCATGGTTGACAAACGTGGTGTAGGCACTCACCATCTCTGCCACTGAAACCTCACAAGGACCAAGACAAAGCGACATCGATGGGTGAATATCGGGATTGTTGATGCCATAGTCATGGAGCATCTGCACGAATTGTTGGGGATTGAGACGACTCATCAGGTATGCCGAAATCCAGTTGTTAGACTGGGCAAGACCCCATTTCAGCGTCACCATCGCCCCATAGTGGCTACGACTGCCATTGCGTGGTGTCCACGGCTTGCCCGCCACCATGTAGGTACGTTGCACGTTGGGTGCGAGGTCGCAGGGCGAGAAGCCATTTTCCATGGCGAGAGAATAGAGATAGGGCTTGATGGTAGACCCCACCTGCCGGCGTCCTTCCATCACCATGTCGTACATGAAGTGCGTGAAATCGAGACCACCAACGTATGCCTTCACATGACCATTCACGGGATCCATGCTCATGAAGCCCGCCCGAAGGAATGTCTTATAATAACGGATGGAGTCCATCGGGGTCATCGTCGTGTCCTTGTCTCCCTTATATGTGAAAACCGTCATGCGTGTCGGGGTGTTGAAAGAGTGGTCTATCTCATTGTCGCTTGCCCCTGCCGCCTTCAGCGCACGATAACGATCGCTCTGTCGAACGGCACGTTGCATAATGCTATTTATCTGTGCCTGTGTGATGTCACTTGTAAATGGTGCATTCTTCTTGTGTCTGTTAGCAGCGAAGAACTGGGGCTGAAGGTTTTTGGCAACATGCTGGTACACCGCCTCCTCAGCATATCGCTGCATACGGGTGTCAATGGTTGTGAAGATTTTGAGACCATCGGTATAGACATTATAGTTGCCTCCCCCCTTCTTAAAGTTCTTGTTACACCAACCATAGAGGGGATCCGTCACCCATGCGATGGAATCAAAAACATATTGGTTCTTGTTCCAACTGGGATAATTGGCACGATCGGGCTTCTTCGCCATCATATATTGACGGAGAAACTCACGGAAATAAGGGGCAGCACCATCCTTGTGATCGGTGCGATGGAAGTCCAATTTCAGCGAGTCCTGACACGCCTCATTGTATTCTTCTGTAGTGAGATGTCCCGCCTTGTACATCTGTGTCAGCACCACATTGCGCCGTTCTTTGCTGCGCTCTGGGTAACGGACAGGATTGTAAAGCGAGGGATTCTTGCACAAGCCAACCAACGTGGCAGACTCTGTAAGTGTCAACTGGCTCGGTTCCTTGTTGAAATAAGTCTTGGCAGCCGTCTTGATACCCACGGCATTGTGCAAAAAATCAAAGTAATTGAGGTAATGAGCAAGGATTTCCTCTTTGGTATAATACCGTTCCAGCTTGATGGCGATGACCCACTCTATTGGCTTCTGCAAGAGACGTTCCAATTTGCTATGCGCTTTTTCGGAATACAACTGCTTCGCCAACTGCTGTGTGATGGTGGAACCGCCACCAGCACTCTCCTGTCCCAATATTCCACGCTTGACGATAGCACGGGCAAGTGCCTTGAAGTCAATGCCTGAATGGTAATAGAAACGCTCATCCTCGGTGTCTACCAATGCCCTGACAAGATGAGGAGAGAGATTATTGTATGAAACGCAGATACGGTTCTCACGGTCGAAATTGTATGTTCCCATCACCTGTCCATCAGCAGAATAGATTTGTGATGCGGAACGGTTGATGGGATTCTGCAAGTCTGACAATTCAGGCATATATCCGATGACACCGTGCCATATACCGAAAAACCCCACCACAGCTGCAATGATACCAATGATAAGAGCCCCCCACAGGAAGCGTATAAATGCTTTTCTCATTCTTTGAATATCAATAAAATACGTGCAAAATTACAATTTTCTTTTCAATAATCGTAAATAATCGGAAAAAATGAGTAATTTAGCACTCGATTTTGCAACTGTCATCCCATAACAAACA
>JAFYZV010000158.1 GCA_017548525.1 Prevotella sp.
CATTGACATCAAGACTGACGGCGTAAGTGGAACAGCGAGAAGAACCCTATTCCTGACCGAAGAGCAGAAGATAATCCAGCCACTTTTCGACTTAGAGAAACTCGTGAGCCATTTTGGGTGACGCATCGACGAAGTCAGGAACTAGAGCATATATCTGATGAGTCAGTTCATTACTTTGACAACTCAGAGCATAGAACTGGTGATTCAGAACATAACTTACACCGCCATGATAAGATTCATCCCGAATTGTAGAATTAGAGAAAGATGGTATGAAGTCAGATAAATCAATTCTTTAATTCTCTAATTCGGGATTCGTACCCTTGATGGATTCCATGTGAAGTATGACTTGCTTCAGCACAAGGCGGATTTCCTCATACGTGATGTCATCGGGGCAATGTTCCTTGATGACAGATATGTTTTTGTCCAAACCTATTTCGTGGATGACTCCCTCGATGGCTTGTCGTTTCTCATCAGCAACAAGCATGTCAATAGGGATGTCTCCTGACTCCACGTAACGGGTCAGATGATTGTAGATAGTTCCCATGGTGAGAGAACGCTCCTTAGCAATCTGTGAAGGTGACAAGCCTTGTTGGAACAGTTGGAACGTCGTTTCCCAAGTCTTTTCTTTCGGTTTCTTGGATTCTGCCTTCTTCTTTTCTTTTTTCTTCTTGAGGGCTTTCTCGTCTAAGGCATCGAGCATGGACATCTGTTTGGCTTGCAGATAATAGGGGATGGAGAACGGCTCTTCGGAGATTTTCATCAAGAGGAAACGGCGTGAGAGGTAGACTTGGCGGAAGTCTGCCAACACATTACCCAACCGCTTCATCGCCTCCTTGTTGTTTGTCTTCACTTCTTTTGACAATTGCAGGGGTTTGGCAAACAGTTCTTCCAACTTCTTTTCGAAGTATTCTGCACTCTTTTGCACCCGTTGGAGGAATGCCTCGTCATGGAGAAGGTCGGTAGGCATCTGCTTGATTTTCACTATCCACTTGCTGGCGATGAGGATGATGTCGCGCCTCATATCCTCTAATGCTTGTTTGTGCATGAGTTCCAGTTGGGCATAACTATGGTAGAAGAACTCGGTGAACACCCTCACCATGCTCTCTTGTTGGAAGAGGATGGGATGGAAGTCGAACAGTTCGAGCAACAAATGGCGGACGTATTCCTCTTTGAGCAAGGGCAACTGCTCGATGCTCCTTTGCGCTTCTTGCTCTTGGTGGGTGATATAAGTGTCCACACGTTCATCGTTGATGATGGCATGAGGCGTGAGAGGCGTTGCCAATACCATGCCTTCCAACGTGCGACAGCGGCTCAATGCCACATACACCTGTCCAGGGGCAAATGATAGGTTGGCATCGATGATGGCGTGGTCGAATGTCAAACCTTGGCTCTTGTGGATGGTAATCGCCCATGCCAAACGCAAGGGGTATTGGCGGAACACACCTTGAACCTCCGTCTCTATCTCTCTTGTCGTGTTGTTGAGCGTGTAATGGGCGTTCTCCCATTCCAAAGGTGTCACCTCGATGTCGTCCTCGTCACCTTGGCATCGTACCATGATACTATCTTCATCAACGAATGTCACTCGCCCGATGCGACCATTATAATATAGGTGGTCGGCAGAGGGGTCGTTTTTCACGAACATCACCTGCGCCCCTTCCTTCAGTTCGAGCGTTTCTTGTGTAGGGTAGAGGTATTCGGGAAACGTCCCGTTGATTTCCGCCTGGTAATAATGTGACTTCTTTGGAAGTTTTTTGAGCTCATTCTCGTTATAGGAATTGGCGAGGTTGTTGTGTGTGGTCAGGCGGATATATCCCTCTTCGGGTGCGGGGATGAACGATGGTAAATACCTGTTGTTCAGTTTCTCCATCGTGTCGTTGGTGGGATGGCCCTGCCTTACCTCATTGAGGATGTCGAGGAACACCTTGTCTTGCTGGCGATAGATATGGGTCAACTGGATGGTCACGTACTGAATCTGTGACAAAGCCTTGGAGCCGAAGAAGTATGGGGTGGAATAGAAAGGCGACAGGATGCGCTCGTCCTCAGGCGTGACGACGGGAGTCAGTTGCCCTAAGTCGCCAATCATTAGCAGTTGCACACCGCCAAAGGGCTGGTAACGGTCGCGGAAGCGGCGCATTACAGTATCGATGGCATCTAACAGGTCTGCCCTTACCATGGAAATCTCGTCGATGATGAGGAGGTCTAATGATGCGATGATTTTGCGTTTGTTGCGGTTGAATTCGAATTTGTCCTTGATTTTGGCATTGGGAACGAAGGGCGATAGCGGCAGTTGGAAGAATGAATGGATGGTGACACCACCTGCATTGATGGCTGCTACACCTGTGGGTGCAACGACGATAGCTCGTTTTTTCGATTTCTCCATCACGGTCTTCAAGAACGTGGTCTTACCCGTTCCTGCCTTTCCTGTCAAGAAGATGCTGCGCCCCGTGTGTTCCACGAAGTCCCATGCTTGCCTCAGTTCTGTATTTTTTTCCATAGTTGTTCCCATAGCATGATTATTGGCTTTGATGATTCCTGTATGAAATGAAATGCTTGGAATGACTTTTTCTGTATGAAAATCATCTGCAAAAATACATTTTTTTGCACGAATAATCAAATAATTGTATCAGATTCTTTCAGAAAAGGCTGGCACTTGTGATGAATGCCAGCCTTATATATTGATATAGATAAGGATAGTCGTAGGGATTATTCGTCCCAGACGCTCGTCTCCTTTCCCAAGGCATCCTCGGGGCGTATGCCGTCATTGGGATTGTCATCGATGGGCAAGTCTACGACTTCCGTTTCCGAATAGGGTACGAAGTCTTGCATCATCTCCTCGCCATAGACATCGATGACGGCTATTCGTGGCGGTTGGTATGAATGTTTCTCGTTCATGTTAGTCAACGTTTTGCGAGTCATCATTTCACTACCACTTTCTTGCCGTCGTGCATGTAGACACCCCTGACGGTCGGCTTACTTTCATAGCGGCGACCTTGCAGGTCGTAATAGGGTGCATCGTCAACGTCTTGCGTCTCAACACCGTCAATGTCGGTAGGCTGGTCGTCGAATACCAAGCGGTAGAACTTCGCCGAGCTAACCAATACATCGGTTGGTAAACGAAGGTAGGCATGGTTGGCTGCTAATGTCCCCGCTTGTTTCACGCGGTAGAATCCTACGCCACGGTTGCCCTTGCCCAAGAGGAAGTTGGTGAAGGAGCCTTCCGTCGGATAGACGGTGGTGTTCACGGTAACGCCTTTCAGCATGTTCACCACATAACTGTGGTTGCTCACCACGGGAACAACGTAGGTTCCGGCATCCTCTTTGATGACAAGACCAGTGCCAGGAGGCACCACGGTCACACGCGACAGGTACACCATATCGCCATCGTAGCTTGCGATGATATAGGCGCGGATGTGTGACAGGTCAAGTGCATCGTCGGATGCGTAGGTTCTCCAACCTTCCTCTGGTACGATGATGGTGTCATTGCGCTCGATGGTGGGTTCCTCTTCATCGGGACGTTTAAACTCCAAGCATAGCAATGCACTCCATACCTCATTGGTGTTCTTTGCACGGAAGTTGAAGTAATGCGCTCCCTCAGACAACTGACTAATGTCTACCCTTGCCACGAAGTCGCCATTGTCGGTATCGAGGTTGGTACGCTCGGCATAATTGTTGTCAAGCCAGTATTCAAACTCTTTCATCGATGCCGTCGTGTCTTCTAATTCTGGATTATAGAAGATAAGCCTTGCCAAACTGCTCCATTTGTCATTGGTGTTCTTTGCACGGAAATTGAAGTAATGAACGCCTACCGACAAATCACTAATGTCTAAGGTAGCAATGAATTCCTCATCGTTGGCAGCTTCCGTATGATGCAGCGTATAGTCATCGTCTATCCAGTATTCGTATTCCTTCAAGCCGTCGGCGGGAGTCTCCATATCGGGGATATAGAAGAGCAAGCGGGCAAGGCTGCTCCATTCCTTGTTGGTGTTTCTTGCACGGATGTTGAAGAAGTGGATGCCTACCGGCAATTCGCTGATGTCCATCGTAGCGATAAACTCGTTTTCCAACGTAGCAGAGTCTGTCACATGCGACGCAAAGTCATCGTCTATCCAGTATTGATATTCGGTCACCTCTGCCGAGTCAGCGGGCAGGTCGGGCTTATAGAACAGCAACCGTGCCAACGAACTCCATTCGCCATGATTGTTACGTGCGCGTAAATTAAAATAATGTACGCCCGTCTTCAAGTAGGCGATATTGATGCCTGGAGGAGTAAAGGAGAACGTGGTGCTTGACGTGCGCCTCACGCTCTTGTTGGCAGAGTTGTTGTCTATCCAATATTGATATTCGGTAATCTTGGCACTCTTGGGGTCGGTGGCGGGTAGGTAGAAGATGTAACGACCGAGACTGCTCCACTCGTCGTGCATGTTGGCACGATAGTTGAGGAAGTGGATGCCCTTCGCCAAGCCGCTCACGTCAAGGTCGAAGGCAATGTCTCTCGCACCTTTCTCTATCTCCACGCTGTCCGCGTCGTATTCTATCGGTTCCCACACATCCACCGTCGTATGCCCAGAATAGTCCGAATCAATCCAGTACTCATATTGCCACACGGAACTGTCGGCAGGCTCCACCACGGGTGTCTCCACCTCGCCTTGTGCCTGCGCCACCATCCCCATGCCGATGAGCAGCAAAAGATTCAATGTTCGTTTGAGCATAGCCAAGGGGTTATTGCGGGGTTACTTTCACGTTCACGTTCAACTTCTTCTCGCCAGTGTCTACCTTCAGGGTGTAGTCCGTAATCTTCGGGGCGGTGCTGACCAATGTGTATGGAGTGGTTCCGCCATCGGGTCCTATACACGTTTCATCTGTTCCAAGATAACCGTCACGGATTAATTGGTCTTTGGTGTAATTATACACCGTACTCCAAACATTCCAACAATTCTGATATATACCATTGTTTTGATTTACCACAGCACATTTTACGTAATTACAGCCTGTACCATAGTAGTAACTGCTACTGTGATAATTGTATACTATTGAATTGATAAAGGTAGCATTGGATGCACTATATACTGATTGATAGTTTCCATTTCCAACGATACAATTGACAACATTAACAGCACTTGGCGTATATGCATTTGATCTTAAACCGTAAGCAATTTTTGAATTCACAATATCCATACCAACTACATTGGATGAAAGCGTAACGTAATCCGTGATATTACATCTATCGATTAACACTTTATCCACTACACCTGAAAAACTAATTGACCAGAATTGACATTTCCGAATTACAAGTGAATTGATGGCTGTGGAAACAACAATGTTGCCCCATAAGTTCAATCCATCTAATACACGTGTGGTAAGCGTTGGTGAATTGGGAATGGCAATCGTAATATTGCTTGTCACTTTCGTTTCAGAATTTCCCTTGCCAATTACGGAAATCTTCTTGTTGACGGTAAACCCAGGGAACTCGCCCTCATTGAGGAAGATTGTATCGCCATCCACAGAGTTGTCGATGGCAATTTGGATTTGGTCGGTGTCATAGAGTGTCACCTCGCCACGATGTTGCAGGGCGACCTTGCTGATTTGTGCGTTCACACCCATGGTTGCCATCAACAGGCAAGCCAATGTCAAGATTTGTTTTCTCATTGTTTTTTTGCACTTGGAATCCGTGTCGTGCGCAACTTCTAAAGTTTGAAATAATTGTTAGTTTGAAATGAAAATCTGTCTGCAAAATTAGTGAATGTCTCTCACCTGTGCAACCGCCCATTTCGCCCTTTGTGGTCATTTGCCCCGTTCCTGTAGTCATTTGTCTGAAAATCGTGGTCAAACGTCTAAACTTTTCCACGGACGGATAGATTGTTTTGGGCTTGTAGGGGCGAATCTGCGTATTCGCCCGCAATTTGCATGTGTAAGAGAAGGACATGAAGAATGGCGTGGCCATCCTTATGCACTTACCTAAGGGGCAGACCTGAGAAATTGGAACCCCACCGCACAAATAAGAAATGCAACCACGCCAAAGCGTGTGCATAGCCATTGTGCGGAGGGAACACCTTTAAAGGTCTTTCCCTTTGCTTCTTAAATCGAACTATTCCAAACAGGTTTCTCAGGTCTTTTCGGTAAGTGCGAAATAATCAGCTAATGCATCAAGGCATGGGATTATTCTCCCAAGCCGAATGCAAATTACGGCATTTTCCATGAATTATGCAAGGAAAATGCCGAAAAACTGTATGGATTCGTGTGAAAAAGGAAATATGGTATTGGTGTTTATCAATTATAATTTCCACTCATCTTGCCACTTGATTACTGGAGTCTCATTGTCGAAGGTGATGGGAAGCCATATATATCGCGCATCGATGGGATGTCGAGGTCGCCAAATGTCTGCCATGAAGATAAACTTTCCGTCGGGTAGTGGGAGAATGAACGTGCTTTGACCGCCAAACGTGATTTCGGAATTTGGACCAACGCAAGGATTGGGATGTTGTTTCCACGGTCCCCAAATGGAGGGAGCAGAGAACATCCGTGCCTCATTGGGATCCCATCCCGTGCATCCTGACGTAATCATCCAATAGGTATCTTGGTGTTTGAAGATGGCGGGTGCTTCGTTGTGTCCCGCTGGTGATAGGCGTGTGTATCGTCCCGAATGGTGAAGGAAGTCGGGGGTAAGTTCTGCAATGTGGATGGTTAGGTTTTCTTCAGATGAAAAGATGTGATATGCCTTGCCGTCATCGTCCACATAGAGCGTCATGTCCCTTGACATCTGTCCCTCGGCAAAGTCACGCTTGATGAACAGTCCACGGCGTACCGCCCTCGTCCATCGGGGTGTCCACCATTCTTGATAATCAGACAAATTGAACGATTCTGCCTCTTCTATCTGCGTCTTCCCAAACTCCACAGGCCATTTTCCGGCATTGGCTCTTCCTGAATAAAGGTATTGGTATGGTCCTTCAGGTCGGTCGCTCACGGCAACGCCGAATCGTGCGGCATCATAGCCACGATGCCTGAGTTCCAAATGAAACCACATCACGAACTTTCTTGTCGCGGGATTGTAAATGACTTTCGGGCGTTCCATGATGCAACCCCGCTCCAGTTCGTTGCCCTTTTCTTGCGAGACAGGCAGGGCAACGCCCATGTTTTTCCATGTCGTCAGGTCGGTAGAGGAATAACAGGTGATGCCCACCATAGCATTGCTGGTACGCTCTGCCTTGTGTTCCCCAAACCAATAGTAGGTTCCTTCATGGAGCAGGATGCCTCCTCCGTGGGCATTGATGTGCTTGCCGTCGGTGTCCAACCACAACTCCCCAGGGCGAATGATTCCGTCTTGAGCAGTTGTAGGTAGGGCAAGGAAAGATGCTAAATAGAAAAGTGCAGTTTTTTTCATGAATGATAAGTGTATAATAAATTGTGAAAAGGATTTCTCCAATTTCATGCGATTGCCTTATCCGCAATGGAAATACGTCTCGACGAGACACGTAATCTTCTCTTGGTCATCGGCAATGTCTGTCCGCAGGGTGCGGTCATCGAAAGCGCGGAGCTGGCGGATGATACCGTCAATCATTGCTGCGCTGAACACTCCCTGCTCCTCATACACCGCACGTTGCTTCTCCAAACAGTCGGCGGAGGCGACGCAAGAGTCGGGCAACTGTGCCAACGTCTCAAGTTTGTCGGCATTGGCGGCATCATGGATGTTCACGTCTACATAGTTACGGGCAGCAACCTCCAAGGCATTCTCCATCTCAAAGCCGTGGCGACACGCCACACACAGGCCAGCTAACAACTGGTGGATGTCGGCGGAGCCATCGGGTGAACGCATCTCGACAGTCTGTTTCTGCGTGGTATCGAATGCCATCGGACTTTCCAAAGGATTGGCTTGGCAGCACATGTCTGTTTGTGCCGTCCAACCGAGGGGCACGCGGACGAGGACGGAGCGGTTGCGGTCGCCCCAACAGACATTGGTGGGTGCCTCTTGGTGCGGAACGAGGCGGAAGTAGCTGGTGGGGTTCTTGTTGCCAAAGGCGGTGATGCTCGGTGCTAACTCCATCATCCCTGCGATGGCTCGCCGCGCCACGTCGCTCAATGTGCCGTCACTGCCCAGCATCTGGTTCTGCCCATCTTTCGTGATACGCATGTGTACATGGAGTCCGCTGCCCGCCTTTCCCGTCGTGATTTTCGGTGCGAAAGTCACGTTCAGCCCCTCTCGCCATGCGAGGTTGCGGATAACCCATTTAGCAATCAATAGTTGGTCGGCGGCATCGCAAACGGGAACGGGTAGGAACTCAATCTCATTCTGTTCGTAAGTAAGGCCGTTCTGCTCGAAGTTGCCCACCTCGGAATGGCCGTATTTGATTTGTCCGCCCGTCTGGGCGATATAGTCCATGCACCGTGAGCGAAAGTCGTTGGTCTTCGCGTATGGCGCACTCTCATGGTATCCGCGTTGGTCGATGGCAGGATAGACGTTCTCCGTGGGTCGGATAACATAATATTCCAACTCGCCCATTGCCTCGTATTCCATACCCGTCACCTGCCTGAAAGCCTCCGCAGCGCGTCGCAGCGTCTGTTCGGGTGATGATGCCAACGGGTTGCCGTCCTTGTCGAAGAACGAACATAATAGGCATAGGGTGGGGATGTCAGAGAATGGATCGACAAATGCTGTGGAGAAACGCGGCATGACATATAGGTCGCTGGAGCTTGCTTCGATGAACGAGAAGAGGCTGGAGCCGTCTACACGCTCGCCGCATGTCAAGATAGTGCGTAAGTAAGCTTGGTCGCTGATGACGAAATTGAGGGTCTTCAGTTTCCCGTCGCCACCAGGATACATGAAGTTGACCATGCGAATTTTGTTGTCGCTGATGAATTTGATGATGTCTTCTTTCGTGAAGTCTCGTGGCTCTTTTTGTAAATGTGTCACCACGGAGTTTGCATTTAAAGTCAGTCTTTCTTTTTCCATGTTTTGTTGGTTGTTGTATAAGTTTGCTTGATATTTTCCACAAATGTATGCAAATATCATGAATTTTCCAAACTTTCTTCCGCTTTTGCCAAAAAAAATGTATTTTCGCATGTCATTTGGTCAACAAGGCAATTCGCCCTTACAATCATTTGCGTTATATGATGAAGGCTTCTGTCCTTGCTATACAATATAAAATGTATTCATACTTCATATATTCTTACACATGTCGAAAGTAACAATTCCCGTTGTTGGCATGGCTTGCTCATCCTGTTCTGCCCATGTGGAAAAGAAACTCAATTCGTTGGAAGGTGTCAAGTCGGCGAGCGTCTCCCTCTCTTCGCGGTCGGCGTTGGTGGAATATGACCCTTCCATCATTACTTTGCAACAGATGAAGGAGGCGATCAATGGCATCGGATTCGACTTGGTGATAGAGCAAGACCGCTCGGTGGAAGAGATAGAACGGCGCGAATATACGTTGCTCAAACGCAAAACGTTGTTGGCATGGGTGTTTGCCGTGTCGGTGATGGTGGTAGGAAACTACATGAAGGATGGTGCACAACTCGCCTTGATTCTCTCCTTAGCAAGCATCTTGACCTGCGGAAAGTCGTTTTACGTCAACGCATGGAAGCAATTAAGGCATGGGATGGCGAGCATGGACACGTTGGTTTGTTTCTCCACCGCCATCTCTTTCGGCTATAGTGCCGTGGTGACATTGCTGCAAGTCGATACGCCTGTATATTTTGATGCGTCGGTGATGATTATTGCCTTTGTGCTTTTAGGTAGGTTGTTGGAAGAGAGAGCTAAGCGGACCACCGCTTCTTCCATTCGCACGTTGATGGGATTGCGTCCCAAGACGGCGAGGATCGTGAGGGATGGGGAGTTTAAGGAGTTCAGGAATTCAAGGAGTTTAGACAATAGTATTCAATCGAATGATGCTAAAGTCTGTACTTCTGAACCCCTTGAGACACCAGAACCCCTAACGATGGATGTTCCATTATCTACCATCGCTGTGAGCGACGTGTTGGAAGTACGGGCAGGAGAGAGAATTCCTGTCGATGGCATGGTGACATGGGCAGACAGTTTCATGACCGCTGGAGGTGCATACGTCGATGAGTCGATGATTACGGGTGAGCCAACGCCCTTGTTGAAGAAACGTTTTTCCAAGGTGTTAGCAGGAACTGTGTTGCAACAAGGCACATTGCGGTTTCGCGCCACACAGGTAGGCGAGAAGACTGCCTTGGCGCAAATCATCAGTATGGTGCAACAGGCGCAAGGGTCAAAAGCCCCTGTGCAGCGGGTGGTGGATCGTCTTTCCATGATATTTGTTCCCACTGTGGCAGCACTCTCCTTACTCACTTTCATCGTTTGGATGATTGTCGGAGGTGAAGGGGCATTGTCTCATGCCATTATCTCTGCCGTAGCCGTATTAGTCATAGCCTGTCCTTGTGCGATGGGACTCGCCACTCCCACGGCGTTGATGGTGGGTATTGGTAAGGCGGCAGAGCGCAATATCCTTGTCAAGGATGCTACTGCCATCGAACTCATGCGTAAAGTCAATGCTCTCGTTATCGACAAGACGGGGACGCTCACCATTCCCAATCAAGACATTGATTTCACGAAAGCCGATAATCTGCCATACGAAGAACGAGAAACACTCAAGCCCCACGCCCAAGAGGCAATGTCGCAATTACAACAAGTTTATGGCATCGATGTATATATGATGAGCGGAGACCGCGAGGATGCGGCGGCATATTGGGCAGGGAAGGCTGGCATCAGCCATTGGAAGAGTGGGGTGAAGCCCCAAGACAAGGAAAATCTGGTGAGGCAATTGCAGCAAGAAGGAAAGGTTGTGGCAATGGTGGGCGATGGCATCAATGACTCACAAGCCCTTGCCACCGCCGATGTGAGCATTGCTATCGGCACGGGAACGGATGTAGCGATGGATGTGGCGCAAGTAACGTTGATGGGCAATGACCTCCGTGCTTTGCCCAATGCGGTGTCATTGTCGCGCCGCACGGTGTCGATGATTCACCAAAACCTCTTCTGGGCTTTTATATATAATATGGTGTGCATACCCTTGGCGGCAGGGTTGCCATACGCTTTCGGCATCGACTTCCAGATTACCCCGATGTGGGCGAGTGCGTTGATGGCGTTGTCGAGTGTCAGCGTTGTGCTGAATAGTTTACGGCTTAGATTAGTTCATAGTTCATAGTTCAAAATTCATAGTTTGCTCTGCGCATTATCTAACTTAGAACTCTGAACTTTGAACTGAAACCTCCCCCCAAGCGTCAAGGTCTTTTTCAATCTCGGGTATTTGGCTACCATGGAACGTTGGCTCTTTGATGCCTTGACGTTTCTGAGTCCGATAGTCATCGAGTAAACGGAAAGCATATTTGCCCAATGTGATGATGGCGATAAGGTTGCAAGCGGTCAACAATGCCATACATACGTCTCCCAAATTCCATACAATTTCAAGGGAAGCCAATGCCCCAAACAGCACCATGACACCACCTGAGCATAGTCGATAGATGAAAAGAACGTATGATTTCCCCTCTTTTTCCTTTTTCGCCAATAGAAACCTGATGTTTGCCTCACCGTAATAATAGTTGCCGATGATGCTTGAAAAGGCAAATAGGAATATCGCCACGGCGATGAAGGTAGGTCCGGCGGCACCCACCTCAGATTGCAATGCCGACTGCGTGAGGGCGATGCCATTCAACCCAGGCGTGGTGTAGAGACCACTAATAAGGATGATGAATGCCGTGCAGGAACACACCAATAGCGTATCGGTGAATACTCCGAGGGCTTGGATGAGGCCCTGCTTGACGGGATGGGACACCGAGGCGGTGGCTGCCACGTTGGGTGCGCTTCCCTCTCCCGCCTCATTGCTGAACAGTCCTCGCTTGATACCGTTCATCATCGTCACCCCTAATCCGCCGCCAGCCACCTGTTCGATGCCGAAGGCATTGGCGATGATGGTCTTGAATACATGGGGTAGGAGGTGGATATTCATGATGACGATGACGGCTGCGAGGATGAAATAGCCTATCGCCATGACAGGTACGATGACAGAACTCACCTTGGCGATGCGATGGATGCCGCCGAACACTACCACCAACGATAATGCGACAAGAAACAATCCCGTGATGGTACGGTTCCAACCGAATGCCTCGTTCATGGCATGGCAGATGGTGTTGCTCTGGATGGAGTTGTATGAGAGGCCGAAAGTGATGGTGAGAAGGATGGCGAAAACCACTGCCATCCACCGATTGTGCATCCCACGTTGGATGTAATAGGCAGGACCGCCGATGAACGAGTCCTTATGGCGTACCTTGAAAAGCTGTGCAAGGGTCGATTCCACGAATGCAGTAGCGGAGCCGATAAGGGCAATCATCCACATCCAAAATACCGCCCCTGGACCGCCGATGGCTATTGCCGTAGCGACACCCGCTAAGTTTCCCGTGCCCACCCGTGTGGCTACCGAAACGGCGAATGCCTGAAACGAGGAAATATGTTTCTGTCCGACGTTCTTGACCGTGGAGTCTGCCAAGAGCCTCACCATCTCTCCTACCATGCGAAACTGGACGAAACGTGTGCGTATGGTAAACCAAATCCCACACCCGATGAGTGTTCCGATAAGGATATAAGTCCACAAAAAGTCGTTGAGGTGGGTGATGGCATCGTTTAACCATCCATCTGGTGCAAGGATGCTCATGGCTTGAGGATGTATGGTTATTCCTTTGGTGGCGGGATGGTGTGGATGAAGTCAGGCGAGCCAAACCGTTTGCGGGGCATTCTGTCATGCTCAAAGCTCACCTCGATGGAGAAAGAGGGGTTGAAATAGTAGCGCACCCCCGCCCCGATACGGTCGGCAGCACCCATGTATGCCGCGTCGAAGGGGTCGCAATAGAGGCCTCCCATCGGCCAACGGGTGGGATAGACGCCATACATGGGAACGTTGTGCGTGAGACTTTTCTGTGCATAGACGAATCCCTCCCAATGGTCGTTAAACCGATAGCCTAACATGGCGGTAAGACCAGCGTTGCGGTAGGCATCGTTTTGCCAATTCATGTTGTACAGATAACCACCCACGGAGAGCGACAGCTTGTCAGTCAAGGGAACGGCATACATGGCGGAGAGGCTCTGCGTGAACCCCGCTCCGCGCCGTGCGTGTTTGCCGAATTGCGCAAACACCGACGCGCTAAGGCTCACGTTCAATCCCTCATGGAGGTTCCAGTCATAGAATCCGCCGAGGTGCATGGGGTAAAGCCCGATGTGTCTCACCTGTCCATACGTGGTGAGGGGGAGTAGGTTGAGGGAGTCTTGTTGGGTGTTGAGTGTTGTGTATGGAGTGTCTGTTGTACTTTCGTTCAGGCTCTCGCTTATCACGTCTTCTTGCGCCCCTGCCTGTAAATGCCACAGGCAGAGCGATAGTATTATTAAAATGAGTTTTTCTTTCATCATCTGCAAAGATACGGTTTAATTCGTTAGCATGGTGTTAATTTATCGTTAAATCTGCTTGCTTTTAGATATTTTAATGCCATTTGTCATACATCATGGCCAATTACCCTATTGTTTGTTGGCTGTCCATGCATGTTGGACGAAAGGGGGGGCGACGCAGTCGTTTTAGTCCATGATTCCTTGCCCATGGCTTTTTCTGTGTTTATTATTCGATTAGCGTGTTTTTTCCAAAAAAAAGTGTATATTTGCAGTCGGAAAAAGAACGATATCAAAATTAGATTTATACCATATTCATATTTATATCACCATGGGATTTTTGAAATCATTGTTCAACGGGAAGGTGGAGACACCCGAGGAGAAGAAGAAAGAGGAGGAGTCGAGAAACTTCGACGTGTTGAAATACGATGGCGTGAAGGCGTTGCGATTGGGCGAGTCGACCCATGCCGTGGAACTCTTCACACGGGCATTGGAGATGCAGGACGACTTGGAGGTGAGGGATTATCTCTCCCAGGCACTCATCCATGTCAATCGATTGGAGGAAGCCTACGAGCAATTACAGAAGTTAGCGGAGGCTGAGCCTGAAAATGTGCAACTCTTGGTGCGTATGACCGATGTCGCCTATATGCTCGAAGACTACGACCGCATGGAGGAACTATGCGAGCGGGCGATGTTGGTAGACAAGGATAACCCCATGCTCATGGTGCTTTATGCCCGTGCTTGCATTGGCAGGGGCGACTTGGTGAATGCCGTGGCGATGCTTACCCGTGCCATCACCATGCGCGAGGACAATGGCGATGCCCGCCTGTTGCGTGGCGACACGCTCTTGGAGATGGGCGACGTGGAGAGTGCCGATGAAGATGCCAAGTGGCTTGACGAGCATTCCTCGGGTATCGAGGAGGTATTGTTGCTCAATGCCCGCATCGAGGAGCGCAAAGGAAATCATGAGAAATCCATCGAATATTATAATAAGGTGGTCAAGGCAAACCCCTTCCATGCCGCCGCTTTCAAGGAACGGGGCGCGGTGAGGCTCGCCCTTGGCGACAAGGAGGGTGCTGAGGCAGACATGCACAGTTATTTGGAACTCAACCCAGAGGAGATGGACGGAGTCAATGGCGAGTATTCTGCCGAGGGCACAGAAGATATTGGAAGGACAGTGGAGCAGGCGTATCGCAATAGCAATCCATTCGGTTTGGGGTGATAGTAACTATACAGCACCCTCTGCATGTAGCAACCAGAACCGCGATGTATCATCATAAAAAAGGTTTGTAGCGACCGCCGCGAACATTTTCGGCGGTCGCTACAATCATTTTCGGCGGTCGCCGAAAATGTTTTCCCCGCCCGCTGCAAACCGACGAGATACGGTCTTCACCCCGCTAAGGTACGTCCTTTCACCCTATTTGCCCGTACCTTTCTCCCTGCCCG
>JAFYZV010000159.1 GCA_017548525.1 Prevotella sp.
CTGTTGAAGTATGACACCGCACAGGGTGGCTTCGCTGGCAAGTTTGGCGAGGGTAAGCACACTGTTGAGGCAACAGAGACCTCCATCATCGTTGATGGTAAGGAAATCACCATCTATGCAAAGCCCAACGCAGCAGAGCTTCCTTGGGGTGAGTTAGGTGTTGATGTCGTTCTCGAGTGTACTGGTTTCTACACATCCAAGGAGAAGTCAATGGCTCACATCCAGGCTGGTGCCAAGAAGGTTGTGATCTCTGCACCCGCAGGTAAGGACCTCCCCACCATCGTTTACAATGTGAACCACAAGACACTGACCCCAGAGGACACCGTGATTTCAGCTGCTTCCTGCACCACCAACTGCTTGGCTCCAATGGCTGATGCACTGAATAAGTACGCTCCCATCGCCAGCGGTATCATGTCTACTATCCACGCTTACACAGGCGACCAAATGATTCTCGACGGTCCACAGCGTAAGGGTGACCTCCGCCGCAGCCGCGCAGGTGCTTGCAACATCGTTCCCAACTCCACGGGTGCTGCCAAGGCTATCGGTCTCGTTATCCCCGAACTGAACGGCAAGCTCATCGGTTCTGCACAGCGCGTTCCCACTCCCACAGGTTCCACCACCATTCTTATCGCTGTCGTTAAGGGTAAGGACATCACCGTAGAGGGCATCAACGCCGCCATGAAGGCTGCTGGTTCCGAGTCATTTGGTTACACTGAGGATCAAATCGTTTCTTCTGACATCATCGGTATGAAGTATGGTTCACTCTTCGATGCCACACAGACAATGGTCAGCAAGATTGACGACGACACCTATCAGGTACAAGTTGTCAGCTGGTATGACAATGAGAACTCTTACACTTCTCAGATGGTTCGCACCATTAAGTACCTCGCTGAGTTGAAGTAATACCATTTACTTGATGGTTTAGATGAAGAGGATATGTCACGTTTGCATATCCTCTTTTTTCTTAAATAGTATATACTTTATCGAAGAATTGCCAGAACTTTATCAAATAATGGTCATTCGGTTTTGTCGAATGACCTTTTTTTATATATCTTTGTAGGCAAATAGCTAACATGGGTTTGGAAATGATTACCATTCTGGGACCGACAGCCAGCGGGAAGACACAGATTGCGACGGCTTTGGCAATGGAGGTGGGAGGCGAGATTTTGTCTGCCGACTCCCGTCAGGTATATCGTGGCATGGACATTGGCACGGGCAAGGACTTGGATGATTATATTATCGATGGGCATCAAGTGCGTTATCATTTGATAGACATTTGCGAGCCTGGCACGAAATACAACCTTTTCCAATACCAAGAAGACTTCTTCAAAGCATACAACGACATTGTCTCCCGTGGAGTCATGCCAATCCTCTGTGGTGGAACGGGGTTGTATATCGAGGCGGTACTCAAGGGGTATAAACTCTCTCCCGTGCCACAAAACCCCGAGTTGAGAGAACAATTGGAAGGGAAATCATTGGAAGAACTGACACAGATGCTCATGGAACTGAAGGCACAAAGTGGCACGACGATGCACAATACCACCGATGTGGACTCCGCCCAACGTGCCATCCGTGCCATAGAAATTGAGAGCTACAACCTCGAACACCCATTGCCACGACGGGATTTGCCACCCATTGCCTCTGTCATCATTGGCGTGAGCATTGACCGTGAGGAGCGTCGTAGGAAAATCAGTGAGCGGCTGCGCTATCGGTTGGAGCATGGTATGGTGGAGGAAATCAAGGGCTTATTGGACAGGGGCATACCAGCAGAAGACTTGATCTATTATGGGTTGGAATACAAATATGTCACGGAATACATCATCGGACGCACCACGTATGAGGAGATGTATGGCAAGTTGGAAATCGCCATCCACCAATTTGCCAAGCGACAAATGACGTGGTTTCGCGGCATGGAGCGGCGGGGATTCACCATCCACTGGGTAGATGCCCTGTTGCCGATGGAAGAGAAATTGAACATCATCAAGGCGTTAGCCTTATCAGAATAGAGGAGAAAAAGGTATGAATGAAGGTCGTTGGGGCATCCTGTATTGCCCAAAATCAAGTATCATCAACACTCCCGCTAAACGATGGGAGAAAATTGAGCGGGTGTTGAAAGCCCAAGGGATAGAGTACGATTTCGTGCAAAGTGAGAATGTGGGTAGCGTTGACCGATTGGTGAAGATGCTTATCAACAATGGGTATCAGACCATCGTCATCGTCGGAGGCGACTCCGCCCTAAACGATGCCGTCAACTGCCTCATGCAGACTGACAAGTCGAAGCGCGACAGCATTGCCTTGGGCGTGATTCCCAATGGCGTGATGAACGACTTTGCCCATTTCTGGGACTTCCGCGAGGGCGAACTGGAACAGACCATCGAATGGCTCAAGGCTCGCCATCTGCGCAAGATTGACCTCGGTTGCATCCGTTACAAGAACGCCAAGGGAGAGCCTTGCCATCGCTATTTCCTCAATTGCATCAACATCGGGCTCATCGCCACCATCATGAACCTACGCCGTGAGACGCGCCATCTGCTTGGCTCGCGTACCCTCTCGTTCCTGTTCTCCTTCGTCTTGCTGATATTCCAACGCCTCGAATACAAGATGCACCTGAAAATCAATGCCGATGTCATCAACCGCAAGGTGATGACCGTCTGCATCGGCAATGCCACTGGTTATGGCCAGACACCCAATGCCGTGCCTTACAATGGCTTGTTGGATGTCTCCGTGGTGTACCATCCCGAGATGACACAGCTATTCGAGGGGATTTATCTGTTTGTCAAGGGCAAGTTCCTTAACCATCGTAGCGTCCATCCATATCGTACACGAAAGGTGGAGGTGATGGAAGCGCAGAAAGCCCTTGTAGGCATTGACGGTCGCCTGATGAACACCCCTGTGGGCGAGTTCACGGTCTCCGTGGAGCAGGAAGTCATCAATTTCATGATTCCCACGTAACACTTGACCCGTTTAGGCACGTTCTCAAAGCATCCCAATATTTTGATGTAAGCTTATTTTGCCTATAGCCGCAAACCCTTTCGGCTATAGGCGCAAGGCTTTTTGGCTATAGGCAAAAAGTCATAAATGGGGCATCTGTTCCCTACGAATATCATCTTTGTGCCGCATAACCGATAGGTTTGCGCCGAAGAAAGCATATTCAAAAAAGAGATGGAAGGCTCATTTCTTCTTCCGATTTCCATTCCTTTTTGCCTTGGAATGATAATCGTGAGGATTGGAAGCGGGGTGGTTATATAGCTTGGTGATGAGGTCTGGGCGACCGATGCGGCGCAGTTCCCGCTCGATTCCTTGTCGCTCCTCGGGTTTATACCAGAAGAAGAACTGCCGCTGGGATAGTTTTTCCCTTTGCGTCCTGGCACAAGCCACTGGTTTATGGGTATAGGGGTCAAGTCCCGTGTACCACATTTCTGTGCTTACCGTCATCGGTGTGGGGGTGAAATCTTGCACCTGTTCGAGGTGGAAATCCATGTTCTTGGTGATGACAGCCAGTTCCGCCATGTCCTCTTCCATGCACCCGGGGTGGCTGCTGATGAAGTAGGGGATGATTTGCTGCCGAAGATTCTCCTCGCGGTTGATTCTGTCGAACATCCTCTTAAACTCATTGAACAAGGTGAACGAGGGCTTTCGCATCAGCCAGAGCACACGGTCGCTGGTATGCTCGGGTGCCACCTTTAGCCTCCCACTTACATGATGGAGAATAAGTTCACGAGCGTAAGTCCGTGCCGCCTCGTTAGACTTCTCATCGTTGGAATGATGTAGGATGAGGTCATAGCGCACCCCGCTACCGATAAAGCTCTTCTTGATGCCCGCCAATGCGTCAACGGCGTGGTAGATGTCAAGCAGACGAGAATGGTCGGTGTTGAGATTGGGGCAAATCTTCGGGTGGATGCACGATGGGCGTTTGCACTTCTCACACGCCTTGACGTTCTTCCCCCCCATGCCATACATGTTGGCAGACGGTCCGCCGAGGTCGCTCAAGTAGCCCTTGAAGTCGGGCATGTCGATGACTTGCCGCACCTCGCGGAGGATGCTTTCCTTGGATCGGCAGGTGATAAACTTGCCTTGATGGGCAGAGATGGTGCAAAAAGCACAACCTCCAAAGCATCCGCGATGGATGTTGACGGAATGTTTGATCATCTCGTAAGCTGGGATGCGCTTACCCTTATACTTGGGATGTGGGAGACGGGTGTATGGGAGGTCAAACGACGCATCCAACTCCTCGGTTGTCATGGGCGGGTAGGGGGCGTTCACCACGACGTATTTCCCATCGACCTCTTGGATGATGCGTTGGGCATGGATGCTATTCGACTGTTCCTCGATGTGTCTGAAATTCTCCGCTTGCGCGCGCTTGTTCCGTAGGCATTCCTCATGGCTGTGCAGGATGATGTCGTCTTCACGTATTCCTCCCAACACATGCTCCTTGTCAACCATATATACCGTCTGTGGGATGTGTCGAGTTTGCCTGATGTCCTTGCCGCTGGCTAATTCGTTACATAATTGCAAGGTTGCCTTCTCCCCCATGCCATAGATGATGAGGTCGGCTCCTGCGTCACAGAGGATGCACTTCATCAGTTTGTCTTGCCAATAGTCGTAATGGGTCAATCGACGCAAAGATGCCTCGATGCCACCGAGTGCCACAGGTACATCGGGGTACAATTGTTTGAGAATGCGTGAATAAACGATGGTGGGATATTCCGGTCGGCAGTCGTGCCTGCCATCGGGGCTATAGGCATCTTCCGCCCTGAGCCGCTTGTTGGCGGTGTATTTGTTCACCATGGAGTCCATGCAACCCGGTGCGATGCCGAAGAAAAGCCTCGGCTTGCCCAACTTCTTGAAGTCACGATAGTCGCCATGCCAGTCGGGTTGGGGTACGATAGCAACCTTATAGCCGTGTGCCTCCAACACCCGTCCTATCACCGCTGCGCCAAAGGAGGGGTGATCCACGTAGGCATCGCCCGAAAAGAGGATGACATCCAACTGCTCCCATCCTCTCAATTCACACTCCTTCTTGGTGGTAGGCAGGAAGTCAGACAGTCTCGGTGGCTGTGTCATCGTCCGTTTCCGCTGCTTTCTGGCCCTTCCACTCTTGGTATAGTTTGAAAAGGTTTTCCAAACCAAAGGCTTTCATGTGGTTGTTGTAGATGACATCTAAGCACAGATCCAATAGTTCCTTGTTACCCTCTGTGCCAGATTCCAGGATTGCCCTGACGTTGAATTTGAGTTTGTCGAGTACGTTCTCGTCAATGATGCCATTGCTGTCCACGAGGTTGTCTAAGAGCGAATATGCCTCTATCGTCCGTAGATGTTGCTCGGTAACGTCAATGGAGCGGCTTCCCGATGCGTTTGCTTGAATTTTCATAGGTGATATATGTATGATGTTATTTCAAAAGATAATTGAGTATGCCACGCATGATATAGTTGCGAGTTTCGGCCTCCGTGATGCACTCGAAGGGAAAGCCCATCACAAAGCAACCATAGTCTTTGCCCTTATATGCCACGCCAGCACTACTCCCGTCGCCATATTGCATGGCACAGAAGGCGTTTCCCGTGGGGTGGAGGATATCGGGGGCATGTGCGGAATAGTGTTTGGCATTTAATGTGCGATAGATGTTGAAGTTCTTGTTCAGCCCAAACATGGCAGATGTGTTGTTCCCCAGCATGTTACCACCGTATCTAACTTTCAATACGTTAGCGAGGAAATATTGTTCGTTGACGTTATGGTTCATATCCGACCCGATGTAAGAGCCACTCACGATGAGGTTTCCATGGTCTTTGGTGTATGCGCGGAGCCTCTCCTGCATGGTGGGAGTGAATGTCTTGTATTTCACAAGCGAGTGTCCGTCGTCTTTCTCCAAGCCAAGGATAAGGTCCACGCAGTCATATTTGCTTAATTTCACGTAACCATTCTCGACCGCTTGGCTCGAACAGCTCACAATGTTGCACGTGTTTGCGGTGGCAAAAGCCTCGGCATGTGCCATTACATAGTTGCAGTCGTTGCCAGCCACGAATTGTCCCGCCATCTCGTTGCCGCTATATCCCAGTCCGCCCTTGCCCTCGATACCCATCTTCGAGCGGTCGAAGCATTGCTGTTTGCCGCTCCATCCTGCCGTCAGTCCGTATGTCACGCCGGGGTCGGCAGCGATGTCGTAGCCCTGTTGGGACGCATTGTTGATGACGGCGGGCGACGAAAGGCGGTGGAAACCATTGACGACCATTACTGTCTTGTCGGCATTGGGTTGGTAATAGGCAGACAACACTTCCGTCGGGAAGCTCTCGCCACCTTTGTTTACTGCCGTGATGCGGAAGTGGTAGAGCTTGCCAGGTGTCAGGCTGACGGTACATGACGATGACTTGATGGCCTGTCCGTTGTCAAAGTCGCCCTTGTCTATCGCTATATATATATTATATGAGGTGGGCTTGGCTGTTGGTTCCAGTTCGTCGGAAACGGCATTCCAGGAGAGTTTCACCTTTCCTTTGCCTGTCATTTCCATACGGAAGTTGTCGGGGGGGAGGGGCTGCACGACATACGACTGCCCATGTTGGTTGGCAATATATTTGAGGACATTCTTGTAGATGCTACGGGCAAGGTTGAATCGGAAGTTGGGGTCTTGCCCATAGAGCATGTCAGGGAAATTCTGGTGGGATAGCGTCTCAAGGATGGCAGATGGCATTTCTGGGCAACGGGTCTCTGAATAGTTGCGGTTGTAGAGGTCGCGCCGCGCCCATTTGCCGTATGTTGCCCTCATGTCGCGGTTGACTCCCGAGAGGAGGGCTTCCGCCAAGTCGAACGATGCCATGCGTGAAACTCCCGTGTTGAGTTTGCCATTATTGAAGTTTGTTGTGCAAATGGAGAGCGACCCCACCAATGCCTGTCCGTCGGGAGCATACCCTGCGTCGCTATGCACGGCGAGAGACAACTCGATGGGAACGTTCTTTCCTTGTAGGGTGGGGGCATAACACGAGCCGCCAGCCAACCAGTTGGTCATGTAGGAACGGGTGTTGATGTCATCGGCATAGTCGTCCTTGCCTCCCTTGGAGCTATACACGTCGTAAGGCGCACCCGCCCATTGCCCATAGTAACGCGACCCTTCGAGAGCGCGGGGCAGCCCGCTGGTCTTCCCGTCTCGTTGGATATTGCCCATGCCACCACCAAAGCGGACGGCATCGGTGGTGACTATGCCACCCGTGGCGGAATAGTTTGTCAGCACCACACAATTCCTTCCGCTGGCTCCCTTGTCGAAGTCAAACGTACCGAGATATACCCATGTGCCTCCCCCCATCCGCTGATTCACGCGGAAATAGGTTGCCTGACCCTTGTGGAACACCACGTACTGGGCATCTGCAACACTCTGGCTGAGGGTGGAATAACTCACGTACACGGCATAACGACCGCTCTCGGGGATGTTGGGTTGGTAAGTGACTTGGCTCAATCCCTTGGTTTTCTTGGTGGAAGTCACCATTCGCGATGTTCCAGCCACAAAGGGATTCTCGTTGTCTTTATAGGTGCCTGAATGCAACCCAAAGCCCGTCACGCCAGAATTGGTCCAAGCATAGCTGCCATTGGTCTCATGGTAAGAGCCTGTTGCCCTGCTATGGTCATTGTCAACGATGACCTCATTCTTCTGCCAGTCGCGCTCGCGGGGCGAGAACACCACCGCTCCCGCATTCTCCAGCATCGGCATGAGGTAGGGAATGACGATGGTTTGCGTGTACAAGTCCTCCGTTGTGCCAAAAAGGAAAGGACGTTGCCATTTCCACACGCCACTCTTGAGGTCATAATAACGGCCATGGCTCGCCCAAAGGGATATATGGCGATTGCGGAGACCATGTGAGATGTCATTGGGGCGGGATAGGTTCTCCACCCAAGGGAATCCCTTGTAGTCAATGTTTCCCCATAGTCGGCTTTTGTCGGCATTGCCTGAGAGTCGATTGGGAATCAGCTCCTCAATGGCGACACCCGTCGTCATCACCTTGGTATTGTAATTGTCGTAGGGGTGGGGGATAACCTTCTTCACCTTTTTATATATCTTCTCCACCATGTCTGGCGAGAACTCCTGGGCGGCAAATACGTCATTGAGGTTGATGGTGACGGACTTTGCGGTGGTATTGATGTCGTATGAAAGCATCTGTGGAGGCACCCTGAACTCGGAGTCCTTGGCCTTATAGTTTTGGAAATAGCCTTTGAGTTCCGCCTCCTCGTTGGCAGAGAGATATGCTTTTTGTCCCCTTGTTGGCAGATGGATTGCCAACAACGAGACGATAGCGATGAATACAATCTTCTTGTTCATGCCTGTCTAAACGGTTCCAATCGTGAATTTTTCTGGATGCTTGCCCTTGTAATCCTTGAAATAGAGTTTGATTTCCCTCATCTCTTTCTCCAAATCGCCCGTGGGAACAATGCTCTTGGTGCATTGGATGAGTTTCCGTTGGTAGTCCAATCCATAAAGAAGGATGGGGATGCCTGCTTTCTGGGCGATGAAATAGAATCCCTTTTTCCAGTCAGGATTCAACGAACGAGTCCCCTCTGGCGTGATGCAGAGATGGAAAAAGGCAGACTTCTGCGCTTCTTTGGCGAGATTGTCGGTCATACTGCTATGCTTGCTACGCCACACGGGAATACCCCCCAGCTTCTTGAAGAGAGGTCCGAGCGGCCAAAAGAACCACTCTTTCTTCATCAAGAAGTTGCTCTTCATCCCCTCAGCACGACTATAGAGAATCCCCATGAGGAAGTCCCAGTTGCTCGTATGTGGGGCAAGGCAGATGATATACTTATCGGGATGGGCGACGGTGATGTCCTTTGTCCATCCCATCTTTTTATACAAGAGCCAACGGCAAAACTTCTGAATCATCATTATGCGATAAGGTTACTGATTTGGTCAACGACTTCGTTGGCATCCTTGTGGAAGTCGGCGATGAGGTTCTTATAATACTCTTTTGGTTTCATGCCTGGTTCTGGATGTGAAATGCGGCTGACCAGGTCGTTACGCATGGCGAAGATGGTTGAAATCAATGCGTTCAGGTTCTCGCCATGGTGCTTGCCATCGTACAAGGAGGCGGCGATGCACTCTGATGCCAAGATGTCAAACACGTTGTTGATGGTACGTTTTAATTCTCGTTTGTTACTCATAATCCGTCGTTTTATCATCCAAAGATAGGAAAAGATATTGGATGTACAAGCGTTTTTTGGCAAAAAAGTTTTAAAAGTTTGAATTATTTATGATTTATTACCGTAAATAACAGAAATTATCAGTATTTTTGCAAAGGTAAAAAGAAGTATCAGCATATATTATTAACACATAACGAAGAATGAAATTAAGTCTTTTGCAAAAAGAGAGAGCGGCGTACAAGCCGAAACTGCCCAAAGGTCTCCAAGGGGCAGTGAAAGTGAAAGAAGGTGAGCCGACACAGAGCGTGGGCGACCAAGAAGAAATCAAGGCACTGTTTCCAAACACGTATGGGATGCCCCTCGTGGAATTTGTACCTGGCGACGTAGCCAACACCAAGAAGATGAATGTGGGTGTCATTTTGAGTGGCGGACAGGCTCCTGGCGGTCATAATGTGATTTGTGGCATCTTCGATGGCATCAAGAAACTGAATCACGAGAACAAGTTGTATGGCTTTATCCTTGGCCCTGGTGGCTTGGTGGACCATGACTATATGGAACTGACAGCCGACATCATCGACAAGTATCGCAACACGGGTGGTTTCGATATGATAGGCTCGGGTCGCACGAAGTTGGAGAAAGTCGAACAGTTTGAGAAAGGTTATGAGATTATACGCGAGCTTGACATCCAAGCCATTGTCATCATTGGCGGCGACGACTCTAACACCAATGCCTGTGTTTTAGCAGAATATTATGCAGCGAAGAATTATGGAGTGCAAGTGATTGGCTGCCCCAAGACCATTGACGGCGACTTAAAGAACGACCAGATTGAGACATCCTTTGGCTTCGACACCGCAACGAAGGTTTATGGAGAGCTGATAGGAAACATTGAGCGCGACTGCAACTCCGCACGGAAGTATTGGCATTTCATCAAGTTAATGGGACGTTCTGCCAGCCATATCGCCTTGGAATGCGCCCTGACCTGCCAACCCAACATCTGCCTCGTATCAGAAGAGGTGGAGGCAAAGGACCAGACACTCAACGACATCGTGGAGCATATCGCCTCCGTCGTTGCCAAACGTGCTGCCAAGGGTGACAACTTCGGCGTGATATTGGTACCCGAGGGACTGATTGAGTTCATTCCCGCTATCGGTCGCTTGATAGATGAACTCAACGACTTGCTCGTTGAACATGGAAATGAATACAAGGATCTGGGCAAGAAAGCACAGCATGACTATATTCTCGCACACCTCTCCAAGGAGAACGCAGAGACATTCGACACCCTGCCGGAGGGTGTGGCACGCCAACTTTCTCTCGACCGCGACCCCCACGGAAACGTCCAAGTGTCGCTCATCGAGACAGAGAAACTGCTCTCCGAAATGGTGGAAGCCAAACTTAGGGAATGGGCTATCGAAGGGAAATATGTAGGCAAGTTCAACACACAGCACCACTTCTTCGGCTACGAGGGACGTTGCGCCGCTCCTTCCAACTTCGATGCAGACTACTGTTATGCCCTCGGCATCAGTGCCTCTCAGCTCATCGCCAACGGCAAGACGGGCTATATGGCTATCGTGAAGAACACGACCGACGGCACCGACAACTGGGTCGCTGGCGGTGTGCCTATCACTATGATGATGAATATGGAGCGTCGGAACGGCATGATGAAGCCTGTCATCCGCAAGGCATTGGTGGATTTGGAAGGTCGTCCCTATAAGAAGTTCCTCGAGTATCGCCAGGAATGGGAAGAGAACACTTGCTTCGTCTATCCCGGTCCTATCCAATATTGGGGTCCATCGTCGGTGGCAGACCGCGCCACACGCACGTTGATGCTCGAACAAGGTAAGCAATAACAGATTGTTTTTTTCATGTACGAGAGGGTAAACCTGTTCGCAAGGACTGGTTTATCCTTTCTATAATTGATACGAGAGTGACTAATAAACGCGCCGCGAAACGCAAAACCTCCCCGCCAAAGACATCAAAACGCAAGGGGAAAAGACACACCCACCTCTTCGGGTTCTTCAAGAAACACCCCCGATGGGCATGGTGGGTCGGCGGCATCGGCGTGGTGGCGTTGTACATTTGGGCATTCTATTATTTCTTTGTCGGGCCTACAGGCTTCCGTTGGCGTGCCCTCTATGGCGATGCTCGTTATCCGCAGGGGTATGAGATTCACGGCATCGACATTTCGCATTACCAAGGCGATATCAATTGGGACAAGCTTCGCCAGTCGATTATCAGCGGCTGCCCCCTGCGGTTTGTCATCATCAAGTCTACGGAAGGCTCATCCCGCATCGACGAGAAGTTTGAGGAAAACTTCTACCAGGCACGTGAGCATGGGTTCATTCGCGGCGCATACCATTTTTGGAGCAACAAGTCGAAGGCGCGTGAACAAGCATATTTCTTCCTCAAACATGCCAAGTTGGAAAAGGGAGACCTACCCCCGGTACTCGACATTGAGCATTTCCCTAAGGGCACATCGGTGGAAAATTTCCAGCGAGACGTGTTGACATGGCTGCACATCGTGGAAGACCGCTACCATGTGAAACCCATTATCTACACCTATTTCAAGTTCAAGGAGCAATACCTTTCCGCACCCGTCTTCGATGACTACCCCTACTGGATAGCGCATTACTATGTGGAAAAGGTGGAATACAAGGGACCGTGGAAATTTTGGCAGCATACCGACGCGGGGCGGTTGCCCGGTATTCGGGGGTATGTTGATTTCGACATCTACAATGGTTCGTATTATGACCTCAAGATGCTGACCATCGGCAGCGAGGAAGAGGAGTGGTAGCGAGAGTTAAGCCGTCAAGACGAGGCTTGCCCAATTGTTGTCGGTGGCTTGGGAAAGACATTCCAAGCCTTCTTTTTTTGCCTCTTCCAACAAGATGGGTATATCCTCCGAGTAAAAGCCACTGAGTATCAAACAGGCTTTTGGTGCCATCACGTCATGGAAATGGTGCATATCCGCCACCAACACGTTACGGTTGATGTTCGCCAGAACGATGTCGAAGACACCGCTGACGTGCGACAACACGCGGGCATCGCCATGAAACACCTCGATGTTTCCAACGTGGTTGATGGTGGCATTGTGCCGCGTGTTCTCCACGCTCCACTCGTCAATGTCGTAGCCGATGACCTCTTTCGCACCGAGCAGGGATGCCACGATCCCCAAAATGCCAGTTCCACAACCACAATCAAGTACCCTCCTGCCTTCCACTTCCATGTCAAACAGGGCGGAGATAACCATCCTCGTCGTCTCGTGGTTGCCCGTGCCGAAGGCAAGCCTTGCGTCGATGCCGACATTCACCTGTGGGTGCAAGGTGTCGGGAATGGGATGTTTGGCATCGTAGATGATGCACTTGTCGCCGATGATGATGGGGTCGAAGCCCGCTTGCTCCCACGTCTCGTTCCAGTCTTTGTCCTCCACATTCTCCACCTTGTAGCTCCAAACCACGCCCGACAGGCAGAATTCTTGGAGAATATCCATACTCTTCTTGTCGAATGACTCCTCCAAGATGTATGCGTCAAGCCCCTCTTCCGTCTCCTCGAAAGCCTCAAAACCCACTTGCCCCAATAAGTCGCAGAGCAAGTCACAGGCGGTTTCCATGGTCTTGGAATCCTTTGCCTCGATGTCGAATTTCGCTACAAGATATTTCATGATGTATATTCCGGTCTTGCTTTGTCTCTAATTTGTTCTCTCATAGATTAAGATTTTATCACGATCAACACTATTACTCGCAAAAGGCATGAGTTCCTTCTCCGTCACCA
>JAFYZV010000160.1 GCA_017548525.1 Prevotella sp.
CTTCAATCTTCTTGGGAACCCAGATACGACCATCGTTACGCAAAGACTCTGACATCAACGTCAACTTCGATTGCTTGTCACCATGTACGGGAATACAGGTGGGGTGGATCTGCACATAAGAGGGATTTGCAAAGTAAGCACCCTTGCGGAAACACTGAACGGCAGCTGTACAGTTACAACCCATAGCGTTGGTAGAGAGGAAGTATGTGTTTCCGTAACCACCAGTTGCGATAACGACTGCGTTAGCACTGAAACGCTCCAACTTACCCGTTGTCAAGTCCTTGGCGATGATTCCACGCGCACGACCATTGACAATCACGAGGTCTTCCATCTCATAACGAGTGAAGAGTTTCACCTTTCCTTCTTCCACCTGACGGCTCAATGAGCTATAAGCACCGAGGAGAAGTTGCTGACCTGTCTGTCCTTTTGCATAGAATGTACGGCTTACCTGTGCACCACCGAAAGAACGGTTAGCCAACATACCGCCATATTCACGAGCGAAAGGAACTCCTTGTGCCACACATTGGTCGATAATGTTGTTAGACACCTCAGCCAAACGATAGACGTTAGCCTCGCGAGCGCGATAGTCACCACCCTTTACGGTGTCATAGAACAAACGATAAACCGAGTCACCATCGTTCTGATAACACTTAGCGGCATTGATACCACCTTGAGCGGCGATAGAGTGAGCGCGACGGGGAGAGTCTTGAATACAGAAATTATACACATTGAAACCCATCTCTGCGAGAGAAGCGGCGGCGGAAGCACCAGCCAAACCCGTTCCTACCACAATCACGTCGAGTTTCAGTTTGTTCTTGGGATTTACCAGACGTTGGTGAGCCTTATACTCCTTCCACTTTTCAGCTACTGGTCCCTCAGGTATTTTTGAATTTAATACTTTAGCCATTTTTTCAAAATTTAGATAATGAAAAATTTAAAACGATTCAAACGGTTAGCACTTGCAGTCCTCACATTGACAGGGATCACAGGCACAGCCTTCTTTCTCAGCACATTGGCAGGGATCACACTTGCAATCAGTACATTTGCAACTCTTCTCCTCGCCACATTGACAAGGTTCGCACTTGCAATCCTCACATTGGCATTTTTTCATCATGTCACAATCATGTGCCGCAGCTTTCTCGCATGGAGCCTGCATCACGCATTCGGTCTTTGCCTTGCAGCAATCTGCCTTGCAGAGACTCGGGGCGCACTTGAAAGCGAACGCCAACACGACGAACAAGAAGCCAAGCATGAGAAGCGTAACGTAAACGATTCCGATTGCCTTCCAACGTTTGAACCATGTCTTACCATTCCAACCGAATGTTTGCATGGCACTCCAGAATCCGTGTGTGAGGTGGAACCATATCGCCACCAACCAAATCACATACAGCACCACATAGACAGGACATGAGAACGTTTGCACAATGTAACCGAAACCATTAGCGGGGTCACCCAATGGGTCTGCAATATGTAACAGCTCGGCAAACATCATGTTGTACCAGAAGTTGAATAAGTGGAGCAGCAAGCCGAGCAGGATGATGAGACCCAACACGAGCATGTTCTGCGAAGCCCACTCCACCTTATCGGGCTTAGCCGTCACCTGATAGCGCGAAGCACCACGGGCGCGGCGGTTCTGAGCGGTCAGGATGAAGGCATACACGATATGAATCACCGCCAGTGCCGCCAAGCCGAGCGTTGCCGCCACGGCATACCAGTTGGCACCGAGCAATTCGCAAATCATGTTGTACGCTTCACCTGAGAAAAGTGCCACGACGTTCATGCAACAGTGGAACGTCAGGAACAAGATAAGCGCAACGCCAGTGACCGACATCACGACTTTTCTACCAATCGATGAATTGATTAACCACATAATTGATTGAATTTAAAATATATAAAATTGATGATTTCCCAAGTGTTGTTAGTAATGAACAATGACCATTTCCATTTCTCTTCATGCGTCAATACACACCCCGCAATCATCCTTATTAGGTATTGCGAGTTGCTTTATTTTGCAAATATACCATTTTTTGATGATTCGACAAAGCATTTTCTAAAAAAACATAATAAATGTTTATCATCCCTCCAACAAACATGCACCCATGTGGGATACTTCGTGGCACGATAAAAAGGCTGGCGCGCTTGATACGCACCAGCCTTGGATATGTTCACGTCAAGTGTAGTTTACTTCACGATAACCTTCTTCACGACAGCCTTGCCGTCCTTGTCGGTTGTCTTGATGATGTTGATACCCTTCACCATCGTGTTCACACGGCGTCCGTCGGTAGTGAATATCTCGTTGTTGATGATTTCCCTTGCGGCAATCTCACCAACGCCCGTGGTCTCCTTAATAGGATCTTCTGGTCCGAGGTATTCGAGCTTCCAGTCAGAGAAGGGCACCCAGTCGAGAGACTTACCATTCTTGTTGGAGAGACCGAGTTTCAACAATCCTGTGTTGTCCACATAGCATACCACCTCGTTCTCATAGAATCCTGGGAACTCGAAGCGGTTGGCAGCAGCCACGCGCATGTTGGGATAGTAATAGGTTACTGGTGAGTATGCGTCGGTGATAGTATCTTCAATGGCTGTCCAAGCACTTCCGTCACCATCGGCACCTTGCAGGATATACTTGTCATCCTCGTTCTCGGGGATGAAGATCCAGCGAGCCAGGTCAACGGAGTCGCCATTGGCGAACAACTTGGCGCGTGGGTCAAATTCTGGCACGTCGGTCTTGTCAGCCTCTGCGAGCATATCCAGCTTGCCCAAGGACTCTGCATAGCCATAACGCCAGATCTTGGTGTCCACGCCAGTACCCTCTTGGCGATACAATGCGCGTACAGATACGCGGTAGCTTCCCTCGGGGAGACGCTTGATCTCTTGGAAGATCTCGAATCCCTTGTTCCAACCCTCGGCGATACCAATGTTGCCCTCAGAGTTAGACTGCTGTTCCACAGTTACGACACCTTCGAATCCTTCTGCTTCGCTCCATCCATTCTTGCCGTCAAGATACTTCGGGTTGGTGATACGAGCGGTGTAGTCGATAGGATAGTCTGTGCCAACGACATTCTGCAAGTCAATGATGGCATCTGCGATGCGGTCAATCTGCTCTTGTACCTGCTCATCGGTGTAAGAACCAGCAGCCAAGCCTTCCTGAATCTCTGCGTTCAAGGCATTGGCGTTAGCAAGAGCCTCGTCGGAAGCCTTGTCGGCATAGTCGATGATAGCTTGTGCCAACTTCTCGTTCTCTGCCTTCAGCTTACTATAGGTGTCGATGCTTGCCTGTGTGGCATCCTTCACGGCACCGAGTGCCACGTAAGCGTCAATCAGGGCGTTGCCATCAGTTGCACCCTCTGCTGCGGCGATGGCGGCGTTCAGCCTCTGTCGTGCCTCGTTAGACATCGGGTATTCGAGCAATGCCTTTGCCTCGTCGATGGAAGCCTTTGCAACGGGAAGCATGTCCTCTACTTCCTTACCCAAGAAGGTCAGCTTAAAGTCATCCCAGATGGTCCAAGCGTATCCTACTACTGTACCCTTGATACCGATCTTCACTGGCTCGCCCGTGGCGATGAAGTCCACATACATGTCATACCAGTCAACATTCTCGTTGGTGAAGAGTTCGTCTGCACCCGTACAGTTGTTGGGATAGTAATAGGTCACGCCGTCGATGGTGGCAGTGTAGGAGTTTCCATTGGGGAAGTACTCTGCCTTCTCCTCATCCGTATAACCCCTCACGTAGATGTCGGGGAATGGGAATTGCGATGCGCTACCATAAAGATACGACTTCACTGTCTGATAGTCGGGATTGGTCTTGTAGGTGTTGTAGTCGGTCGTTGAGCGATACCAGCCCTTTGTGGAGAGGCGGTATGCACCCTTAGCTACGTTGATGTATTGGTATACGTCAATCATGCTCGTAGCTGACGTACCATTCCATTGCTCTACCACTTGGATGGAGCCGGCATTGTTTTGCAGGGCATTGTCACTATCCACAACCCACTTGTTGAAACCAGAGGCTGTACCGGCAGCGTTGCGGAATGTGTAGTTCTCAACGAACTTCTCGGTCACGTCATCACCAGGTTGCATCAAGTTGTTGTTCACCCAGTTCACGCGCTCATTCAGTTCATCAAGTTTGGCAACGGCCTCTTCGGTGGTATATGCTCCATCCTCGATGTTTGCCAAGATACCGGCATCGTCACCAGCACCCTCAATCATTTCGAGCAAAATGTCATCGCCATCCAGTTGGTCCCAGATAATCTCATAGACTTCCTCTGCACGGGCTTTCAATGCCTCGTAGGCATCAGCATTGGCGCGGAGAGCCGTCAAGGCATCCCTCGTTGCCACGTATGCGGCGATGGCATCCTCAGATGTCGAGGCTGCCTCGGATGCTGCGATACCAGCTGTTACTGCGTCATAGTAGGTCTGGCTGTAGATGCGGTCCACAAACTCCTCTTCCCAGTTCTCGGTGAGAGCCTTGGCAGCCTTGCCGATGGCATCGGCATTGTCGCCACGGAAGAACAATTGGAAGCTGCGCCATACTGTCCAGTGGTCACCAGCGGTCTTGTCGGCGGTGAGCGAAATCTCCACGTCGCCCTCTGCCTCCTGCATGAAGGTGAGGTCGTTCACGCCATTGCCAGCATTAAACCATGCGTTGGCTTGGGCACGGTTGTTCACCTCGCCAGCATCCACGGTGGCAATCTTCATCGACACGTCACCAGCAGCAAGGAATGACTCATAATCTGTACGTGTCATGGCGATGGCACGGAGCATATAAACGCCAGCGGGCAAGTTGTGAATAGTCTGCCTGAGTGAATAGCCAGAACGTTGCCAGAATTCTGCATTGTCATTGCCTGGGTCGAATGCGTTGGGTTGTCCCTCTGGTGTCTCCCATCCATTGGTGTTGCTCACGGGCTTGTAGTTGACGATGTACTGGTCTGTCACATCGTCAGGATGGTTGTATTTGTCTGCCTCTCGCAAAGCAACTTCCAATGCATCGTAAATCTCTTTCACTTGTGCGTAAGTAGCGTCTACGTTGGGGATGATGGCACGTGCGGCAGATGCGTCAATGTTATTTGCCTCAGCATCTTCAATTTGAGTGACAAGTTTGAGTTTCAAGTTGTATGCGTCCAATGCGTCTTTTGTCACAAACTCCCATTGGCAGTTAGCGGGGTTGTCGGCATACACCACATCATAGTAGATACCGTAGGTCACGCCTTCTGCGTTGTTGGCAGCCCATGTTGAGCCATGGTCTGTCTGGATGCCGAGGAATTCCCCTTCGAAGTAAGAGAGGGTCTCATCGTCTGACACCATCTGCGATGGAATCTGGATGGTATAGACATTGTTACCAACGGATGCAACGTTCCAATAGCGGGCTGTCGTACCCGAGCCATTGTCAACGAAACATCCCTTGTAAGCACCGAGGTTTCCATCAGCCGGCTGGCGCCAGATGTAGTGTGTACCCCAGCCCTTGCTGTTGTCTTGCAAGGCGATGACGGTGTACTCGCCGTCTTCAAGTTCTACGGAGACCTGTTCGGGGCGAATGAGGAGGTAGTTGCCGTTCTTCACGTCGACGATACCTTGTGTTCCCCAGGCCTCACCCATGTAGAGGTACGCATTCTGCCCTACGTTACGTATGGCGAATGTGTCTTCCAGTACCATCTCAGATGCCTTGGGCTGTGGGATGTTCCACTCCTCAGCAAACGCCGTGGTACTTGCCAATGTTGCAACGAGCAACATGGCGAACATACGGAAACATTGTTTCATAAGCTTTGGTTTTGTTTGTTAGACATTAAATAATTAATAATTAGGTTATTTCAATCCTATGTTAGCACTTATTGTTAGTAATGAGCGTCTTACTTTTAATGACATATTGGTGTGCAAACATACGAAAAAAAAGTTATTAAACCATATTTCTTGATAAAAAATGTATGTTTTTTAACTAAAAACAATGAATATGGGCGATTTAGATGAAATTTATTGGTTGAAAATAGTTTACATTTCAATATTTTTTATACATTTGCAGCAAGATTTTCTTATTATTAACAATCAAACCTAAACTAAAATGAAGAAACTTTTACTTTACGCTTTGGGCGCTATGCTGGCATTCCCCGCATGGGCCCAAGACGGTGAGGATGTAACCTATCTCATTGCCAATCCTGGCTTTGACGAAGACCTCACCTTCCAAGTGGATGGTTCCATGAAGAACATCATCAGCACCACCTCCTCTCTTAGCGACCGTAGCTGGGCTTACATTGCCTCAGACAGCTCGGTTTACGCAAAGCCCAAGACCACCAGCGGACAGAGCCGTCCCGATGGTCGCAAGTTGGAAGCCACCAATGGATTCATTGGTCGCATCAATGGTTGGACGATTGAAACCAACCAGACGTTCCCCAAATGCGAGTGGGTGTATTTTGGCTCCATTCCTTATGACTTGCAAGCCCAGGCAATCCCCATTGCCGATGACGGTCAAACGTATCTTGAGGTACCCACCCGTCCCGATGCCGTGGAGGGTGAGAATGTGGGCTTCGCTTACCTCCGTGCGGGGTGGGGTGGTCGTGCCACTTACAAACAGGTGGTCAATTTGCCTTGTGCCGAGTATGAACTGACCTATTGGGCCATCAACCTGAACCCCAATGGTACCAATGGCAAAAACCTCTCCAAGGTGACTTGCCGTAAGGATGTGTTTGCCGACGAGACA
>JAFYZV010000161.1 GCA_017548525.1 Prevotella sp.
CTAACGAGGCATCGTTCCCCACCGCATATACCCAAGCCAATCCTTCATCATCCGCCCCTGTAAAGGCAAAAACACCAAATATCTCTGCTGTGTACCTCCATCAGCTTGCCCCATCACATATTCCAACTCACTCATGTATCACCTCGAATGCGCTGGACAATCCCGAATTTCTGGAAGTTCCAGATAATCCATCCCCTTCATCTGTCTCCTCGGCAACCCCAGAAAGTTCAGAATCTTCGGAATCTCCAGACAATCTAACGCCCTCATCAGATACCCAATCCATCCCTTCCAACCCAGTATCTACTCCCCATATTCCATCTTCATCCCATCCATCTCATCTTTCTCATACAACCTCTTTGTCCCCGTCTTCCCACCGTCTCACCATCAATCTCTATGCGTCTAACAACATCTCACAGATGAACGACCATAATCCCGTCACTATGAGCGGCAAGATGGCACAGGTATACAGCACCGCCGTCGCCTCTTTGAACGGAAAATCGGAAAAACGTTTCTCGCCCATCTATCTCGCCAACTATACAGAGAGCAAGAAGCATTACCTCCCCCTGTCATTGGGACTGACCGCCACCTACCCTTTCACCGATAAAGTATCTATCTCTACAGGTATGGTTTACACCCGTCTGCGATCAGACTTCACTTATTCCATGAATGAAAATCGCATCGAGAAAGAACAACTCCTCCAATACCTTGGGATACCTCTATCTATCCAATATCAATGGTGGAAGCATAAAAACTTCCAAGCCTATATCTCCTTTGGCGGACAAGTGGATTGGAACATCAAGGCAAAGGTGACAACAGAAAGCACCTCTACCACCATTGACAAAGACCATTGCCAATGGTCGCTTAATGGAAGTCTCGGCGTACAATATGGCATCATCCCCCAATTATCGCTCTATGCTGAGCCTGGAATCAAACACTATTTCAACAATGGCAGCAAGATAGACAACATTTTCAAGGACAAGCCTAACCAATTCAACATCGAAATGGGTCTGCGTTTGCATATTCCAAAATAGGTTTTCATCATCTATGCCCTTATAAAACGATATTCATTGAGCTAATGAGGACAAAATTCTCAATGATAAACCAATAAAAAAGTATGCCGATTCAAGTTTTATTCGTATTTTTGCAAAAAATAAACAATAACATATGGACTGGCTTATTTCTTTATTCACCAAGACAGACTCTGTAGCCCACATTGTCTTATTGTATTCCATTGTGATTTCCTTGGGCGTGTTGCTTGGGAAAGTCAAGGTTTGTGGCATCTCATTGGGTGTCACCTTCGTGTTGTTCATGGGCATTATCGCTGGGCATATCGGTTTCACCGCACCAGAGCATATCATGACCTTCATGCAAGAGTTTGGGTTAATCCTGTTCGTCTATTGCATCGGTCTTCAGGTGGGACCGGGCTTTTTCGAGAGTTTCCGCAAGGGTGGCGTGACGCTCAATTTGCTTTCCACAGTATTGATCCTGCTGAATATCGGCGTGATGTTTGCGTGTTATTTCATTTTCTTTGACACCTCCAATCCCATCAACCTTCCCATGATGATTGGTACTTTATATGGTGCCGTAACGAATACGCCTGGCTTGGGAGCGGCGAATGAGGCATTGACCTCCGTGTTTCCATCAAATGAACTACCGCAGATTGCCTCCGGTTACGCATGTGCTTATCCTCTCGGCGTATTAGGCATCATCGGTGCCACGATCGCCATTCGGTATATCTGTGGTGTTTCCATGGAAGAAGAAGAGCGTAAATTGGAAGAGGCGGAAGCAGAGAACCCACATGCCAAGCCGTATAAGTTGCATTTACAGGTGAGCAACGTGTTTATCGCGGGTCGCACATTGATGCAGATTTCCGAATTTCTCAACCGCGACATCGTTTGTACGCGTATCCTCCACAATGGCAGTGTTATCATCCCCAACCGCGACTCCGTGCTGAATGTCGATGACGAGATACAAGTGGTATGTGCCGAAGCGGATGCCGAGGCTATCCAAGCATTCATCGGTCCGAAATTGGATAAGGAATGGGAGGTGGAAGATGTCAACCAGCCGATGATTTCCAAGCGCGTCATCGTTACCAACCCCCGTATGAACGGCAAGACATTGGGCAAGATGCACTTCTCGAGTGTGTATGGCGTGAACGTCACTCGCATCACCCGCCAAGGCATCGACCTCTTTGCCAGCCGCAACCACCATTTCCATGTGGGCGACAAAATCATGGTGGTGGGTCCCGAAAACAATGTCAACCGCGTGGCAGAGATGATGGGCAACTCCGTGAAACTTCTCGACGCGCCCAACATAGCTACCATCTTCATCGGTATCATTGTGGGAATCCTCTTCGGAAGCATCCCCTTCACCATCCCTGGAATGCCTGTTCCCTTGAAGTTGGGTCTCGCTGGCGGTCCGTTGATTATCGCCATCATCATCGGCAGATATGGCTATCGCATGAAATTGGTGACGTATTTCACCACGTCAGCCAACATGATGTTGCGTGAGGTAGGATTGGTACTATTCCTCGCCAGCGTGGGAATCAAGGCGGGAGCCGGTTTCTGGGAGACCGTCATTCACGGCGACGGACTACTCTATGTGTTGACGGGATTCCTGATTACCATCATCCCCATCCTGATTATCGGCACCATTGCCCGCATGCGTTACAAGTTTAATTACTTCACCATCATGGGTATGCTGGCAGGTTCATGCACAGATCCACCCGCTTTGGCATACGCCAACAGCATCTGTACGAAGGAAGCACCCGCCGTAGGATATTCCACGGTCTATCCTTTGAGCATGTTCTTGAGGATTTTCACGGCACAGATGATTGTGCTATTCTGCTGCGGATGACTTATCGGAGCTATACCGTTTAATGATGCTATAGGCATCGTATAGCCCCAACTCACCCGCTTTGCTGAGGTCCTTGATACCTTGCGCCTTGCTATTGTTGAAGATTCTCACCAATCCAAGGTTATAATATGCCTCCGCCAGATTGCCATTCAATTGAATGGCTTTTTGGTATAGGTCGATTGCCTTGTTGTATTCCTTCTGTTGGGCGTAGATGGTGGCGATGTCGTAATACAGGAACGCATTGTTTTC
>JAFYZV010000020.1 GCA_017548525.1 Prevotella sp.
GTGTATCCAAGTCGCGGATGTGGCTACGGCATTAAAATCGAACATATTGGTGTTGAGGAGTTTGTCAAGATCCACATCACCATAGTTGCAATCAATAATCTCTGCTTGTGGCTGGATGGCACGTACAATTTGTCGGACATGCTCCAATTGTTTGGGTTCCACTTCGGATGCCTTGTTGAGTAGGATGATGTTACAAAACTCAATCTGTTGGATAACAAGGTTTTCGATGTCCTCCTCGTCAATGTCCTCCTTCATGAGGTTGTCACCGCAACCAAACTCATCCGCCATACGTAAGGCATCGACCACCGTGACGATGCAGTCAAGTCGTGGCACACCGTCTTTTGTCACCTCTGGTACCATTGATGGGATGGAACAAATGGTCTGTGCGATGGGGGCTGGTTCACAGATGCCGCTTGCTTCGATGACTATATAGTCAAATCGTTTCAAGCCGATGATGTCTTGCAACTGTTGAACGAGGTCCATTTTGAGTGTGCAACAGATACATCCGTTTTGCAGAGCCACGAGGCTATCGTCCTTGGTGTCAACGATTCCCCCTTGTTGGATGAGGTCGGCATCGATGTTCACCTCGCCGATGTCGTTGACGATAACGGCAAACTTGATGCCGCGTCGGTTATTGAGAATCCTGTTTAGTAATGTTGTTTTCCCACTGCCCAAATATCCTGTGAGCAGTAATACGGGTGTTTCTTTCACGTTCATGTTTTTCTCATTTTTTAGGAGTTCAGGAGTTTCAAGGAGTTCAGGAGTTCAGACATTAGCTATGTTGCCAATGAATATTTTTGTCTGTACTCCTTGAACTCCCGAACTCCTGAACTCCTTAAATTCCTTTATAATATTTCATGAGTTCTTTCTTTGTGAAGGTACCTTGTTTAAAGAGAAGGAGAGTTTTCAATGCCAAACCATCCTTTGCCGTGGTGATGGCATTGATGGTCTTTGCCTCGTCAGAGACGGGATGTAGCCCGTTTGTGGTGACAAATTGCACGTCTTCCCATCCTGATAATGGTATCATAGCCAATTCTAACTCCCCATTGTTGATGATATATGCCTTGGCTTTCTTGAGGTTGAGGACACGTTGCGTGATGGGCATGTTCTCTTTCTTGGGCAACGAGTAGTGGCCAAGACGCACCTGTGTGCAACCACCCTTCGTGTTGATGATGTCTTCGCGGAGCATACCGTCAGGTAGGGGCGTGTCTTTGAGTGTCATGGTGAAGTCCTTGTCTGCCTGTGGCCATACGGTACGTGTCATCGTGCCATTCTCAAAGCCTTGGATGGTGTAGCGGCGCAAGGGATCCCATTTTCCCTCCTTTGTTTTCATCATGTAATTCATGGAAACCTCCCCGTTTGATCCGTCTGCCATCCATGGGAACAGGCTATTGTACGCGAGACGGTTGTATTGTTCGCTGCCACGGAATAGCTCTGCCCATTTTGGGGTGATGTCATAGTCACAATAGGCGCGAATCTCCGAAGCACCAGAGTTGGTGTAATTGGTTAAAAGTATTTTTGGTTTTTCATACCAATGATTGTATACTTGGCCAGGTTGCATGTCTTTCCATGCTCCCTCGTCTTCAGTAACCCGCCAGTATTCGTCATTCTCCGTAAGGAGCAAGGGTAGGAAAGCCTTGGCACACCAATAGACCGAACCACGGCAGCTATATCCTTGCAATACGGGGTCGAACAAGCCAAACCATCCTGGAGTGGGGATGCCGTCAGCATAAAGGAAGTCTGGATTTTGGAGGAATTGCAGGAGGCATCCCGATGCGATGCGCCGCATCCATCCCAAGTTGGCATACTTGCCATCTACCCAGGGGAGAGGTGCTGTGGTGGCAAAGCGGTATAGGTTGGAGCGACCCCACATAATCATTCGACCGTCACGGTCAAACATATAAGGGTAGCTGGTGAACATCTCGCGATAGTTGTTCTCAAATTGTGCCGCTAATTCGGGATAGTATTTCTCGCCAAAGAACTTCGACCATAGCTTGCCATATAATTGGTATGCCCACATCGAATAATAGTCATAGTTGGGATTATCCCAATACCAGCCATCGCCACGATAGTCGCCTATGAGCAGTTTTACGTATTTCACCAACAACTCATCGTTGATGGGATAACCCTTGGTCTTGAAGAATGACATGGGGAATACGTTGAAGAAACGCCAGTTTTGCGAGATGGTGGGTCCGTCGGCATAACTCTCAATCATGGAGTAGAGCGAGTCGCGTACCGGTTGGGGCAGTGGGTCCCACACCACGTCGCCACAGATGAACAAAGAGATGCCTAACGCACCAAATTCCACAAGGTCTTGGCAGGGACCACGGTTGCCGCGATGTCCCACGAATTGTGCGCTGGTGGAGTCTACCAACAACGTAAGTTGGCGACGGTAATACTGGGCAAGGTTGATGCCATTAATCTCGATGTTTGGGTTTTCACGGATGAGGGTCGATGCCATGAACAATGTCCGTGCCATTCCTTCAAGGGTAGCACCGCGCACTCGGCTGGCATTGGTCTCATCCTTGGGGTAGCACACGTCACCGAGACGTTGGAAATACATGGGGTCATCAAGGCTTTTGATGTGACGGAAAGCTCCCTCCAAGAGGTATTTGTCTGCCTCTATCCAGTGCTGGCGCGTCATTCCCGTGTAGGGACTCTTTTGGTAATCGGGGTTCAACACCTTGAATGTGTTGTCTTGGGCATGGGAAGGCAATAGCCACCCTGCCAAGAGTAATGATAAGAAAATGTTCTTTTTCATGTTATTATGTTAATATTTCGTCAAAAAAGATGGTTTTTGTTGATATTTCCTTATTTTTGCAACCGTAACAATTCTAAATACGGTATTATGACACGAATGAAATCTTTGATGATGTCTTTGGCATTGAGCCTTCTCATGGTGGTGGCTTTCAGTTCATGCCAAACCAAGCAACATGCTATTAACGAATTGGAAAGTTTCTCGAATGAACTGCGTGACCATGGAGAGTACTATGATGTCAACGATTGGAAGAAAGCTGCCCAGCAATTCCAGAAAATCCGTAAGAACATCGATAAGCACGACTACACCGCTGCCGAGCGCAAGGAGATAGGTAAGTTGGAAGGTCAATGTGCAGGGTATTTTGTCTCTGGCGTGAAACAGAAGCTCACCAATGGAATCCTTGGTATCGGTGGAGAGCTGAAGGGAATCTTGGAGGGAATCCTCGAATCCGTCTCTGGCTTGGGCATCTGGAAAGGCGATGATTGACCTTAGAATTATTGCTTTCACACTCCTTTTCAATCCTTCTTTATCTTTTCTGTATCATTATGACATCATTGAATGAGGTCAATGATGTCATCGATGAGTTTGCCAACA
>JAFYZV010000162.1 GCA_017548525.1 Prevotella sp.
CGTTACCCCATTCTCCCAATATGTGAAGAACATCGCCCTCATGAATTTGCTCACCATGGAACAAGGGAAGGGACGATTCGTCATGATGGACGACTCGATGTGGGGCATGATCCTCGGTAAGAGCGGCAAGGTGCCAGGACCATTAGCACCCGAAATCATCGAACTCGCCAAGCAACAAGGCCGTGAGTTTGTCACCGACGACCCACATACCTTCTATCCCGATGCCCTCGACGACTTCCGCAAGGAGATGGACGAGAACGGATGGGAATATGGGCAGGACGACGAGGAGCTATGGGAACTCGCCATGCACCCCGAACAATACCGCAACTATAAGAGCGGCCAGGCAAAGAAGAACTTCCTTGCCGACCTACAAGCAGCCAAGGATGCCAAACTCGGAAGCAAACTCACGCCCGAACAACTCTCTGCATTCAAACACGCAAAGGCGGATGCTATCGTCGCTCCCGTAAAGGGTCAAATCCTCTGGGAGTTTGGTGGAGACGGCGAGGCGGTTGCCACCGTAGAGCCTTATATTGGCAAAGAGTACCAAGAGGGTGACGATTTCTGTTATATCCAAGCCACTTGGGGCGAGTTTGTCGCCATTCCCGCCGCCCTCGGAGGCAAGCTTGTGGAAATCAATGCCAAGCAAGGAAGCAAGGTGAACAAGGGAGACGTGATTGCCTATATTGAGCGTAACGCTTAAGCGATGGACTATCTACAAGTCATCAATCACTTCTATCCCGAGGACAACGAACTGAAACACATTCTGTTGACTCATAGCGAGGCAGTTGCCAACAAGGCGTTGGCGATTGCCTCTTTGCATCCCGAACTCCAATTAGACGAGCCTTTCTTATATGAGGCGGCTATGTTGCACGACATCGGCATCATCCGTTGTGATGCGCCAGGCATCTGTTGCTTTGGCACAGAGCCATATATCTGCCACGGCAGGATAGGTGCGGAAATGCTTCGGGCATTGGGTTTCCCACGTCATGCACGGGTTTGCGAGCGACATACGGGGACAGGACTTTCCAAAGAAGAGATCATCAAGCGCAATCTTCCCCTACCCCACCAAGACTTCATGCCCGAGACATGGGAGGAACAAGTCATCTGCTTTGCAGACAAGTTCTTCAGCAAGACACGCCCAGAGCAAGAGAAAACGATAGAACAAGCCGAGAGAAGTCTCGCCAAATTCGGCGAAGAGGGTTTAGAACGTTTCCGTCGGTGGGAAGCTCTCTTCACCACCATCAATTGCCTATAATAAATCTATCCATCCCATTCGCCATAAAAACTACGATAAAAATGACAATGGAATGAAATAAATGTGTAACTTTGCAATCAAAGAATCATTTGAATGGATCATTACACGTTATTTACCATAGGGCACTCCAATCAGTCACAAGAGGAATTTCTTGAACTATTGAAAAGACATAGCATCAATTGCATCGTTGATGTGAGAAGCGTTCCCGCCAGCAAATACACCCCTCAATTCAATCTTGAAAACCTCAAATGGTTCTTAAAAGCCAACAACATACAATACCTTCACTTTGGAGACGAATTTGGGGCAAGGCGAACAGATTGCCTCAATGACAAGGGGCAAGTAGATTTTGAGTTGGTTGCCAAGTCTCCATTATTCATTCAAGGCACGAAAAGACTCACGAGAGGTCAAGAGAAAGGCTTTCACATCTCGCTTATGTGTTCAGAAGCCAATCCCTTGGAATGCCATCGTTTTTCTCTCGTTTCACGTTTTTTTCATGAAATGGGACAGAATGTTCTCCACATACTGAAAGATGGCAAACTGGCATCGCACGCCTCATTAGAGAAATTGATGATAGAAGAATATCTCCATTCCAAGAAGCACCTTCTCCCAGAGGTAGACCAACTTTTTGGCACATATAAAGAAGAAGAACAACGTCGCGATGCTTATCGGCTGAAAAACAAGGAAATAGGATATATACCGCAATTAGAATTAAACCAAATATATTGACATGACTACAATCTATACTATCGGATTCACAAAGAAAAGCGCAGAACAATTCTTCAATCTGCTACGCAACAATCATGTAAAGCAATTGGTGGATGTTCGCATTAGCAATAGCAGCCAATTGGCGGGCTTTGCAAAAGGGAAAGACTTAGAGTTCTTCACAAAAGAAATATGCCACATACCTTATCGGCATATTACAGACTTTGCCCCCACAAAAGACTTGCTTGACAAATGGCACAAGCAAGAAGTGACATGGGAAGAGTATGAACGTATCTACACAAACATACTCAAAGAAAGGGATATACTACGTAAACATGGTATAAAACCCTTTGATGGATCGTGTTTCCTTTGTAGTGAAGAAACTCCTGAGAATTGCCACCGACGGCTATTAGCCGAATATATGAGGGCACACTCCGTAGAAGAAGTAAATATCATTCATCTGATTTAACTTGTCACATGGATAAATTCTTCATCTGCTTGGCCAACTCCTACAAAAGGGGAGGGAGATGTGTTGCGGGTATAGAGATTGCCAAGAAAGCCAATGGGAAGTGGAAAATGATACGCAACCAAGAGGGTACGCCAAAATGGATTCGACCAATAGCAAACACGCCATACGGTGAGATTCCCAACCACATAGCCCATGATGTCAAACTATTATCGGTCATCCAATTGGTCGATGTGCAACCCTGTCCCCACAATGCGCATACGGAAGACGTATATTTCTCGCAAATCAACCATTGCCATTATGATTTTCCTAATAAGACTGAGGTGTTAAACCGTTTGACTGACTCCATCCATCAAGCCATTTTCCACAATCGAGGCAGAGCCTTATCAACCCAAATGCTTACGGGACTCAACTATTCATTGATGTTGATACATCCCGAGAACATACAGACGTATATTGACGAAACGAGGGAAAAGTCAAAATATCGAATGAGTTTTACATATTTCGGGACAAATTACGACTTCCCAATCACCGACCCATTGTTTTTGGACAGAATGAGGGAAACTCCCCAACTTTACTCACAGATAGACAATGCTTACCTCACCCTATCTTTAGGAATGGAGTTTGAAGGTTGGCATCATAAATTGGTTGCCGGAGTCATTATTCCAGATTCTACTATCATCTCTGATGGGATTCACGATGTAGATGAGAAAAAACTATCTTATATGGACCAACAGAAGCAAATCCATGCAAAGGCATACGATAAGTGGAAAGA
>JAFYZV010000163.1 GCA_017548525.1 Prevotella sp.
CTGGCAATGGTATGGGCATTGTTGGGTAATGTCGTATTGGCAAACCCCATCACGGTGGATGATGCCAAGCAGAAAGCACAGGAGTTTTTCACCTCTAATAAGGCAAGGCGCGTCAAGGGAAAACAGCCTCTCATGCTTGCCTATGTCATGAAAGCCCCATCAACATCTGTTGCAAGTGGCGATGAGGATGCGGCGTTGTATGCTTTTAACATTGGCGATGACAATGGCTTTGTCATCGTGTCGGGTGATGATGTGGCAGTGCCTATTCTCGGCTATTGCGACAAGGGTAGTATTGATGCTGGTAACATCCCGACAAACATCAAGGCGTTGCTCGATGGCTATGCGGTACAAATTAGTTGGGCAAAGTCCAACCCAGCTGGGACAAGTGCTTTGCGGGTGACTCCCAAGAAAATCCGCACCAACATCGATTACATGCTTTCCTCTACATGGAATCAAAATGCCCCATTTAATGATCAATGTATCTTCAATGGGACACGATGCTTGACAGGATGCATGGCAACGGTCTTGGCGCAGATGACTTATTTCTGGGCGACAAAGGGCAAGGATGGCAAGACCTTCTCATGTGGCTCAAAGGCTTTGGATGCCTACACCACCGAAAAGAATGGGTATTATGTTAGTGCCCTTGATGCCCTTGATGCTTTCGATTGGGCAAATATGACAGATGACACACCCACGACTACTGCAAGCAAGGCTGCCGTTTCCCAATTGTTCCGCTATTGTGGTCAGGCCATACAAGCAGACTTCGATGCGAATGGCACAAGTGGAAGTCTTGGAAAGTGCGTTCATGCGCTCAAATACAACTTTGGCTACAATATAGGAATGTCTATGGTCAAGGAGGAGAATTATACCGCATCGGAATGGGATGATATGGTATATGAACAATTATTAGACGGAAAGCCTGTGATTATTAGTGGTAGTGGCAATGGTAGCCATGCTTTCATTTGTGATGGATATGATGCCAGTAATGATACTTATCATTTTAACTGGGGATGGGGTGGCTTTTGCGATGGATGGTATGCCATGACAGCCTTGAATCCTTCAACCTATGATTACAATCAGAAAAAGTATGCTGTTATCAATATCCAGCCATTTGAGGAGAGTACCTATGCTGTTTTGTCAACAGATGGGAAAACCCTCTCTTTCTATCATGACACGAAGAAGGACACTCGTAATGGTACTCTCTATGAGATGAATCAAGGAAATTATTATTCATCGTGGTATACCATTAACACCATTACCGATGTCGTCTTTGACAGCTCATTTGCCGATGCACGTCCCCAAACCACAGCCTATTGGTTCTATAATCAAGCAAACTTGAAGAATGTTGTTGGCATTGAGAATCTTAACACCTCTGAAGTAAAATCAATGTATTGCATGTTTACTGGGTGTAGTGCATTGGAGAGTCTTGATGTGAGCCATTTCAATACTTCTCAAGTGACGTCCATGAGGTCGATGTTCTCAGGTTGCAGTGGTTTGACAAACCTTGACGTGAGTCATTTCAATACAACGAATGTGACTGAAATGAATACAATGTTTTATGGTTGTAGTGGGTTAACGAGTCTTGACTTGAGGTCATTCGACATGTCTCATGTATCATCGGCATCAAATATGCTGACAACTTGTACCAGTTTGAAAAGCCTGTACATTCCCATGGGGGTTCCTGATTTAGGGACATACGGTTGCAATGGTATCGGTTCGTCCACGTCTCCCTGTATGGTCTATGCCCCCGAAGGCTATGATTTTGGCGTGGAAACATCTGCGTTGTATTTCAGGTGGTACTATGGTTATTTCTATTTGGTAGGCACAAAGACACCATACGCCATCCTCAAAGATGGAACATTGTCTTTCTATTATGATGACCAACTTTGGTCATACGGAACGACTCCAATGACTCTTAATACAACTAATTCCCCTGCTTGGTATTCTTCCAATACGGAAGTTATTACCGCAGAGTTTGACCCATCCTTTGCAGAAGTGAGTCCGACAAGTACCTATCGATGGTTTTATGGCATGACCAACCTTACGGAAATCAAGGGATTGGAATACTTGAACACGTCTAACGTCACGACCATGGAAGCAATGTTCTATAATTGTAGCCAGCTTACGAGTCTTGATTTGGATAAGCTCAACACTTCCAATGTGACCACCATGAATAATATGTTCAATGGTTGCAGTAGCTTGGAAAGCCTGAATGTGAGTAAGTTTAACACTGCTGATGTGACTACGATGAATAGCATGTTCTCAGGTTGTAGTGGATTAACAAGCCTTGACATTAGCTCATTCGACATGTCTAACGTAACGAGTGCCAATTATCTGCTCAGTAATTGCAATGGCTTGAAGAGTTTGTATATCCCCGCTACCATGACGGGAGTCTATACTTCCGCATGTAATGCCGTTGGCAGTGCCGCAGCTCCTTGTATCCTTTATGCTCCCGATGGCTTTGGCTTTGGTGCGGATGTTGACACTTCTGCCTTGTATTTCAAGTGGAATAATGGTTATTTCTTCCTCTATGGTACAACATTGACATACACCACATTGGTTGATGACACATTGACGTTTTATTATGATGAGAATCCATGGGAGCGTCCTGAGATGAAATATCGTATCAACACTTCTGGTTCACCAAGTTGGTATAGTGTACGGGAGTCTGTAACAAGAGTGGTATTTGATGAGTCCTTTGCAGCGACAAGTCCCATTTCTACTTACCAGTGGTTTACAGGAATGATTAACTTGGCAGATATTGAAGGTTTGGAAAACTTGGACACATCAAATACCGAAAACATGGAAAAGATGTTCTATGGATGTACAGGCTTGACCAGTCTTGACTTGAGTGGCTTTAATATGAGCCATGTGACGAATGCCGCATCCATGTTATATAATTGTAAGGGGTTGAAAGAACTGCATATTTCCGAGGGAATGACAGGGCTAACAGCATATACAAGTGTATGTGGTGGAATAGGGACAACCACCGCTCCATGTCTGATTTATGCCCCAGAAGGCTTTGACTTTGGTGTGGATTCCTCCAACTTGTCCTTTAAGTGGAATTCGGGTACATTCTATTTGCCAGGTACTCAGATTGCATATGCAACCCTGTTGGATGACAAGTTGACATTCTATTACGATGACCAGCCTTGGAATCGTGATGTCGCTCCTATGGCGATGAACACCACAAGCAATCCAGCCTGGAGTGCATCGAATGCTTCAATTACCGAGGTGGACTTTGATGCTTCTTTCGCCAATGCCCGTCCTACGTCCACTTATCGTTGGTTCTCGGGAATGGCAAATCTAACGAGTATCGAAGGATTGACCTACTTGAACACGACGAATGTTACCAACATGGCACAGATGTTCTATAATTGTGGCTTATTGACAAGTCTCGATTTGAGTCATCTTGACATGACCAATGCAACCAATTTTGCAAACATCCTCTATGGATGCAAGGGGCTGACCAGTTTACGCATTCACGAAAGTATGGACATGTTGGCAACGAATGGATGCTCGGGTATTGGCACGGCAGACTCTCCTTGTGAGATCTTTGCCCCTGAAGGCTTCGATTTTGGCGTTGACACATCGGGTGATTTCTTTAGATGGAAACAAGGTTATTTCCGTTTAGGTAAAGTGGAAGTGTTGTTGGGCGATGTCAATGGCGACGGTCTTGTCAATATCACCGATGTTGTTTTACTCACCAACTATGTGTTGGAGAAGAATCCTGACCCATTCATCTATGCCGCTGCCGATGTGAACGGCGATGGTACAATCAATATTTCAGATGTGGTGGCATTGGTTGAGATAGTGCTCAATCAAGATTGATATTCGCTATACCATTAGGTAGATAAATGAAGAATGAAGAATCGTGTGTTTACGGTTCTTCATTCTACGTCCTGACTTCGTCGATGCGTCACCCAAAATGGCTCACGAGTTTCTCTAAGTCGAAAAGTGGCTGGATTATCTTCTGCTCTTCGGTCAGGAATAGGGTTCTTCTCGCTGTTCCACTTACGCCGTCAGTCTTGATGTCAATGC
>JAFYZV010000164.1 GCA_017548525.1 Prevotella sp.
AAGGCAGACCTGACTTTCAAGAAGATTTTTGGTGAGCATCCCGACTTGGTGATGAGTCTGCTCAATGCCCTGCTTCCAATAGAGACGGGCAAGGAAATCACGGATATCCACTATCTCTCGCCAGAGAGAGTACCCAGAACAGAGGAAGGCAAGGACAGCATTGTTGACGTGTACTGCGAGACCAAGGATAAAAGGCAGTTTATCGTGGAGATGCAGATGTATTGGTCAAATAACTTCATGCAACGTGTACTTTTCAACTCGTCGAAAGTATATGTGAGCCAACTCAAACAAGGGGGACTCTATGAGGACTTACAACCCGTCTATTCGCTCAACCTAATTGATGACATCTTCGAGCCAGAGATGGAGGATTACTATCATTATTATCATCTCGTACATGATAAGGACACAAAGAAAGTCATCGACGGTTTCCACCTTGTCTTTGTCGAACTGAAGAAATTCAAGCCACAGTCTTTTTCCGAGAAAAAGATGCAGGTGCTTTGGCTCCGTTTCCTAACGGAAATAAACGCATACACGGAGGTCGCTCCGCAAGAACTGCTGGATAATCCAGAAATCAGCAAGGCACTCCAACTGGTTGAGGAGTCGGCATTCACCCGTGAACAACTCATCGGTTATGACATGTTCTGGGACAGGGTGAGCCGCGACAAGACGATTGCCAATGACTTGCGACGAACAAGGGAACAACTAAAAGAAGTTTCTGACAAGCTATATGCAACCGCTTACAAGATGAAAGCCAAGGGATTTGCCATTGAGGACATTGCCGAGATTACAGGTATGAGTATTGAGGATATTAAAAAGTTGTGATTAAAAAAATAAATTCGACATCCTTTGCCCATAAAATTTTCCACTTAACACAAGCTAACACTCGCACCAAGTGAGTGCAAAATGGTCATTGATACGATAAGAGACGTTGGTCTTTTGGGAAATCTTAGCGATTTCCACAATAAATTCCCCTGAAGATTGCAAGGGGAAAGGCAACAAGCGCATGTCAAAGTAACCCAAATGATGCTCGGAGAAAAGTTTGTAGACGGCTTCTTTGGCGCACCAATGAACCAATTGCTTGCCAATGCTATCCGCCTCCTCGTCATCACGGATAAACCTATTGGCAATCTTGGAGATGCGGTCGCTCACGTATTCAATATCCACCCCTACCCTCTCATTCCGTGAAATCATCACGGCAATATAGCCTTTGGTATCGCTCACGCTGATGTTCCATCCCTCGATGAATGGCTTTCCATCATCATTGTGGGTGATGATGAGCGATGTGTCGCCCGTCATCTGGTACAACAAGGCATAGATACATAGCTTATCCCTCCTACGGTTAATGTTCTTATAACGGGAAACGACACCTTCCAAATGCCCATAGCGAGAAATGAGTTCATCATACGTCTCCTCCACCTTCCAACACCCCAAATGGGTATCAGCATGAATCTTGTCTATAAATATTGCTGGCATTTAGTTTTCTGATGGGGTAACAGCAGTTCTATTCTCATGGACGATAACCTTGATTCGGCTAATACGACGCTCTTCCACACCCATCACCTCGAAAGTGTAATTCTTATAGTCTATCTTCTCATGAATACTTGGGAAGTCGCCCTTCAATTCCAATAGCAATCCCGCCAACGAGTCGGCATCTCCCTCCACCTCCGAGAACTCATCGCTATCGACGTTAAGTATCTTGCAGAAGTCGCTCAACAAGGTTTTTCCCTCAAAGACAAAAGTGTTGTAATTGAGTTTGGAATAAGACTTCTCCTCCTCATCAAACTCATCATTGATCTCACCCACAATTTCCTCCAAGATGTCTTCAAGGGTTATCAATCCGCTCGTTCCGCCAAACTCATCCACGACAATGGCGATATGCACCTTGTTCTCCTGAAACTCGCGGAGGAGGTCATCTATCTTCTTGGTTTCGGGAACGAAGTAAGGAGGCCTAATCAAACTCTGCCACCTAAACGTAGAGGGCTTGGAAAGATGAGGTAACAAATCCTTGATATATAAGATGCCACGAATATGGTCGGTATTATCTTGGTAAACGGGAATGCGGCTATAATTGTTCTCGACAACACATTTCAGCACATCCTTGAAAGAAGAGCGAATGTCGAGATCCACGATGTCTTGCCTACTGGTCATCACCTCGCTCGCCGTCTCATCACCAAAGCGGATGATGCCCTGGAGGATGCTCTTCTCATCCTTGATGTCCTCCTTGTCGGTCAGTTCCAAGGCTTGTTCCAATTCGTCAACGCTCAATACGTGACCCTCCTTTTGCACCACCTTCTCCGCTAAGACCTCACTACGCAAAAGAAGATTCTCTAATGGCCAAAACATCTTGCGCAAAAACAAGATACCACTCACCACCCATCGGCAGAAGCGAAGGGGCTTTTGGCGGCTATACACCTTGGGCATGATCTCGCCAAAGAGCAAGAGGAGGAACGTCAACAACACCGTCACACACAAAAACTCTAACCAATATGCCTTGGGACCGAAATGCACTATCGACCCAAACACATAATTGCAAAGCATGATGATGGTGACGTTGACAAAATTATTGGCAATCAAAATCGTGGCAAGGGTGCGCTCGCTATCGTCGCGAAGCATCTGGATATTGCGGTCAGCTGCGTTTCTCTCTGGGTCAAGCTCGGCGATGTCGGTTGGCGACAAGCTGAAAAAGGCTATCTCCGAGCCACTGGCTAATCCCGACAACACCAAAAGCAAGCATGTCAGCCCAATGGCAAAATACACCCCGAAGGTGGGCATTTGTATGTAAACGTCGGTGAATGCGGAGATGATGCTTTGGAAATCCACAACGTCAATCATTAAAAGGGTAACTTGCCTTCGTCACCTGTTCCCGACGAGGGCTGGTCAAATGGCTCCGATGCCATGTTTCCGCTATTGTTGGGTTGCGTAGGCTTGGAAGATAATATCTCCATGTTTTCCACGTCAATCTCCGTATAATATCGCCGCTGCCCTTTCTTGTCATCGTATGAGCGGTAACGGATGCGACCCTCCACATACAACTTGTCGCCCGTGTGAACATAACGTTCCACGACCTTTGCCAAATTCTTGTTGAAAAGGAGATTGTGCCAATCGGTGCGGTCAGGCACTTGCGTACCGTTCTGGAGCGTCTTGCCACGCTCAGTCGTAGCGAGTCTCACCCGTGCGTATGCTTGGTCAGCATCATAATAGCGAACCTCAGGCTCCTGCCCCACATTTCCGATAAGCATCACTTTGTTCATAGCCAATACATCTAAGGTCAAGGCATCATTTCCACATGCCTAAATATTTGAAACGGAAATTCTTACCCTTCGCCGAGGGGAATTGTGACCGACGATCCACCCTGCCACGAAGATGCTCCACGATACGGTTATAGCAATCCATCCCAGAGTCAGCCTTGCATTGCACCACAAACCGCGTGTCACGATATTCATGCTTACCCGTGGAAGGAACCATCACCACACGCTTGAAGTCGAGCGCACCCTCATACCAACCAGGACGCAACTCATTGAGCTTATTCGCGGAAACAATGGGAGCCTCACGTTTCTCGCCAGAGGGATTGTCTTGCACGGGGGGGCGCACACCCTTCTTCATCTTGAAATCGACCATGCTCTCTGCCGTCGTCTTGATGACAATAAAATAAACACGTTGGCGAATCTTATAACGCTTGGGGAACATCACGTCGCTCTCCGCATACTCGCGGATGTCTTCCTCAAGGCTTTGGCTCAATCCTATCTCGGGGATGGAACGCAAAAAATCCAATGCTTCATCTACACTCTTAACCAGTATTTCTTTGTTGAAATATCTAATGTATAAATTCATGGAGTGGTTTGTTTTTCGACTAAATGAGAAAAATAAGAGCGGAAAACGGGACTCGGACCCGCGACCCCAACCTTGGCAAGGTTGTGCTCTACCAACTGAGCTATTTCCGCAACAAATATCGTTTTTGTGTGAAGAGGAGGAGACTCGAACTCCCACGTCACAATTGACACTACCCCCTCAAAGTAGCGCGTCTACCAATTCCGCCACCTCTCCAACAAAATGGATTCCGAATAAAATGGTGCCCAGAACAGGACTCGAACCTGCACACCTCTCGGCACACGCACCTGAAACGTGCGCGTCTACCAATTCCGCCACCTGGGCTCATGGTTATTTATTCAGAATGTGGAGCGGAAAACGGGACTCGGACCCGCGACCCCAACCTTGGCAAGGTTGTGCTCTACCAACTGAGCTATTTCCGCATTTCCTATAGGCATTTCTCTAAATGCGGATGCAAAGGTAACGTTTTTTTTTGATACGGCAAATTTTTTCCTGTTTTTTTTCATTATTTTCCTTTTCATGCTCTCTTTCCACCCACCCACACCCTAATAAGGAGAGCATACTTTGACCGACATCCTACCATCCTACCCACCTAACGGTCATGTCCCAAACGTTCACCTAACGGTAATCCAGACACCCTCGCCACGGTCTTTCGCCTCGACAATCTTCTGCTTCAGGCGATGCACCCACGTATTGGAGTTCCACACATGCCCCACGGTCTTGTTCTCGCCCACGAGGATGCAACCCTCCGTGTCCTGTACCGAATTACCAGCATGGATGCGAATGCCCTCAAACATCGGTACACCGAGCAGCAACGGCAACCATTTCTCGAACTTGGGCGAATAGGTAATCACCACGGGATAACGACCCTCGGGAATGGCACTTTTCCCCTTTAGCATATCGCTGAAGGAATCGAGGTTAAAAGCTTGCCCTTCTCGAAGAAAAGGCTTTTCTGTTCACGCGAGGATGCAAAGCACCCCCGCCCAAAGAATTGGGTTTTTCGTTCATTAAAATAGTATTTAATACCGTTAGTTTGTTAGCGGTCAAGGAACAAAGATACAAAAAATCCCACTATAAAACATATAATGGGAGAGATATTTTAAAAATGTTTATTTCATGCGCAAAATGCTTTTATATTTAATGTTCCCTTTATGGTTTGTTTGGTACATTTCGGGAACATTAAACCCGCTGTTCTTTAGTATTTCTACTGATAATCAGCGGGTTATCTATTCTATTGTCAATCTTGATAAGATGAATAATAATTCTTCGTTAATGAATTGTTAAAGTTAGATAATAGTACCATAAGTCGTTAATTTCTTTTCTATTTCAGCCCAAGGACGCTGAAGCCGTTCAATGATATACCAGAACATAGTTTTTACCACTTTTGAATCAATCGGTTTTGGAAGTCTATTATTATTTTTGTGCTTACATATTCTCAATACAAAGATTTGG